>CAYGSZ010000087.1:0-10270 GCA_964352705.1 uncultured Rhodobacterales bacterium
TCACAAAAGAGACGGGAGCGTCGCACGCCATGCTTGATCTTGAGTTGGACCCTTTGACAAAAATTGAGGAATGGCAGGACGCGGGTAAAGCGACGGCGTTGGCCACGGTGGTTCAAACCTGGGGGTCTTCGCCGCGTCCGGTCGGCAGTCATTTGGCCATTAACGAAGATGGCGATTTCGTCGGGTCCGTATCCGGCGGGTGCATCGAGGGCGCTGTGATTGAAGCCGCGCTTGAAACCATCCAGAGCGGCACAGCCAAGCGTCTTGAATACGGTGTGACCAATGATAGGGCGTGGGAGGTTGGCCTCGCCTGTGGCGGCACGGTTCATGTATTTGTGGAGCGGGTCGCGTGAAAACCGATATCTTTAAAGCGCTCCGTCAAGCCCTGGCTGACAAAGTGCCGTGCGCGACGGTGACGGACACCGAGACGGGTCAGCAATGCCTATGCTTTGGCTCTGAGCGTGTTGGTGATCTTTCGGTGTCTGATGCAGACATGGAAACGGTTTTGCAGATGATTCAAACGGATATATCTGGTGTGCTTGAAAACACATCCTTGTTCGTGCGGGTGTATGGGCCACCTTTTAGAATGATTATTGTGGGGGCTGTCCATATTGCCCAGGCGCTTGCGCCGATGGCCAAAACAGCGGGATATGACGTCACGATTATTGATCCCCGGGATGCTTTTGCCAGCGCGGAGCGTTTGGCTGATATCACTGTTCTGTCCGACTGGCCGGACGAAGGGATGGTTAAACTAAAGCCGGATCTTCGCACGGCCGTCGTGACGTTGACGCATGATCCCAAGCTTGATGACCCGGCTTTGGAGGAAGCGCTGAAGTCGGAGGCGTTTTATATTGGTTCGTTGGGCAGCAGGCGCACCCATGGCAAACGTCTGGAGCGATTGCGCGAGATTGGATTTAGCGACGCAGACCTGAACCGTATTCATGGCCCCGCCGGGTTGGACATTAAGGCCAAGTCGCCTGCAGAAATCGCCGTTTCAATTTTGGCGCAAGTGGTTGCGAAACGTCGCCAGGCCCAGGGTTAGGGGCGGCCCGTGAAATTTTCTGAACTCAATGTTGCTGAAGCGGAAGGCGCGATCCTCGCTCACACCACCAAGACCGAGACCTTTACGGTCAAAAAAGGCACGCGTTTAACAGCCGAAGACTGTGACCGGCTGTTGAAAGCCGGATCCCGTGCCGTTGTTGTGGCGGTGTTAGGTGATGAAGATGTGCCTGAAGATGTGGCGGCCAAGAGGATTGCCGAGGGACTCTTGGGCAACGATGTTGCTAAGACCAATGCCTTTACCGGGCGGTGCAACATCACGGCCTCTGCCGACGGTGTGGTGCAACTGAAGGCAGACCTGATCAACGCGATCAACGCTATTGATGAGTCGGTTACGGTTGCGACTCTCCCCAACTATGCCCGCGCTGAATCCGGACAAATTGTTGCGACGGTTAAAATTATTCCGTTCGCCGTTGCGCTGTCGGTTATGGACGCTGTTGAAGCTGTGATGAACAAAGCCGGTTCGCAAATCTCAGTCGCGCCGTTCAAGCCGCTGCGCGTTGCGCTGATCAACACGCTCTTACCGTCGCTTAAGGCTTCGGTTGTTGAAAAAACCACTGACCTTACATCGCGTCGCATTCAGTCTGTTGGCGGTAACGTCCAGCAGATTCTCTCTTGCGATCATGAGACCGCTGCTGTGGTGGGCACATTAAAAACGGCATTTGCGAGCAAGCCTGATCTGATCGTAATTGTCGGGGCGTCCGTGACGGTCGACCGGGCCGATGTTGTGCCATCGGCGATTGTTGAAAATGGCGGCGCGATCCTTCATTTTGGAATGCCAGTGGACCCGGGCAACTTGGTTTTGCTCGGCCAACAAGGGGGGACGCCGATCCTCGTGTTGCCCGGTTGTGCGCGCTCGCCAAAGCTGAATGGCATCGACTGGATTTTTGAACGCATGGCGGCGCGGCTGCCCGTGAACCGGGAAGAGATCATGGCTCTCGGGGTTGGTGGGTTGTTGGTTGATAGTCCTGCGCGTCCGCTACCGCGTGAGGATGCGGTGCGGGGTGAGGTAGAGGACGATAAAGCGCTTAACGTTGCGGCGGTTGTGCTGGCGGCGGGGCAATCCCGCCGCATGGGCAGCATCAATAAATTGTTAGAGCCGATAGCGGGCGAGCCCATCATTCGCAGAACGGTGGCTTCGATCCTGAATTCTGGTGTGCAAAGTGTCATTGTTGTGACGGGGCATGAAGCGGACCGTGTGCAAGCCGCGCTGTCTGGTCTGAACGTTGTGTATGTCAACAACCCGGCCTATGCGGAGGGACTCTCAACTTCGTTGAAAGTTGGCTTGTCTCGGGTGCCGTCTCAGTGTGACGGTGCCGTGATATGCCTCGGCGATATGCCGGGTCTTTCAACCCCTCACATCGACGCTTTGATTGCGGCGTACAAACCGGACGAGGGGCAGGCGATTGTTGTTCCTGTTCACAAAGGAAAACGCGGAAATCCGGTGCTGTGGGATAAGCGGTTTTTTGAAGGCATGACTGAGGTTTCCGGTGACGTTGGTGCCCGTCATCTGATTGGCACGTATGCGGAACTTGTCACTGAAGTCGATTTTGAGGACACTGCTGTTCTGACGGATTTGGATACGCCGGAGCAGTGGTCAAAGTTTCGCGAGACGCAGCCTTCTTAGCGTTGGGCTTGCAGAAGTGAGGGGGGCTTCACGATGCTGGATTACGAAGATACTGGGGACGTTAAGGTGAAAACTGACGTCATTATTGTAGGCGCTGGACCGGTTGGTCTGTTCGCCGTGTTTGAACTTGGATTGCTCGGTTTAAAAAGCGTTGTCATCGACATTCTAGATCGCCCCGGCGGTCAATGCGCTGAGCTTTACCCTGAAAAACCGATCCTCGATATTCCAAGCCGCCTCCACATTACCGGACGAGAATTAACAGACGACCTGCTGAAGCAGATCGAGCCCTTTGCGCCAGCTATGTACTTCAACCAAATGGCGAATAGTCTCACGAAGTTGGACAACGGTCATTGGCGGATGACCACCGACATGGGCTTGGATGTGGAAGCCCCGGTGGTGTGCATCGCTGGCGGCGGCGGAAGCTTTACGCCCAAGAAGCCGAAGATTGAGGGGGTCGAACCGTTCGAAAATAAATCTCTGTTTTACGCCGTGCGAAAGATGGAGCAGTTCAAAGGCAAAAACCTTCTGATTGCCGGGGGCGGCGACTCTGCACTGGACTGGGTGCTGGCGTTAAATGATCAGGTTGAAAGTCTGCATTTGGTTCACCGTCGCGCCGATTTTAGAGCCGTGCAGGATACGGTTGATAAAATGCGAGCGCTTGCGACGGCCGGTAAAGTGACGGTGCATGTGGCTGATGTCCAAGGCCTGAATGGCAGCGACGGCCAGATTGAGTCGGTGACCTTAAACAGCAAAGAGACGGGTGAGAATTATGATGTGCCTTGTGACACCATGCTGGCGTTCTATGGTTTAACCATGAAGCTCGGCCCCATCGCAGAATGGGGCATTAACATGGCGACCAATCGTGTGGCTGTTGATACCGAGAAGTTTGAAACATCTGAGCCGGGTATTTTCTGCATCGGCGACATGTGCAGCTATCCCGGCAAGCTCAAGCTGATTTTGTCGGGTTTTCATGAGGCAGCATTGATGGCGCATGGCTGTTTCCACTATGCTCGCCCAGACCAGAAACTTAAATTTGAGCACACCACCTCCAGCTCGAACCTTCAGGAAAAGTTAGGCCGTTGATTAAAATTATCGTGACGCTTCCCAATGGCACGGAACAGACCGTTTCGGCAAAACCAGGCGACAGCGTTATGGAGGCTTTTCTGAACAATGACGTGCCGATTCGCGCCGAATGCGGCGGGGCCATGGCTTGTGCAACCTGTCATGTCCGCGTCGATAAAGCGTGGATTCAACGGACCGGGGTTTCCGGGGATGAAGAAGCGGACCTTCTGGATGATTCGGATTATTCAGATGAAACCTCGCGTCTCTGCTGCCAGATCAATTGCACCAGCGCACTTGATGGCTTAAAGGTCGCGCTCCAATTAGACGCTCTAGAAGACTTTTAAAGACGAAACCGTAAAGAGACTTAGAATGACTTCGCTCCAAGACGAGGTGGCGCGGCGCCGGACGTTTGCGATTATCTCGCATCCCGATGCTGGCAAGACCACCCTGACAGAGAAACTGTTGCTTTTCGGCGGTGCCATCCAACTGGCGGGTGCCGTTAAGGCCAAGGGTGAACGTCGTCGTGCGCGGTCGGACTGGATGAAGGTCGAAAAAGAGCGCGGTATTTCGGTAGCCTCATCGGTGATGACCTTCGACTACGATGGCAAGACCTTCAATCTGCTTGATACACCGGGCCACGAAGACTTCAGTGAGGACACCTACCGCACGCTGACGGCGGTTGATTCTGCCGTGATGGTGATGGATTCCGCCAAAGGCATTGAAGCGCAGACGCTCAAACTGTTTGAAGTGTGTCGCCTGCGCGATATGCCCATCGTCACCTTTATCAACAAAATGGACCGCGACGGCCAAGACCCGTTTGACCTGCTTGATGAGATTGAGCAGCGGTTGGCGCTGGATGTGACGCCGGCAAGTTGGCCCATTGGTGCGGGACGGCATTTTCTGGGGTGTTATGACCTGCTCAATGATCGTCTGGTTCTGGTGTCACGGTCCAAAGCCGAGCGCCCGGATGCGGGCACAGTGTGCACTGGATTAGATGATCCCAAACTTGATGAACTGCTCCCGGCAGATGCTGTCGCGAAGCTTCGCGAAGAGGTTGAGATGGTACGTGGCCTTTGCCCGCCGTTTGACCGGGACGCTTATCTGGACGGCACGATGACCCCGGTTTGGTTTGGCAGTGCCGTTAATAACTTCGGGGTTCAGGAACTTCTGGAGGGTTTGGCTCGTCTCGCACCGCCGCCACGCCCGCAACCCACCGAGGATCGGCTTGTTGATCCTCAGGAAACCAAGGTCGCGGGTTTTGTGTTCAAGATTCAGGCGAATATGGACCCGAAACACCGGGATAGAATCGCCTTCTTCAGGTTGAGTTCCGGGCACTTCAAGAAGGGGCATAAACTACTTCATGTGCGTTCTGGCAAAGTCCTGAGCATTCACAATCCGCTTTTGTTTTTGGCCCAAGACCGGGAAACAGCAGAAGAAGCCTGGCCCGGTGACATCATCGGTATTCCCAACCATGGGAACTTGCGCATCGGCGACGCTTTAACTGAAGGCGAGAAACTTCATTTCACAGGCATCCCAAGTTTTGCACCAGAACTTTTGCAAACGGCGCGTCCGGTTGATCCCATGAAGGCCAAGCATTTGGGCCGCGCCTTGCAGCAACTTGCCGAAGAAGGGGCCGCCAGCGTGTTTCGGCCTCGTATTGGTTCGGACTGGATTGTCGGTGTGGTCGGCGGTTTGCAGTTTGAGGTGATGGCCGACCGTATTCGCACAGAGTATGACGTGCCAGTTCATTTTGAAGGGACCTCGCTGTACACAGCACGGTGGATCCAGGGCGAAGACCCGGTTCTGGTTAAGAAGTTTATTGATCAGAACGAAGCCAGTGTCGGCGAAGATCACGATGGTGCGCCGGTTTTCCTCGCGCGTAATGCCTGGCACATGGGTAAGGCTCAAGAAGACTGGCCTGATATTTCATTTCAGAAAACAAAAGAACAGCTTCATTAATTTATGTGAGATGAACAAGGAGCAAAGTCATGCAGATTGAACGTAAAGACACGAATGAGATCATGAGCCAGGCGGTTGTCCATGGCGATACGGTTTATCTGGCCGGGCAGGTGTCATCGACATCGAAGGATGTGGCAGGCCAAACCCAAGAGGTTCTGGCCAAGATTGATCGTTTGTTGGAGCGCGTTGGAACACAGAAGACGCGCGTTTTGTCTGCAACAATCTATCTTGCAGACATTTCGACCTTCGGCGAAATGAACGAGGTCTGGAAGAAATGGGTGACGGCAGGGGCAACGCCGGCACGGGCGACCTTGGAAGCCAAACTCGTGACGCCAGACTACTTGGTTGAGATTGCTGTGATTGCCGCTCTTTAAGGCCAAGTCGTAAAAGGTCAAATCTTAACGTAATGTGGTCTATGCTAAGAGTGAACGTCGTTTTCTCTAAATAAAGGCCACCTGTTAAGTGCATGATTCACACTTCTTAACGGATGCGATTATTCTCCTGACATCCGGTGTGGCGGTTGTCGCGTTGTTTCATTACCTGAGGCTGGGCGCGGTTCTCGGCTATTTGGTGGCCGGCTGCCTGATCGGTCCTTATGCTTTGGGTCTGATTACGGAAACGGGAACAATCACGCTGCTCGGTGAGTATGGCGTTGTATTCCTGCTTTTCATCATAGGGTTGGAACTTCCGTTTGACCGCATTCGAGTCATGCGTGGACCTATATTCGGGCTCGGGCTCTTCCAGATTTTGGTCACGGCCTGCTTTATCTACGCCGTTGCTCTTGCTCTCGGTGTTCCGAGTATTACGGCGCTGCTTATTGGCGCGGCCCTCTCGCTCTCATCGACCGCTATCATTCTGACGTTGTTGTCCGATCAGGGACGATTGCCGACCCGCTTTGGACGGAGCGTGTTTGGTGTTCTGCTGATGCAGGATCTCGCCGTTGGTCCACTTTTGGCGGTTGTTGTTGCGATCGGTGCTGCTGGCGCAACCTTCGGTACAACCGACGCAACCCTGGGCGCGAGTCTCGGACTTGCCCTGGTGAAAATGGTCGCCGCTATTGTGGTGATCTTAGGTTTGGGCCGTTGGCTTCTGGAAGGGGTGTACAAACGCATCAGCAGTATCAGAAATTCCGACGTCTTTGCGGGCTTTACGTTACTTGTGTTGTTGAGCGCGGCAGCCTTGACCGAACTGAGCGGCTTGTCCTTGGCCTTTGGCGCACTGTTGGCCGGTATGTTGCTGGCGGACACACCGTATCGTCATCAGGTTGCTGCTGAAATTCAGCCGTTTCGCGGCATTCTGCTCGGTTTATTCTTCATGGGCGTTGGTATGGGGGTCGATCTTGATCTGGTCGTCGACCGAAGCGGAGAGATCGCTCTCATTGTGACAGGTCTGATGGCGCTGAAAGCAAGCGTGATGTTTGTGATAGCGCGGGTATCTGGTCTGACCTCCGTTGAGTCTGCGGAAGCGGGTATTTACTTGTCTCAGGGGGGCGAGTTTGCGTTTGTGCTTTTTGCGGCGGGGTTGTCTTCCGGGCTGATCGATAGTCCAACGGCACAGATTTTAGCCGTCGCCGTGGCCATGAGCATGCTGATTACACCTATCGCTGTTCGGCTGACAGCGAAGGCGATTTCACGCTGGGAGCTTGCCAAAGCAATTCCCATCGACGCCGCCGAGGGTGATTTGCAGCAGCTGAACGATCATGTTGTTATCATCGGTGTGGGGCGTGTGGGACGAGAGGTGGCTTGTCAACTTCGTGACGCCGGCCGATCTTATGTTTGTCTCGACCTGAATCCGCATGCCATCGCCATTGCCCGCCAGAATGATATCGATGTTTTTTTTGGCGATGCGACGCGCCCGGAAGTGCTGTATGCGGTTGGTCTGAACCGCGCGAAGGCCCTCGTCATCGCTATTGATGATCCGCGCAAAGCTGTCCAGATGATGAACCTTATCAAGTATATCTTGCCGGACTTGAGAGTTTACGCCCGCGCCAGGGATGCGGAACATGCCCTGACGCTTGAAAGTGCCGGGGCGGCCTCAACTGTCCCCGAACTTATTCCGACAGCACAGCAGTTGGCCAATCTCGCTCTGGAAAAATAAATTAAAACATGAGGTTAGCTGTATCGTCACGACGGTGCTTTACGCTGAGGCGAACCCCGGACTAACCTAAGGTCATGGCCAAGAAACCTAAACTCAACATTAAATCACTGCTGCAAAAATTGAAGCAACGGGAAGCCACGTTGTTGGAGACGAGTGCCTCGACCAGCCTCGATCGTAAACCTGTGGAATTGGACCAGGCGATGCAGGGTCGGCTGTCGCGCATAGATGCCCTGCAACAAAGAGAAATGGCGCTGGCCACGCAAAGACGACGGGAGGTTGAACTGTTGCGCATCGCGGCTGCGCTCAAGCGTATCAAGAGTGATGATTACGGTTACTGCGTCAGTTGTGATGAGGATATCGCTTTAGGTCGGCTGGAGTCAGACCCCGCCGAGCCCATGTGCGTTGAGTGTGCAACAGATGCCAGGCGCTAGACTTTTAGGTTGCAATGCTCAGGCCGCGACTTTTAGGTAATGGATGCTGAACAGGTTATTGGCGTCGGTCCACGTGCGCTCTGGTACAAACCCGGTTTCACGACCGATTTCATGAAACTCATCAATATCGTATTTGTGTGAGTTCTCGGTGTGAATGGATTCGTCTTTGGCGAATTTGAAACTGTGGCCATTTACAGACACGGTTTGGTCTCTGAGACTGACCAGATGCATTTCGACACGGCCTTCACGTTCGACATAGCGGGCCTCATGGGCAAACGCATCGAGGTCAAAGTTTCCATTCAGTTCTCTATTGATGCGCGTCAGAAGGTTTAAGTTGAACGCCGCAGTGACGCCCTGCTGATCATTATAGGCCGCATGCAAAATCTTCGGGTCTTTCTTAAGATCAACACCGATCACCAGTGCGCCGCCAGTGCCAAGCATGTCGGCCGCCATGGACAAGAATTGTTTGGCTTGGTCTCTAGAAAAATTACCTATCGTTGATCCGGGGAAGAAGCCAGCGCGTTCACCGCTCGTAACACTAGACGGTAAATCAAAGGCCCGAGTGAAATCGGCGCAGACCGGCAGGACGTTTAGGTCTGGGTAATCATTGGCGATGGCATCAGCCGCGCCAAGAAGGTGCTCTCGTGAGATGTCCACCGGCACGTAGCTCGCCAGCTTTTTTGCAGCATCAAGCAGTATACGTATTTTAATGCTGGAGCCTGAACCAAACTCGATCAAGTGCTGCCCTTCAATCAAATCAGCGATCTCATCGGCCTGATCAGACAGCAACTTCAACTCGGTGCGCGTTGGATAGTATTCTTCAAGAGAACAGATCTGATCAAAAAGGGCTGACCCAAAGGCATCATAGAAATACTTGGGCTCAAGTTTTTTTTGAGCTTTTGACAGGCCGTTGAGAACATCTTTTAAAAATTCTTGGTCAATGTTTTGGGTTTCACAATCTAACACTACGCGTCCTCTGCCAGTCGCACACCAGCGAACATCCAGCGCTGATGGGGATAAAAGAAGTTTCTATAGGTGCTACGTACGTGGCCTTCGGGCGTGACGCAACTACCGCCCCGCAAGACCATCTGATTAGACATGAACTTGCCATTGTATTCCCCGACAGCCCCTTTGGCAGCTTTGAAACCAGGGTAGGCGGTGTAAGGCGAACTGGTGTGCTCCCAGACATCGCCATACATCTGACTAAGAGTACTGCTGGCTGGGGCGGGCAACGGGCGGAGGGAACGACGAGACAAGAAGTTGCCGTCTATCTCCTCAGCGCGTGCCGCAATTTCCCACTCAGATTCTGTCGGCAGGCGTTTGCCGGACCATGCGGCAAAGGCATCGGCCTCATAGGAACTGACATGGCATACGGGTGCATTCGGGCTCACGGCTTGCCGCCCCCTTAAGCCAAACGCAGACCAACTGTGATCGTCTTCCTTGCGCCAATACAGTGGTGCAGACCAGCCTTCGCTTTGAACAATCGCCCACCCGTCAGCCAACCATAAATCAGCTTGTTGGTAACCGCCGTCTTCTATAAACGAAATCCATTCGGCGTTTGTGACTAAGCGGTTGGCCAACTTATAGGGGCGCAAGGCAACGTCGTGGCGGGGGCCTTCATTGTCAAAGAAGAAGTTTCGTTCAGCGTTTTGGTCGATGCCGACCTGGTGAATACCACCGTCAAAATGGATCCACTCCACGTTTGAGGTCGAGGCCGACAAAAGCGGGGTGGTGCCCGTATAGGCGGGTTCTAGAGGGTTACAAGAGAACGCATGCAGGATGTCCATCAGAAGCAATTCTTGATGCTGCTGCTCGTGGTTAAGGCCAAGAACAATCAACGGCGCAACCGCAGACCAGGTTTCGTTTGAGCAGTCTGTAATCAGTTTTGAGACTGCGGCATCAACATGCACCCGGTAATCATCAATCTCGGATGCGCCGGGCCGGGTGAGCAATCCGCGGCGAGGCCGGGGGTGCCGTGCGCCGACGGCTTCGTAGTAAGAGTTAAACAGGTAGTTGAAAGAGGCCTGAAACGGCT
>CAYGSZ010000088.1:0-1786 GCA_964352705.1 uncultured Rhodobacterales bacterium
AAATGGGGACGTATTTTCAACGTCTTTATTCGTGGCACGTTCTAGCAGGCCCCTTCTAAGAAAGGCTTTTTAAAACCGAAGCTTTACGAGGGCTGCCCGGCCTGTTTGCGTAACTGGGTCAGCAAGCCTTCTAAGCCGCCCTGTTGGCGGATAGCCGAGGCGTAATCCTGACGATAGGTGATGGCCATGCTAACGCCTTCCACAATCACATCGACAATCCTCAGACCGTCTTCACGCTGCCGCAGCCGCCATTGCACCGCAATGTTTTGCCCAGTGTTTTGACCCGTGCTGTCAACAATCATTGTGTCCACCAGAACGCCGCTGTCTCCGTCCGGTGTTGTGCTGACAACCTTAATCGTTTGACCGCTGTACTCGCTAAACCGCCGTGACCATGTGGCCACAATCACATTTTCGAAAACACTGATAAACTCTTGCTGCTCCGTGTTGCTTGCCGTGCGCCAATTGCGGGCGAGCACAAAGCGGCTGATGGCCGGAATATCAAAACCATCATTGAACAGGGCCCGAAACCGCTTTGCTTTTTCTGTCTCATCAATGTCAGCGGTGAGAATGCTGTCAATGCCAGCGGTCGCGAAATGATTGATAAACGCCGTCGGGTCCGTGCGCCACGCGTCGTCCGTTGCACTGGCTGATCCACTGAAGGAGATGAAAACGAGAACTAAAAACGCCCGCACCATTACTGTGTCCGTCCCTGTGCCGTTTCTTTGGTGGCTTCTTCATTGTCCAGTCCCGAGAACGGGTCACCATCTTCGTCGTCTTCATAGTCATAATCATTGTAGCTAGGCGTTGGGGCAGAGGCTCCATTGCGAATTTCGTTCGCCCTGTTCTGACGATAAGCGGACCGTAGGGCTGCATAATAATCAACCGACGACGCTTTCAGTTCATCCAAAACAGGTTTCGCATTGCTCTTTAAATCGACGGTCAGTGCCCCGAAATATGCCGCTTGCCACCAGAAGGGATTATCTGCGCGACCAATCCAGGCCATGGCATCAAGTGTCGTACTATCAAAGGCATAACCGCCAAGATCACGGACCCCGGATGGACCTAAAATTGGAACGTAGAGATAGGGACCGTTGCCGACGCCCCATACCGCAAGGGTTTGACCAAAGTCTTCAGAGTGATAGGGCAGTCCCCAGCGGGTGGCCACATCAAACAGGCCAAGCAAGCCCACTGTCGAGTTGATTAAAAAGCGTCCCAGGGTATTGCCCGCACGGTCGCCTTCACCTTGTAAGATGTCGTTGACCAAAGTGATGGGCGTGCGGAAATTGCGAAACGCATTGGTCACGCCGCGCCGGCCTGGTTCTGGCACCACAAACTGATAAGTCGAGACCAACGGATTGAAGATGACCGTGTCCAGGCCCTGGTCCAATTGCATCATTGAGCGATTCCAGGGTTCTAACGGATCATTCAATTCGTTGTACGCCCTAAGCGCCTGCGGGTCTGAGGCCGGTGGTTTCGAGGCACAGGCCGAGAGGGCAACAGCCGCGACAAAAACCGAGACAACACAACGCGCAAGACGTGTGGTGTTAGACAAGAAGAAAGAGGAACGTGACATCAACAAACCTGAACCAAATATTCTCAAAACAGTCTACAACTTCCGCAGAAAACCGGGCGAAATGATGGTTGTCTGATTATCATAACAGTGTCACAAACGCCAGACACGTTTCCGCGAAGACGCTAGGCGTTCCCAGCAAATCTTAAGCATTTCTGCGGACTTCGTTTGCGAATGGCGGTAAGCCTGATAGAAAGCAGCGTCATATTGTGACAT
>CAYGSZ010000088.1:1886-3003 GCA_964352705.1 uncultured Rhodobacterales bacterium
CTCCCCGCAGATATTCAAGTTTCTTTCGAGTTTTTCCCGCCCAAAACGGAAAAGATGCAGGAGAAATTATGGACGGCCATTGAACGACTCGCGCCGTTGCAACCCAACTTTGTGTCGGTCACTTATGGGGCCGGTGGCTCGACTCGGGAGCGTACCCACGACACGCTGGTCCGCATTCAACAAGAAACCAATTTAGTCACCGCCGCCCATCTGACTTGCGTCGGCGCGTCCCGTGGCGAGGTCGATGATGTCGCCCGCCGCTATTGGGATGCAGGTGTGAAACATATCGTCGCTCTGCGCGGCGATCCGCCCGGGGGAATGATTGGTTATAAGCCCCATCCCGATGGCTATGATTATGCGTCTGATCTGGTGATGGGTCTTAAAAACGTTGCTGACTTCGAAATCAGTGTTGCGGCCTATCCGGAAACCCATGTGGAGGCGACCAGCGCTGAAATCGATTTGGACAACCTCAAGCGGAAAATTGATGCCGGAGCGACCCGCGCGATCACACAGTTGTTCTTTGATCCCGATGTCTATTTCAGATTTCTCGACCGTGCTGCTGCTGCGGGGATCACCGTTCCCATTGTGCCGGGCTTAATGCCGGTCACGCACTTCACCCAAAACGCCAACTTTGCCAAGCGCTGCGGCACAAGTGTTCCCGTTTGGATGAATGATCTTTTTGCCGGGCTCGACGATGATCCGGGCACGCGGGAATTGGTCTCGGCCAGTTTGGCGGTCGAGCAGGTCAAACGGCTGGTCGCTGGCGGAGTCTCGGCATTTCACTTCTATACGCTCAACCGTGCAGACCTGAGCTACGCCATTTGCCATGTACTCGGCATTCGTCCTCAGGATCAACTCTCAGCGGCTTAAAGCAGCCTAAAAACAGCGGAGGCTATAGTCCTGTGAATGGATACGGCAAAGTTAAGGGTCAAGTGCTCGCCGTTGTCCGTCACGACAATCTGATTCTGACGGTGTTGGCTGTTGCGGTTGGCGTTGCCGTGGGCTGGGCCGTTTCTGGCTTTAGAACGCTGATCTCGCTTATTCAAACCGTCTTTTATGGCGACGGGGGTGAAACCCTCGCGACCATCGCCAGTGGCCTTCCGGCCTGGCAGATTAT
>CAYGSZ010000088.1:3103-7486 GCA_964352705.1 uncultured Rhodobacterales bacterium
GGCCGACCGGTGGTGCGGACCTTACTCGGCTGTGGCGGCGCGGCGGCTGTGGCGGCCTCCTTTAACGCCCCCATCGCGGGGGCTTTGTTCGCCCATGAAGTCATTGTCGGCCATTACGCTTTAAATGCTTTTGCGCCGGTGGTGTTGTCCAGCATCGCAGCCACCATGGTGTCGCGCGCGATCTATGGCGACTTCCCCGCGTTCATCATTCCGCCTTTTGAAGCCATCGAGTGGATTGAGTTTCCCGCCTTCGCGCTCACCGGCGTGGCCTGCGGTTTAGCGGCTGTGATCCTAATGCGCGGTATTGCCGCTATCAAAAAGAGCGGCGATGCCTTGTCGATCCCGTCTTGGGTTCGTCCGGCTTTGGCTGGATTAGCCATAGGACTCATGGCTCTGCAGTTGCCTGATATTCTCGGTGTTGGATACGAACAGACCGACCGCGCTTTAAGACATACTTATCCGTTGAACACGGTCCTGCTTTTGATCGCCGCGAAGTTGATTGCGACCACGCTCTGTCTTGGTTGGGGCTTTGGCGGCGGCATTTTCAGTCCGTCTTTGGCTCTAGGTTCTCTTGTTGGTGTGGCGATTGGCACAGCCGCCACCTTGATCGGGCAGGATCTGTCGTCAGGTCCGGCGGCCTATGCACTTGTCGGCATGGGGTCGTTGGCTGCGGCAGTCCTTGGCGCACCCATTTCTACAACCCTCATCATCTTTGAAATGACGGGCGACTATACCCTCACCATTGCGGTCATGGTCGGCGTGGTGATGGCCACCTTGGTCAGTTCACAATTGTACGGTCATAAGTCTTTCTTTCTGGGGCAACTGGCTCAAGTTGGGATTCATCTAGGTGGTGGACAGGATGTCAGCGGCCTCAAAGGCACCTCGGCGGCGGATTTTCTGGCCCCAAAGGTTGCGACCTGCGGGCTTGAGACGACCATCGCAGAGGTCCAGACCATGCTGCACGCCCGCAATATCGGCGAAGTTTATGTGGTCGATGAGGCTGAGAAGTTTTTGGGCGTCGTCGCAGGGTCAGACGTTGCTGACATAAGCGGGGAGGCCGCAGACAAACCCGTCAAGCCGTTGGTCCACAGTGCGGCATCCCTGGTGACGGCCACCGACACGGTTGAGACCGCTGTGCAGGCGTTGCTGGCCGCCGGCATGAATCGCCTGCCCGTGGTCCGCAGTCTCGAAGACCGCACGTTGATCGGGACGGTTGAAGCCAGAGCTCTGCTCCGGGCGGTGAACCTGACCCTCCTGGATGCCGAGTCTGAAGCGAGAGGTCAGGCACCGCCGCGCTAACGGGCGCGCATTTCCGCCAATCACCAACCCGCACAAACTTCGGGCTTTTATCCCCGGTGAGACTGCGTAGGATGCGCGCATGTCTAATTCACCTTCCAACTCCTCATCAGATCCCTTCGCGCTCGACGATTCACCGCCGCCGCCTGAGCCCTCAGAACCTTCTGTCGCGTCAGACCCACCATGGTTGTCGGGCCTTAATCCAGAACAGCGTCAGGCTGTCGAAACCACCGATGGTCCGGTTCTGGTCCTGTCAGGGGCGGGCACAGGCAAGACCCGCGTGCTGATCACCCGCTTGGCCTACATTCTGGGCAAGCGTCTGGCTCAACCCTGGCAAATTCTGGCGGTGACCTTCACCAACCGTGCCGCCAAGGAAATGCGCGAGCGGGTCGGCGGGCTGGTCGGGCCGATGGCGGAGTCTCTGTGGCTCGGGACCTTTCATGCCCTTGGAGTCCGCATTCTGCGCAAGCATGGCGAACTCATCGGTTTGAAATCGAATTTCACGATTTTAGATTCCGACGATCAAGTACGCCTGCTGAAGCAGGTCATGGAAGCGGAAGGCGTCGATCACAAAAAATGGCCCGCTGCCGCCGTGCTTGGTTTAATACAGCGCTGGAAAGACAAAGGTTTAACCGCCGACAAAGTCACCTCGTCCATGGCCGGTGACCTTGCCGCAGGCCGCGCGGTTGATCTTTACAAGGCCTATCAAGCCCGGCTGATCACGCTCAATGCCGCAGACTTTGGCGATCTTCTGCTGCACTGCCTGACCCTGTTCCAACAGCACCCGGACGTGCTCAACGAATACCAGAATAAGTTCCGCTACATTCTGGTCGACGAGTATCAAGACACCAACGTTGCGCAGTATCTCTGGCTGCGCTTGATGTCTCAGAAGCATCGCAACCTGTGTTGTGTCGGCGATGATGACCAATCCATTTACTCTTGGCGTGGCGCAGAAGTTGGCAACATCCTGAAGTTCGAGAAAGATTTTAAGGACGCCAAGGTGGTGCGGCTAGAACGCAACTACCGCTCAACACCAACCATCTTGGCGGCGGCCTCGGCGTTGATTGATCACAATGAAGATCGCTTAGGCAAAACGCTCCGCTCAGCTGAGGAACTCAAAGCCGAAGCGGGGGCCATGGTCACCGTTAAGGGCGTGTGGGATGGCCCTGAAGAAGCCCGCTGGGTGGTGGACGAAATCGAAGCTCTGCACACCAAAGGTCACAGCCTCTCCTCCATGGCGATTTTGGTCCGTGCAGGTTTTCAAATGTTGGAATTTGAAGAACGCTTTATCACCACCGGCGTGTCCTATCGTGTGGTCGGCGGACCACGCTTTTACGAGCGGCTGGAAATCCGTGATGCCATTGCCTACCTCCGCTGCATTACCACGCCGACAGACGATCTCGCGTTTGAGCGCATCGTCAACAAACCCAAACGTGGCATCGGCGAAACCACAGTTCAAAAAGTGCATGTTTATGCGCGGTCGGCTGGCATCAGTCTGATGGAAGCGGCCTTGCGTTTGTGTGAAACCGATGAGTTGCGGGCCCAGACGCGCTCAGCCTTGCGCACACTTGTCGAAGATATGTCGCGCTGGCGCTCGCTCAGGGAGGGATTGTCTCCGGCAGATTTGACCGCTCAGGTGCTCGATGAATCCGGCTACACAGAGATGTGGCAGCGCGACACCTCGGCGGAAGCGCCAGGGCGTCTTGAAAACCTCAAGGAATTTGTCGGCGGTTTGGAAGAGTGGGATACCATTGGCGCGTTCTTGGAACACGTCAGCCTGGTTATGGAGAACGATGCCAAGGCGGGCGATGAAGCGGTGACAGTGATGACCCTTCATGGGGCCAAGGGGTTGGAGTTCGACACGGTGTTTTTGCCCGGTTGGGAAGAAGAGATATTTCCGCACCGGCGTGCTTTGGATGACGGCGGTGGTGCAGCGGTCGAGGAAGAACGTCGCCTGGCCTATGTCGGCCTCACGCGCGCGCGGCAAAAGGTGAATATCTCCTACGCCGCCAATCGCCGCGTTTACAATCAATGGCAGGCCAGTCTGCCCTCGCGCTTTATTTCTGAGTTGCCTGAAAAACACATCGAGCATATCTCCGACAACGGCCTCATGGGGTCCTTTGGGAATTCGTTTGGCGGCGGCGGTGAGGGTTTCTCTGATGGCTGGAACAACACGTCCAGTTGGCAGACGCAGAAAGCGCGTAAAGCGCAGGTCATTGATGGCGAGGGCTGGCAGGTGAAAGCGCGTGAGTCCTCTGGTGGCTATACCATCGGCATGCGCGTGTTTCATCAGAAGTTTGGCTACGGCATCGTCCAAAACATTGATGATACCCGTCTCGATATCAGATTTGATAAGGCCGGGCAGAAAAAAGTAATCGACAGCTTTGTCGAACCGGCATGAGCCAGCTTTGTCGGACCGACTTGAAACATTATCGTCATTAAGTTTTGGGTAAGAAAACCCGGCGACGGAGCCGCACTCTTGGGGGAAGAGCTTGGGGGAGGGATCGCGCCTCCGCCGCCGAGGAACCGGTCAGTCTGAGGGGGAGTCAGTCTTAACCGGGAATTTTTCCTAACGTCACCGCAGTTTGGTGACTTACAAAAGTATTTACGCTGTCTTCACACATTTGGATCAGTACCGCGCGTCGCGTTGGCACCGCCCTGGGTGTTTCGTCTTCCGAACTAGACGATACGGCCCTAGGCCGTAATAAATTTAGGGGCTTAGTCATAGCGGCTTCGTCATATCTCTCTCATCTTTTGTCGCTTAACATGAACATAGTATTTACGTTTGAGAGGCCTAAATGGTTCCCTTTTTTAATGTCTGCTAGAGCCAGATTACGCATGGCTGCGCTACCCTATATGCATAGCTTTAGTGTCCTTAGTGTCGCCCGTAAGGAGATCAGCTGATGTGGACGGTGACCTTCCAAGTGCCTGGCCACGGCGTCGGTTCGTTCACCGATGCCCTGGAGTCGGGCGCGCTCGTCCTGTCCAGTTTTGAAGTCATGGATGCGGCGGGACGTCAGATTGAGGATCTGTGGCAGATTGATCTGCTCTATGCGGAACAACCAGATGCCGCTGAGGTCTCGGCCC
>CAYGSZ010000088.1:7586-10258 GCA_964352705.1 uncultured Rhodobacterales bacterium
TGGCAGATTGATCTGCTCTATGCGGAACAACCAGATGCCGCTGAGGTCTCGGCCCGTCTCTCGCTCATCGCGGCCTCACTTTCACAACAAGCTCCAGACGTTAAAATTGCTGAGATCCCCGAAACCGATTGGATCGCCGAAACCCTGTCCGCGTTTCCACCCATTTCCATAGACCGCTTTTGGGTTCACGGCAGTCACGATATATCAACCACCCCAGCCGGACGTTTGCCCCTGTGTATTGATGCGGCCACCGCGTTCGGCACCGGCGAGCATGCCACCACAGCAGGCTGTCTGATGGCTCTGGCCGCCCTGTCTCGACGCTCTCAGTGGCGCGCCAAGCTGGCAGCATCTGGTGCGACCGGTGTGCTCGATGTGGGCTGCGGCACCGGCATCCTTGCCCTTGGCGCGGCGCGTCTGTGGCCCGGTCAGGTTTTGGGCTCCGACATCGACCCGGAAGCCGTGCGCTTTGCCAGCCACACCGCGCGGCTGAATCATCTGCACACCCGCGTTCGATTTGTGGTTGCTGATGGTGTCAACGACCGGTCCATTACCTCTTCTGCGCCTTATGCCATCATCACCGCCAATATTCTGGCCCGGCCCTTGTGTCATCTGGCCAAAGATTTACCGAAACGGCTGTGCCCTGGCGGCGCGCTCATTCTGTCCGGTTTGTTGATCACGCAAATTCCCATGGTGGCCAATGCCTACCGGGCGCAGGGATTGGTGATGTCTCAACAGTTTAACAGGGGCGAATGGTCGACCTTGGTCCTACGCAAAGGCCCTTCGTGAAATCTTGCACTGCGAGGCCGGTTGCAAGTTCAGGCGCGGCCCCTTAGCTTCTTCTCACGCTCACATACTCTAGGTTTTTCGTATGAAAATGTCTCCCGCCGAACGCCTGACAGCGCTTCGCACGCACCTCAAAACCCAGCAGGTCGATGGTTTCATTGTGCCGCGCGGCGATGAGTTCCAGGGCGAGTTTGTCGCGCCCTATGCCGAGCGTCTGGCCTGGCTGACAGATTTTACCGGCTCCGCAGGTCTGGCGATTATTCTGCCTGACAAGGCCGCGCTGTTTATTGATGGTCGCTACACCATTCAGGTGAAGGACCAGGCCGACGCCAGCCTGTACGCCTTCAAGCAAATACCAGATGAGTCTCCGGCAAAGTGGCTGAAAGAAGTCCTGAAATCGGGTCAGCGTTTAGGCTTCGACCCGCATCTGCATACGCCCGAGCAACTCAAAAAATTCCGCGACGCCTGCACCAAAAACAAGGCCGAGCTGGTGCCCCTGGCCGCCAATCCCATTGATGCCGTGTGGCCCGATCAACCGGTCCGCCCACAAGCGCCTGTGGCTGTGCATCCGCTGTCGCTCGCCGGACAACCGCATCCGGAAAAATTATCCAACATCGGTAAAGGCCTCACAGAAGACGGCTACGACGCCTATCTGATCACCGCGCCGGACTCTCTATGCTGGCTGCTCAATATCCGTGGCGCCGATGTCGAGCATACGCCTCTGGTGTTGGCGACCGCGCTGGTGTTCGCCGATGGCCGCGCGGCCCTGTTTGTCGATCCGTCCAAAATGTCTGACGACGTGGTTGCGCACTTGGGCAAAGATGTTTCCATCGAACCCGCCGATGGCCTCGGCGCGACCGTTGATCGCCTGGGGGAATCACTCTCATCCGTGGCGGTCGATAAAGCCACCGTGTCGCAATGGGCTGTGGATCGTCTCGAAGCCGCCGGGCTGAAAGTTCATGTCATCGAAGATCCGTGTTCCCTGCCCAAGGCGTGCAAGAATGACACCGAGGTCAAGGGCATCCGCGCCGCTCATGTGCGCGATGGCGCAGCGCTGACACAGTTTCTGGCGTGGCTTGATCAGGAAGCCCCGTCCGGCAAACTCACTGAAATGTCCGCCGCCGATCAACTGGAACAATTCCGCCGCCGCGATCCCAAGCTGCGCGGCCTCAGTTTCCCCACCATCTCTGGCGCTGGCGCAAATGGGGCCATCGTCCATTACCGCGCGACCAAAGCCACCGATGCGCCGATCAAAGGCGATATGTTGTTCCTGGTCGACAGCGGCGGACAGTATCTGGACGGCACCACCGATGTTACCCGCACCATCGCCATTGGGACCCCCACGACAGAGCAAAAACGCCGCTTCACCCAGGTCCTGAAAGGCCACATTTCACTCGCCATGGCGCGTTTTCCAGAAGGCACCGCCGGTGGCCAGTTGGACGGCTTCGCCCGCGCAGCCTTGTGGGCCGATGGTGTCGATTATGATCACGGCACCGGCCATGGCGTCGGCGCGTATCTGGGGGTGCATGAAGGCCCGCAACGCATCAGCAAGGCCAGCCTTGGGCCACCGCTTAAGCCCGGCATGGTGATCTCCAACGAGCCCGGCTATTACAAAACCGGTGAATTCGGCATCCGCATCGAAAACTTAGTCGTCGTTCACGAGGGCGAGAAACCTGCCGGGGCCGAACGCCCGTTGTATGAGTTTGAAACGATTACGCTCGCCCCGATTGATCTCCGTTTGGTCGATCCTAGCCTCATGACCGACGACGAGATCGCGTGGCTCAACAGCTATCACGCTCGCGTGCGTGAAACGCTGATGCCGCTTGTTGGCAGTGATGCTGAGAATAACATTGGTCCCTGGCTCACTGCGGCCACGCGCGCGCTTTAAG
>CAYGSZ010000089.1:0-10225 GCA_964352705.1 uncultured Rhodobacterales bacterium
TCGGAAGAGGGGATATAGGGTCAAACCCGCAGAACGCCTAATTATCTTTCGTTCGTAGTAAAATTTTGCCGATATGGCTACTGCTTTCCATCAGAGCATGCGCCTCATATGCCTTTGAAAGTGGCAGAATGCGGTCGATTTTGGGCTTGTAAAGGCTGTCTTCGACCCACGGCCAGACCGTTTTTCTGATAGAGTTAGCAATTTCAGCTTTAAAATCTGCTGATCTCGCCCGCAAGGTTGATCCGGTAATTGTGAGTCGTTTGAGCATGACTTGCATAAAATCGACCTCAGATTTGGAGCCGCCGAGAAAGGCGATAAACACTAGGCGTCCGGCGGGCCTAAGGCACTTCAGGTTGCGCGGTACATAATCGCCACCCACCATATCCAAGATGACGTTCACGCCTTTTTGCGGGCGGTTTTTGATCGCCTTCACAAAGTCCTTATCTTTGTAATTTATCGCGATGTCCGCGCCTAAATCGAGACAGGCCTGGCATTTTTCATCTGACCCGGCTGTAACAATGACTTCGCTTCCATGGGCTTTGGCCATTTGGATCGCGGTTGTTCCTATGCCGCTAGAGCCGCCGTGGATAAGCACTGAGTCAGAGGTTGCGAGCTGCCCAAGCTCAAATACGTTGTGCCAAACTGTAAAGGTTGTCTCGGGAAGGGCTGCGGCTTCTATGAGGCTCAAGTTACCCGGTACCTTCAAGCACGAGCCTGCATCCGCGATGGCGAACTCGGCATAACCGCCGCCCGCCAATAAGGCGCAGACAGCGTCGCCGACTTTAAGCTCGCCCACATCGGACCCGATGGATTGAACTGTACCAGAGACTTCAAGTCCCGGAATGTCGGATGCGCCCTCCGGAGCCGGATATTGTCCAAGGCGCTGAAAGATGTCTGGGCGGTTCACGCCAGCGGCAGCAACCTCGATTAAGACCTGGCTGCGATTAGGTGTTGGAATTGGGCGCTGTCCCATAACCAACACTTCTGGATCTCCAGGCTCAGAGATTTCGACGCAGTTCATGACCTGCTTATTCATGTCCTTTTGCATCCTCTTTCTTGTGGCGTAAGGTTGGCGGAACTTTAATGATCACAACCCAGATGGTCCAGGCTGATACTGGACAGTTTAGAGGAGGCAAATATGGATGCTGAAGACCTGGAACCACGACATAAAAAGACCAAACCCCGAGACCTTACGGTGATGTCTATTGAGGGCCTTGAGGAGTACATCGAAACGTTATCGGCTGAAATCGAGCGCACCAAGAAGGCAATCAAAGCGAAAAAAAGTGCACGGATGGGCGCTGAATCGGTGTTTAAGTAGGGAAAAGTTTGTGTGTAACGGAGCGTCTAAAGGTCCGCTAATTCGTCACGATGGGCGTCTGTCCAGGCGATTTCATAGAGCGCTTTAGCACGCTCAATACCCTTCATTTCAAACTCGCCGCGCGGCAGGAAGCCGAACCGTTGCCCCTGACAGGACTGCACGACAACCTCTGATACCCAGGCATGACCATCGGCGGCTTTATCACAGATGCGTGCGGTCATTTGCACAGCTTGACCAAAAAAGTCGTTCTCTTCCTCAACCGCTTCACCGGTGTTGACGCCAATTCTAATTTCAACTGGAATATCCGGGGTTGCTTTGTTGTGGGAGGCAATGCCTTGCAGCATTTGTATCGACGCTGCGACGGCCGATGGACCATCCGGGAAGGTGGCCATAATACCGTCGCCCGTGTGTTTCACTTCCTGGCCATTGAATTGTTGAATCGCGCCTCGCACAGCATCATTGTGCGCACGCACCGCCTTTTGTGCGCCAGCATTGCCTAACTGTTGAGTCATGGCCGTAGAGCCGACAATGTCCGTGAACAAGAACGTAAACATGTTGGGCACGGATGGTCTTTTATCAGGCAAGTTCCATTCCGTCAGCAAAGCACTTAAGCCTGCGTTAGCTGCTGCTATTCCAGCCATAAAATTGCTCATGGCTTTGCTACCTGCCTGAATCATTAAGGCGTAGCGAGGATTTTGACTGTGCGCTGGAATATTGTCACAGAAAGACTGCGCACGTGCAGCATTGGTGCCGATCAGGCTAAGGCCGTCCTTGAGGAGGCTAAGCATGAGGTCGTTCGTGAGCCCTTTGGCCTGCGATATGGTTGAGCAAGCACCACAGATATAGAGGTTCATGCCAAACTTGCTGAAGGTATTAAGCTGAGGGTGTTCGCTTTGAATCGATATCACGGCATTGGTCAAAAACTTTAGGAATTCTGGTTTAACCGCATCGGCAGGGCTCTTTGCCTTTTTCTTTTTGGCGTCTGCTTTCTTTTTTTCTTCGTCTTGTTTTGCTTTCTTTTCAGCGTCTTTTTTCTTTTTGTCTGAGGTCTTTTCTTTGGTGGCCTTGTCCTCAGACTCCTGCTTTTGTTTGTCTGCGGGTTTTTCCGCCTCGAAACCGTCATCATCAAGAGACGGAGCAAGGCCGTCCTCTTGTTCTTCCTGAGCCCTAACGCGCTTGGTTAACTCCTCAAGGTCAGCGTCGGCCAAATCTGCAACATCTGTGGAGCCGCTTTTGCCTTTTCTCACTTGATTGGCAGGAATAGTTTTGGGAGCGGGGCCGCGTTTTTCTTTCGGTTGCCTCTTAAAGAGCTTCATTAAATTGAACTTTTTGTTCAAATACATAAATGCGGTACCGAAGAACAGTAAGATGAACGTCCCGAAGACGAGAGCATTCCGGTTTCCTGATGGAACGAGACCAGCCTCAACCATCTGAAAGAGTATAAGTGTAATGGCGATAGAGCCGATGACGGCAGTCACTAAGCTGAGAATGAACCCGGTCAGCACGACCAGTATTGCGTTCTTTGCTTTCTTTCTCGTTTTTTGTTTTCTTTTTCGGTCATCTTTTTTGATGACCTGCTGACGTTGATCACCACGCCCTGATTGTCCTGTCGAAGCGCGTTCGTTGCTTTTTCCACTTCTGGCTGGTCCAGCAGCACCTTTTGCTTTGCCGGGAGGACCACCACCGTCACCAAACATGGAATCTGAATCTGTGATTTTTTTCGCACGGTTGCCTTGGTAAGAGACGACTTCTTCAGTGGTGTTTGATTCTGGATAGAAGGTTTCGCGGATGACCCGGGCCGGAAAGCCGAGATTCGTCTCTACAGACTTGGCTTCTTCAATCGCAATTTCACGCTCTTGGTTTTCAAACCTTGCATGAACATGCCAACGGCCATTCTGAAAATAATAAACTTCGAAATGCTCAATCGCCATGTGCAGCGTAAACCGCTTAACCAGCAGCCCTTTATCAACGGTCTAAAATTGAGTCTTGTGACCCCACCCTTAAGGACGATTTGTAGTCGCTTATGCCCCTCAACTCAACAATATGAGGATTAAACCCTAAGTTCGAATTAACGCGGGATGCGCGCAAATCTGCCAATCTTTCGATTAACGGGATTATGCTGGCACCGATGCGACTTTGTTGGCGGGAGGCTGTTTCCAAATAATGTCTTGTCCGTTGGCCACGTCAGATAAGCCTGTGCTTGTGTCCCAGCTGTTTTGTAGGCGGGCATCACCAGCAATTTGACCGCCATCTATTTGCCCGCAAAGTTCATTTAAATATTCAAAAACACGGCCCGTTATGTCAGCCCCGTCGTGCGTATTTTGACCGGCTGCAAGTGCCAGACGCATTGTCGGTGTTGCGGAAGAGTCGTTCGCATGCGTGCGCTGAATAAGTAACGCTGCCCTTAGTCCGTCTTCTGGGCCGCTAAAGCGGGCAAAGACACCTTTTCCCGTATGGCGCACTTCTGCGCCGTTGTATCTGGCCAGCGCTGCTCTTACGACTTTATTATGGCGTTCTATTTCATCTGCTCCGTCAAAAGCATTTTCAATGGAAAGGGCGGATAGAAGAAAGACATCATCGACCGGCGGTGTCTGGCGTTCGGTTGGCTGTTCCCATTTCGCAATCGCAGCCCTTAAACTTTCATTCGGTTTATTAGACAATTGCAGGTGCTGATACATAGCTTCCTCGCCAGCATGCACGATCTCTTTATTTTTCGGCATATCCAGCTGGTGTTCAGAACTCTTCATAAAAGCCTCTCGTTCCTCGCTTGACTGCCCAAGCAAGGTTAAAGCTTCTAATAGAACATCTTTTTCCTGGTGTGGCGTGAGGCCACGGCGATCCGCGAGCGCAGCGGCAGCCCCGGCTAAATACAAGGCGACGCCATGCCGCGTTTGTGTATCTAATTTTGCTTGCTTGGTGCGGAGGTTCATAACCGTATCGCCCAAGAATCTGACCATCATTAGACGATCTAAATCCATATCTGTCAGCGCGGTTGGTTTACCTGCTTCGGACGCAGCAGCGTCTTTTATGTTTTCGACTGCAGCATCTTTCTCTACGTGGGGTGGATTTTTAGGCTTTGGTTGTTCTGTTTTCTTTTCCTGAGCTTTTTGGTCTATTTCAGGCTGTGCGGCCTTCTCTTTAACTTGAGGCTCTGGCTTTTTGGGAGCCTCTGTAGGAGCTGTCTCACTGCTGAACCCAGTTGAATCTTGAGTGGAGTCAGCGTCATTTACATCATCAATTGTATCGAGGTCGCCGCGTTGGACTTTCATGTCCTGTGTTTCTTTGGCTAATTCGCGCTCGCGCTCGCTGGCGTCATGTTTCGGCTTAAACGACATGCCTCTCGCCGGCTTAGACAGGACGGCCTTGATTCGGCTTGCTGCTGTCGATGGTTGCGCATGCTTTGCAAACATACGTCGCCAAGGCACATAGGCTTTATTGAGAGCGATACAACTCACCCCGAACATCACTATGTACCAATACACAGTGATTTTGGTACCCTGGTCGCTTGAGAGGGCAATACCAAAGTTTGGCAGATTATTAAGTACCGTTCCCAGAAGAACAGTTAAGGCCGAGGCAATGATGAGGCTACCCAATAAGGCCAATACTAGTCGGGTTAAGAACTTACCGTCGCTGACAGGTGTGGTACCGGAGCCGTCGTTTTTGGTTTGTTTAGCCCTAAGCTCGGAGCCGCTTTGGCTGCCAGTGTAAGTCCCTGGTTTTCTGCCACGAGGTTTGCGTTTCGTGGACTTACTCTTAGCATTCGGACTTAAGTAGATCACCGATTCTTCAGAGTAGTTCAGGTCACGATGATAGGTATCTTTGATGACTTTGGCCGGAGAGCCCGTCTGGTACTCGGTAAGCTTGGCATCAGATAAGGCTTGATCCCGTTCAGCACCAGGATATCTGGCATGGAAGTACCAACGACCTTCATCCAAAATGTGAACTTCGTATTGAACAACTCTAAGCATGCTGATTCAGTGATTATGGGCGTTAAGCACTAAACGTATTGATACCTGAAAAGGTTCGTGCCTGACACAAAAAAGCCGCCTTCCGAAGAAGGCGGCTACAATATCTTGTATATTCTTGATCTTTTGTCTGGATTTAGTTCTTCAATCCAAAATTTGAGAATCGCTTATTGAACTTCGCCAATTGGCCACCGGAGTCAAGCAGACGGTGAACACCAGTCCAAGCAGGGTGAGTCTTGGGGTCAACGTCAAGACGAATGACATCGCCTTTTTTGCCCATTGTGCTGCGTGTGATGTATTCCGTGCCATCGGTCATAATCACTGTGATTTCATGATAATCAGGATGAATATTTTTTTTCATGGTTTTCCTCACCAAAAAGTCGGTGGGGTATACCGAACCAAGCTTGGCGACGCAAGACCAAAGACGACCGAGCACGCTCCAAAACCGACAGGTATTGGGTTATCTTTGGTCGACTTTGAGCTCGATACGCCGGTTTCGACTGCGGGCATCAGGCGTCTGGTCAGTGTCGATCGGCTGATACTCGCCAAAACCCGCCGCAGCTAAACGTTCCGGCGGAATTCCCTGGGTGACCAAGTATTTCACAACAGAGAGCGCTCTTGCCGTCGATAACTCCCAGTTTGAGCGGAATTCGGCTGTGCTAATCGGCACGTCATCTGTATGGCCATCGACACGCATGATCCAATCTACTTCTTTTGGTATATCTTTAGAAATGTCTATGAGGGTCTTTGCCAATTGATCCAACTGGCGTTGGCCTTCAATGCCCAGATCAGCCGACCCGCTGGAAAAAAGCACCTCTGATTGGAATACAAAACGGTCGCCAACCACTCTGATGCCGGGGCGGGTGCCCAATATGTCTCTCAAACGTCCGAAAAACTCTGAACGATACTGCTGTAACTCTTGGACTTTTCCGGCCAAGGCCCGGTTCATGCGGCGTCCGAGATCAGAGATTTGCGCTTTTTGCTCGGCTGACAGCGCATCTGAGGCATCCAAGATTGCAGCCAGTCGGCCGAGTTCTTCACGCAAGGCTTCCAACTGCTGAGTCATAAGTGCAGCTTGGGCGCGTGCTTCTATGGTCAGCTTGCGCTCATCAGCAACCTCGCGTTCTCGCTCAACCACACTGTCTCCGAGCCGCGTAATTTCGCTTTCTAACTCCGCCCGCAGGGCCTCAAGCGCTCGAATGCTTTGTTGTAGTAGGGCAGCTTCTTGCCGTTGTTTTGACATAAGGGCTTGGTCTGCGGCGGCCGCTTCAGCAGCGGCGTCTAAAGCGACTTGCATGCGTCCCCGTTCTGCGGCGGCCGTTTCTGCGTTTGACGTTAAGACTGCGATTTGGCCTGAGAGTTCCTGATTTTCCATGCGCAGGGCTGCCATGCCATCCAACTCAGAATTGGCAGTTTGTAGTTGGTCTGAAAGCTGGGAGACGTTGAGACGTAATTCCTGATTCTCCTGACGCTCCAGCGCCAACATCTCGCCAATCTCGTTCATTTGTAACGTCAGTCTGTCCAAAGCTTCGTCCCTTCCGGACAAAGCCTGACCGAGAAAGAACTGTCCGAGGACAAACACCATCAAAATAAAGATGATAATGATCAGAAGTGTGGCCAAGGCATCGACGAAGCCAGGCCATATGTCTGTCGTTCTGCGGGTGCGGCGGGCGGGAGAGGCCATGACTGCTACTTAAACCGGCTTAATCGTTGTGCTCTGAGCGGCCGCTTGAAGCGGCCACAGTCTTGGACAGAAGTTTAATTTCAGATCGAATGTCTTTCACCATCTGATCTCGACCTGACGACAACTCGGTGACCAAGCGGACAAGAGCATGGTCCATATTGCGGATGTGTGTCTTGGTATCTTGGTCCAAACCCGCGTTTTGAGGTTGATTAAAGATGTCTCCGAGCGATCCAATTTTTTCCAATAGCGGTGCCAGATCTTTTTGATTTCCAGCAACCTTTAGAAGGACTTGCTGCTCCGCTTTCATTTGTTCTGTGAGCAAGGAAAGCTTCTCATTCATGGTTGCAAAATGTTCGTTCGCAGCAATTCGGCTTTCTTCACTGCGCCCCAATATGCGCTGAAGTTCATCCAGACTCTCAGCCGTTTGTTCAAGGAGGGCTTCAGTGTAAGCGGAAACACCTTGCTCGCCGTCGCCAACGCTGGTGCCAGAGGAGAGCCGTGTCATGCCAGACAGCCATTCTTCGAGGTCATTGTAGAAGGCGTTTTGGGCTTGTCCCGCCTGCAGGTCCAGGAAGCCCAGTACCAGTGAGCCTGCCAAACCGAACAGAGAAGATGAAAATGCCGTTCCCATGCCTCCCAAAGGGGCCTCAAGGCCTGCTTTTAGATCATTGAAAACGAGCGAGATGTCGTCACCTGTAATGGACAGGTTGCGGATCACGTCGCCCACCGAGGCGACTGTGCCGAGCAAGCCCCAGAATGTGCCGAGAAGACCTAAGAAGATGGACAGCCCGACAAAGTAGCGGGCGAGATCGCGGGATTCCTCAAGGCGTGAGGCGATACCGTCGAGAAGAGTCCGCATAGCTTGAGCGCTAAGCGTGAATTTGCCGCCGCGGCTGTTACTTTCTGACAGCATGCGTGCCATTGGTGAGAGAAGCTTAGGTCCATTACCTGAAAGGGATTGAGGCTCTTCGTCGCTTGACGTTGTCTGGGTTAACCTCTTTTCCGCACGGTCCTGAAAAGATTCAAGCCACTCAATCTCGGGCTTCAGCATTACGACTTGCCGGACATTGAGAATGATACCGATAAGAAGGACGCCCAGGATTAGGCCGTTCAATAAGGGGTTCGCCAGGAATGCATCAATGAGCGTTCCGTAAAGGAATGCCCCGGCTATCGCGCCAGCGACTAAAAAAAGGATGATGCGCGTAAGAAAACGATTGGTGTCTGTCATGCTGGACCCGCTGAAATACTTTCTAAGTTGTCTTTGGAGTTACTCTAAGACCACATCGACACGGTTTGGATTACCGCTTTCAATTTGGTCACCAAGCGCTCTCACTTCAATCCGGGTGCTTTGAATGCCAGCGTCCATGAGAAACTCACGGACGGATAGAGCGCGGCTCAGCGACATCCTGCGCACGCTGCTAGGGGAGCCATCGGCGCTGCTCGCATATCCCAGCAGTTGCACACGCAGACTGCTGTCAGCATTCATCCGTTCGGTAACTGACGCCAAGCTGGTGGCGGCAGAGAGCGGTAAATCTTTCTCTTCGGGGCTAAATGTTAACGTGATTGGCGCGTTGGTCATCTCGGGCGGTAGCGCTGCGACTTGGTCTTCTTCGGGCTCTATACTGGGTTCTGGTGCGGGATCTGGCATGGTATTTGCGGCTGGTCCCATTGTCACTGGGACACCTGCTGCTGATACCTTTGGAGCAGGATCTGACATCCTACTGGTTTCGGGAGGAGATAATGATGCCTGAACTGACGGGGGCGGAACGGATGGTGCTGCAGCGACTGGCTCAGGTTCAGTGATCATTGGTGAAGGCGTAACTGAGGTCACCGAGGTTGGCGGTGCGGATGCCGGTGCCGCTGGCTTTGGCATAGCTATACTGGGTGATGCCGCTGCACGATTTGGTACACCAGGGGGCGGGCGCAACAGCACGCGGGATTGGCCTGATGTAATAGTGCTAACTCCTGGCGGTGGTCTTAAAACTATGCGACCTGATGTCAGCGGTGCAGATGGCATTAAAAGGCGAGGAGCCGTTGCTCTCGGGTCTAGATCGTCAAGAACGCCGAGATTAACGGTAACGCCTTCGGAACTTTGAGCGTAAACGTCTTGGTCTAAGCCCAATCCAACGCCAATAAGTGCGCAGGTCAGTGCTGCGTTTAACACCTGAGCGCGGATGCTTTGTCCGCAACGCCGCTTAGACATATCTCAATCCTAACCTAGATTCCGGATGTTGACGGCACGGGTTACACCCGTGAGGCCAGAACCCTACCCCAAGGGCGGCCTAATCGACAACGTCTGACATGAAACTCTTGCAAACTAGCGGGCGCGCAGCCGTTCCGTCTTTTTGCCCGTCAAAAGATGGCTGAGCGGGCGATGCAGACGCGGATTTGACGCCAATACGGAGTCTCCACTTAAACCATCACCTTTTCCATCGATTTCCGTAATGAATCCGCCAGCTTCACGCACCAGAAGAATACCTGCGGCCACATCCCAAGGCATAAGACCCGTTTCCCAAAATCCATCGACCCGCCCAGCCGCGACATAGGCCAGATCAAGGGCCGCGGACCCAAAACGCCTAATTCCAGCCGTTGCATTCATAGCGGCCGTCAACTGAGGCATATATTTAGCGTGATCGCCGCGCCCCAGATGAGGGATACCTGTAGCAAGAACACAGTCCGACAAGTTTTCTCGTGAAGCGACGCGAAGTCTGCGGTTATTGCAGGTCGCTCCTTGACCTTTCTCAGCAACGAAAAGTTCTTCGAAGATTGGGTTGTAAACCAGGCCAGCCGTCAATTCGCCGTGCTCCATCAAAGCAATCGAAATTGCGAAGTGTGGAATTCCGTGGATAAAGTTGGTGGTCCCATCAATCGGATCAATGATCCATGTGCGGTTTGGATCATCGCCCTTAACCTCACCCGCTTCTTCCATGATGAAGCCAAATCCAGGCCTCGCCTTGGAGAGTTCATATTGAAGCGTTTTTTCGGTTCTCGTGTCAGCAGCAGTTACAAAATCATTGGTGCCTTTGCGAGACACCTGCAGGTTCTCAACTTCACCGAAGTCTCTTTTGATCATGCGCGATGCTTTTTCAGCAGCGCCGACCATAACATTTAAAATTGGAGTCCGGACCGCCACTGTTTAAAGCCTCAGTCTTTGGCGCGTTCGACGTATGTACCGTCAATCGTATTTACAACGATGCGCGTTCCAGCTTCCACGAAAGGCGGGATCATCACTTTGACGCCGTTTTCAAGAATACCGGG
>CAYGSZ010000090.1:0-10093 GCA_964352705.1 uncultured Rhodobacterales bacterium
CCAGTTGAATGTAAGGCACCTCAAACTCGTTTGTGTATTCGATCAACGCCGCCAACTGAGCCCGCGCTTCAGGGTCATCTATTTTTTGCAAACGGTCCGGGGTGGTTGGCATGGCATGGTCGGGCATGGCCAACGAAGCCGTGGGCCGGTGAACTGACCGCCCGGCATCGCGCAGACCCTGAAAAGCCTGGGGGCTTGAAACCTCTTGGACCAGATGACGATCAATATAGATCAAACACTCGCCAGTCTTAGATTGCTCAACAACATGGGAATCCCAAATCTTTTCATAGAGCGTTTTAGCCATGTGCGTCCTCTTGATCCGTTCAGGTCTTTGATAAGACCCTTTTATTGCGCCGCCGTTGGAATGTCTTCCCTTAGCTTTGGGACGGGGAAAATTTCATCAAAGCCACGCGAGCGTCCTGTTTCCGTAACGATGCGCGCATGATGTCGCTTGAGCAACCGTGGCTCTGTCACCCCGCAAGAATGTGCAATGGTGCCGACATCATACAAGACAGACTCGACATAACGGCGCACCCGCTCAGCTTTGTCTTTCGGGTCGAGGCCTTTCTGTAAGCGTTTATCGTGGGTCGTGATGCCCGTAGGGCAGGTATTTTTGTTGCACTGTAGCGCTTGAATACACCCCAGCGCGAACATGAAACCGCGCGCAGAGGAGATAAAATCCGCTCCGGCGCAGAGCGCCCAGGCAATCTCTCCTGGATTTATCAGCTTGCCACTGGCCATGACCTTAATTCTGTCTCTAAGACCATATTCAGTTAGCTTATCGACCAATGTCGGCAAGCTCTCAGAAATTGGTAACCCCACATAATCCATCAAGGCCGGAGGAGCGGCTCCCGTACCCCCATCAGAACTGTCTACGGTGATAAAGTCTGGGGCGGCTTCAATGCCACGCGCTAAAATACCCTGGCACAATTCGTCAAGCCAGGCGTAGCCGCCAATGACAAGTTTAAAGCCAACAGGCTTTCCCGTAACGTCGCGGATGTGCCCGATCATATCCAACAGATCGTCCACGCCATCAATTTCAGGGTGCCGGTTTGGACTAATGGATGCCTCACCGATTTTGATGCCGCGAATTTCTGCAATCTCTGCGGTGACCTTTGCCCCAGGAAGAATGCCCCCCTTCCCTGGCTTAGCCCCCTGGCTCAACTTAAGCTCAAACATCTTGACCTGCTCATGAGCAGCCATCGCCTTTAAACGTTCATCGCTTAAGGCCCCGTTTTCATCCTGCACACCGTATTTGGCCGTGCCGATTTGAAAGACAATGTCGGCCCCGCCCTCAAGATGGTACGGCGATAGTCCGCCTTCACCGGTGTTCATCCAGCACCCGGCCATGCGGGCGCCGTTCGAGAGGGCGCGCACAGCAGGTTTGGAAATCGCGCCGTAACTCATGGCCGAAATATTGAACAGAGAACTGGTTGCGTAGGGTTGCTTGCAATACGGACCAATGGTCACGGTTGACGACGCCACAGCATCGGTTTCAAGTGTTGGATAGGGCGTGTTCACGAAAAAGATATTCCCTGTCGCCCGCGCATCCCGGGTCGACCCAAACGCTTGTGTTGTATCGACGCCTTTTGCCGCCCGATACACCCAAGACCGTTGAGAGCGGTTAAACGGCATCTCTTCACGGTCCATCGCGAAAAAGTACTGGCGAAAATATTCGCCCAGTTCCTCAAACAAGTAACGGAAGCGACCAATAACAGGATAGTTGCGGCGAATAGCATGTTTGGTCTGGGTCTTATCGATCACATACAGGACCAGAACCGACACAAGACCGATGCCGAACACCAGAATGAAAGTAAAAGCGAAAAGCTCAATGAAAGCAAACGTCGTTGAGGTTGCTATATCTTGCAGCAGTGAATTCATTTTAAATCCCCCTAACCAACTTCGCTCCGCCATTGTCTGGCTGAAGACATTTTTCTAGATTGGTAGCCCCCATGCTACATCTGTATATAAGGAATACCATGCCCCGCACCAGCGTAACAGTCGAGCGTGATGGCCCGTTGGCCCACGTTATCTATGACCGACGTGGCAGCCTCAATGCCTTTGATCAAGACAGCATTTTAGCTCTTACTGAAATCGCGCTTTCGTTTCACACCAACCTTGAAACCCAGGCTGTCGTTTTATCCGGGGCTCCAACCGTTTTTTCCGCAGGGATTGACCTGAAAGATCCAGGCATGTGGGATATCGACTCCAAGACCGATCTGGAAAAGCGGGAGATTTTCTATCGCGGTGTTCGTCTGTGCCAAGCCTGGGAAGATATACCGCAGGTGACGGTAGCCGCCATGGAGGGGTTTGCCATCGGCGCGGGCTGTGCGTTGGCGCTGGCGTGCGACTTTCGCATTTTAGATAAAAATGGATTTCTACACGTGCCCGAAGTCAAGATTGGTCTCAATCTGCAGTGGGGTGCCTTGCCCCGCCTCATCACCCTGGTTGGACCCGCCAAAGCTAAACGTATCTGTTTGTTATGCGAGCAACTGCCGGCTGATCAAGCGTTAGAGTGGGGTCTCGTCGATGACCTAGCTACAACAGGCAAAACGACTGAGCGTGCAAAACAGTGGGCACAAAAAACACTTGCGATGCCTGCGCCAACGGTGCGGATGGTAAAAGAAGCGATTAACGCAACGGCCAACGCCCTGCACAAAACCTCAGCGTATGCAGATGCAGACCAAAGCCAGTTGTCCGGGGCCTTTGCAGAAGCCCGTGCCGCGCGCGCCGCCTTTACCACCAAATCAAAATCCTGATCGACGCAAACAGTCACATCAGAATGCTGTTGCCGCGCGGAGATACAAAACACGTCCCCGTGGATCATGGACTTTGGAATCAAACCCGACGTTGGTATTCACCGATGGCGGGTCTTGATCAAACGCATTGATAACCCCAAGCGTAAGCGTTGTCGGACCGGTAAAGAACCCAGTAGACGACGCCCCACCAGACGAAGTGCCACCTGAAGAAAACAGCGTGTATCTCACTTGGCCATCAACAGTGATATGCGAACCAACATCCATGTTGTTCTGATCATCGAAGTAACCAGAGATGGTTTTGACATAGGCTGACGCGCCTAATGACTGACCTGCCCAGTTCAGACCAAGTGTCGCGCGCCAGCGCGGCAGCGACCGCGCGAACGTTCTAAAGTTTCGACTGCCCGCAACGTCACGCTTCGGGCCGCCTGCAAGCTCTTGAATGACGTATTTATTGATGTATGTGAGATCAGCCGTCAGGCCCCAGGATTGGTTACCTGTGTTTTCAATCTGATAGGACAACGACAGGTCCACACCATCGGTCTCAACAGCCGGGGCATTGATATAGTTGGTATCCACCCGCAAGACCTGACCCGCTTCCCGAATAATTCTTGGGTCAAACGGATTAGCATCAATGATGGACTGCGCGTTTTCCTTAACGATGAGGCTGTCATAGTTGAAGTTCCAGTAATCCACATCTAACGTTAAACCAGTGACCGGCGTAAGCGTGGCCCCAACATTTAAAGTTTTTGCCTGCTCGGGCTCAAGGTTTTCAGAACCAACCGTACGCACGCCACGGAACACTTGGGAGTCTGTAAGGGGATCAAAAATATTCTGCAGGACGGTTTGCGACGAGAATTGCTGAAACACACTCGGCGCGCGAAAGGATGTTCCATATGAAACTCTGAACGCTGCTTGACCAAGCGGTCGCCACGACAGCGCGACCTTAGGGTCCGTCGAACTTGCCCCACCCTCGTAAGATTCATGGCGCAGCGCCAACTGCACATCAAGTTTGTCGGCCAGGGGTACGTTGAGTTCCCCAAACCCGGCAAGCACCGTCCGCGTGCCGGAGAAATCAGGCCCGCCAACAAAGAACAAATAGTTTTCGGCGTTAAACTGGTCATCAAGATCACCGCTCAATGTTTCACGCCGCGCTTGCCCGCCCAATGCGATGCTGATTGAGCCATATTCGAGTTCTGTCAGGTCACCGGTCACGTAACCGTCCAATGTGAACAGAGAGGTTTGATAGTCATAAGTGGCAAGCGATAGAAAATCAGCAATAACGGCTGGATCGTTATAGGTGGCCTCTCCCGGTTGCGACAAAGCCGCCGAACCAAACGGATTGAAATACAAATTATTGTTCGGTCCGCCGCGACCGTTCAGCGCCTCGTCAAACCGATCGGCCAAGGCATTTTGAATTCTCACCACGTGCTGGTTGGCGCTATAGGTTGCTGCAACATCCCAATCCCACCCGACACCAAAAGCCCCGCGCGCGCCGGTCACCGCACGCCAGGTTTCAGAGCGATGCGTCACCAGGTTCACCGGCGCATCAGCCCCCAGAGGCCGCCCCAGAAACAGAGCCGGTGTTTGAAAAACATTGCCTGGATTGTCAGCCGGAACCGTTGCCAGATTGAGAATCGGAAAGGAGGGCGACGTGCCGCGCAGAACATCATTGTTTGCGTAAGCCGCTTCAGTAAAAATTTCCACGCCGCCCACATCTAAAGACGCGTTCGCAAAACCATTCCAGCGGCGCTCGCGCGGCACCAGATGGTAGTAGGGCGCGAAGTCAAAAGTGCAACTGCCTAACCCGCTACCGGGGCTCGTTTCTCTTAACGCTCCCCCACCTTCAACACACGCGGGATCAATCACACTTTGCGGATCAGTTTGCCCAAACGGCAGATCAGGAAACGTTGGCGACGGTTCAAGCAACACATAAGCGCCTGGCTGGCCAAACGAGGAAAAACTTTTACCTTGGGTATATGCCCGCTCAGGCGAAGGCAGCCAGGATCGGCGCAGATGGCTGACCGCCGCTGACAGTTTTACAGCGTCCGATTGCCAGCCATAGAGACCCTGTAATGTTAGGTCTGCCTGAGAAGACCGCGTTGTCGTCGCAAGATCTCCATCGACCTGCCAGCCCTCAACATCGCCGCGCGTGATGATATTGACCACACCAGCAACAGCGTCCGTGCCGTATAAGGCCGTCGCGCCGTCTTTTAAAATTTCAACGCGCTCAATCGTAATGAGGGGTGCGATCGCATTAAGATCAACAAAGACTGATCCGTCATCGGCCACGCCGCCCGACACGGTTTGACGGCGTCCATTGATCAGAACAAGAGTCGAGTTCAGCCCCAAACCGCGCAGATTAAAGTTAGATGTGCCCGTGGACAGGTTTTGGGTAAACACATCGGCGTTAAATTCAGACCCGCTATTAAAGGGCAGATATGAGATAACGTCGGCTATGCTTGTCAGACCGTAATTTTGCAGATCGTCCGCCGAAATAACCATCAAAGGCGATCCAGCATTGAGGCTGTCGCGCTTCACATAAGAACCGGTAACCACCACTTCTTCAACAGCAACCTTTTGGGCAACAACATCTTTCGGCGCCCCAAAAACTGAGGCAACCAAAACACAAACACCCATGGTCAATACGTGTGACTTCAAAGTCATAGAGTAAGCCGGGAACCTAAGAGTTACATATAAAAACACGATACATTTTACGTGTGACAACACGATACATTTTACGTGTGACGGCACGATACACCTGGGTGCCTAAACCATCATGCGGCTAAAAACCAGCGCACAATAGAAACAAGAAAGCCCTACATTATTCCTAGACTCGGGTTTCTCCGCTTCACAGAGCACGCTAGAGTTACAGGATGAAAAACGCGGCTCACCAAACATTGCGACGTACGGCTGCCAAGCTATGGCTCACCTGTTTGATTGGCCTGACCGCATCCATCGCAGCCCCTGCATTTGCAGAGACCATCCGCATCGGCGTGCCAAATCTCCCTGTTGGCCTGGGCTCACCTTTTGGATCTTTCAACATCCCCACGGCCTTACCACTCAACGCGGTCTTCGATGCCATGACAACCATTGATGAAAACGGCGAGACGCAACCAGCCCTGGCGGTTTCCTGGATGCAGGAGTCGCCAACGACTTGGGTGTTTCAACTGCGAGAAGATGTGACCTTCTCTAACGGCGAGCCCTTCAACGCCGATGCCGTTGTCGCAACGATAGAAACACTCTTGTCCGGACCCGCCGCTCATTCTTCCTTGGGCACCACGCTGCAACGCATGACTGTCACAGGCGCCGTCGCGCGCGACCCTTTAACCGTTGCCATCACCACGGAACAGTCTGATGTTTTATTTGCGCAATACATGCGGGCGCTGCGCATCCCCGCCCCACACGCCATTGCGGACCTGGGCTTGGACGCCTTCGCCTTAAACCCTGTCGGCACCGGTCCGTTTAGGACAACATCCTGGGGCGAAGGCCGCGCACAGTTTGAAGCCTTTACAGGCTCTTGGCGCGCGCCAAAAGAAACCGGCCTCGAAATCATTCAGTTGTCAGACGGCGCCGCTCGGCGGCAGGGCGTGATTTCGGGTTCGCTTGATGTGGCGCTTGCCCTGGCACCGGAAGATGTTGACCCGGTAGAAGCCGCCGGTGGACGGCTTTGGATACGCAAAGAGCCAGGCGTCAATTTCCTGGCGTTCGTGACCGTTAAAGAAAGCCCCTTGCAAGATGTGCGCGTACGGCGCGCCTTAAACCATGGCGTCAACAAACAACGCATGATTGATGTCTTTATGAACGGGACTGTCGCGCCGGCCAGCCAAATCGCCCACACCATGTCCTTCGGATACAACGATGATCTTGAGGCCTACACCTACGATGTGCCGCTGGCCAAGCAACTCCTTATTGAAGCGGGCTATCCCGATGGTTTTGACCTGCCAATTCTTTTGGTGCCAAGTTCGACATCAGCCAATTCACAAGACTGGTATCAGCAAATCGCGTCTGACTTGTCACAGATCGGCGTGCGTGTTGAGATCAGACCCACCCGCCTGCCAAACTATCTTGAGTACATGTACCAAGGGGGTTGGCCGAGTCTGGGGTTCGCCATGTCGGCGTATACCTTTGATCCGCTCGCCGCTTATCGTATTCGCTCCTGTTCCTGGACGCACCCCTATCATTGCGACCCGGCCATCATGCCATTGATCGCGGACGCCCAAGCCGCGACAACGTTGGACGACCGGCGGCGATTAACCCAAAAAGTTTTGGCGCACGAGCACGCTTATCCCCCTGGCATTTTTCTCTGGCAAAACGTGTCGTTCGAAGGCTTAGGCCCGCGCGTCCAAACCTATTGGTCCGGCGCTGACAGCCTGCCGGTCGAAAACATCGTTTTGCGTGACTGAAATACAGGTTAGGGATTCACGACCCTGGGCGCGGGCGATGGCGTTCCAAATCCTATATCGATCCACGCCATGGACCGCTTGCCTTTAAAGCTGTGTTCTGCCTCGCCGTCATCCTTCACATGATCCAACATCTGGCTGAAAGAACAAATCCGAGGCGGCTTGCCCGCATCAACGGCGAGCGGCAACATCACGGTCTCCATGTGAAACGGCAAGCCAATTCTGGTGCTAAAAGCCGCAACCTCAACCACACCGCAAGGATGCTCTACCAACGCCCGGCAATTTTCCAGCATCGCCTCCACGACATTTTCTGGGAAGCCGGCGCCACCAAACAGCGTGTTGGTATCATCCCGCCCCCAGCGTTCCACGACCGCGGTTCCCATAAAACGAATCAGCAGACCAGTCTCGGTCACCTCAAGGATCAAAACACTAGGGATGGTTTTGGGGTCAGGGTTATTCAGAAACGCCCGCGTATGGGGCACATCTTTAGCCTGACGCAGTCCCTGCCACGACGCATAGAACTCCCGGCAACTCTTCGTGGAAATGCCCGTGGTAATGCCAGTGGAAATACCGTGCTCGTCCTCCAATCGTGCCCTCCTGCTAGCCGTTCAAATGCGATTGCGATCATTACACAATCACTAGGCACAAAGCTGTATTCTGTGATGAACAGATTTATGTTTCAATATGAACACGTTCCGACAGTCCTGTCGCCAATACGGAAAAGAATTTTTGTGGATATAGATCGTTCTTTTGTCCGCCTTGAGGAAGGACTCGTCCACATTCGCACCTGTGGCGAACCGTCAAACACCCACTTGCCTGTCTATGTGGTTCACCCCTCGCCAGCGTCTGCGCGAGGCATGGAACCCATTATCAAACTCTTTGCACAGACGCGCACCGTCATCGCCCCAGACACCCTGGGAAACGGCGATTCGGCCCCTCCTGCTGAGGATGAGCCTAGCATCACCTATTTCGCCGACAGCGTAGTACGCATTCTGGATAAACTTGGTCTGGATCAGGTTGATTTTTACGGCAGCCACACAGGAGGGCGGACGGGCTGCGAGATGGCCGTGCGCCATCCAGACCGCGTACGACGCGTCGTGATTGATGGCCTAGTAGAGTATGACCCGGACTTGAAGCAGAAAATTCTCGAAAACTACGCGCCCACCATCGCACCAGACGATCATGGCGGCCATCTGCCCTGGGCTTTTCAGTTTGTGCGCGACCAGGCTTTTTACTTTCCCTACTTCCTGCGTGATGCGGACCATGCTTTGGCAAACCCGGCCCGAACACCAGAACATCTACATGCGCATACCGTGGATGTCTTGAAGGGTCTGACCACCTATCACAAAGCCTATCTCGCCGCGTTCCGATATCCAGCACGGGAGCGGGTGCCGCAAATTAAGGTGCCCGCTTTGATTATGGCTGGCGAAGGCGACCCACCGCACCTGATTTCTGGCACCAAGGAAATGGCCGTGCTCTCGGACCTTGCCGAAATGTCTGTTGTTGCCCGTGGCCCAGAGGCTAAGGTTGCCGCCGCGATAGAATTTTATGATCGAGCTTAAACCGCTGCCGTAAAGGGCGCCTTAAAGGAACACCATCCATGACCACTGCAAAAGAACGCCCCAGCGGCCCCGGATTGATCTTTGGACCTGGCCCTCAAGGCTGGTGGGATTCTGAACGCGTCTCTTGCCCAAAAGTCATGCGGGGCGAAGATGGCACGTGGCGCATGTGGTATTATGGCCGCGACGAAACCTTTGATCGAAAAATCGGCCTGCCGACCGGTCGTGTTGGCTTGGCCACGTCCACGGATGGCCTCAACTGGGAGCGCGTCAGAGGCCCAGGCGTTATGGGGTCCGTGCTCGACCCACATCCAGATCCAAAAAGGTTTGATTCCGCCCATGTCGGCGTGAACGATGTCTACAAAGAAAACGGCCTGTACTGGATGTGGTACTTCGGCGGCGATCAAACCGTTAACAATGTGCGCGGCTTCGAAATGAAAGGCTTCCCGATGCGCTCGGGGGCAGCGATTTCCCGCGACGGTATTCATTGGACGCGCATTGAAGGCCCATACAATGGTGCCCTTCTCGACGCCGGCAAGCCCGGCGACTTTGATGTCTTTATGGCGTCCTGGCCACAAATCGTGAAATGGGACGATGGCAACTGGCGGCTTTACTATCACACCCTTGATCCAAGCCAGGGCTATGTGATGGCCTGGGCAGAGTCTGAAGATGGCCTGCGATTTGAAAAGCGCGGGCCGTTGTTGGGCGCTGGTCCAAAGGGGCGCTTTGATGATTACGGTCTCGCCACGCGCCACGTTATCAAAATCAAAGATCAATGGTGCCTGTTTTACGAAGGCTGCCAAGATGTCGGAACCGCGCCAGAAGTTGATCGCCAGATTGGCCTGGCTGTATCAGATGATGGCCTAAACTGGGAACGCGTTGACGGACCCCATGAGAATGGCTCCATCATTCCTCAGTCGCCGAAAGGGTCCGGCCTCTGGGATCATCGTCTCGGCTGCCCCTGGGTTGTCCCCATGGACGATGGCAGCCTGCGTATGTACTACATCGGCTCAAACGAACGCGATGGCGAAGGCGGCGAATTAGGCAGCGTGCATCAAATTGGCATGGCCGTCAGCGATGGTGACATCACCAAGTGGGAGCGGTGGACCGCCTAAACTAAATGGTGGACCGCCTAAACTAAATGGTGGACCGCCTAAACTAAGCGGTGGACTGCCGGGCTCAAAAAGCTGGGCCGCTTAGAGCTTACTCAGGTCTAAATCTGCCGCCTCACCGGCCCAGGCATTGAGCAATAGGTCTTCTGTGGCAGCCGCCGCAGCGTCATCACCCATTGCCTCGTAAACTGTGGCAAGCCCAAACAACACAAGGCCATTATTCGGCGTATTGATGAGGCTGGCTTTAAACGCCTGCTCCGCAT
>CAYGSZ010000091.1:0-10073 GCA_964352705.1 uncultured Rhodobacterales bacterium
TCCAAATGCCGGACAGTTCTTTTGTAGCAAAGGGCGAAAGCGTCGCTATCGCAAGCGATCACGCCGGGTTTGCGCTGAAAACGGTTCTGAAAAATGACCTGAAGGATATGGGATATAACGTCGTTGATTTGGGCGCGGATAACGAGAGTTCTGTGGATTACCCTGATTTCGGGCGCAGTCTCGCTGAGGTGGTCGATAGCGGTAAGGTCAAGGCTGGTGTGCTGGTCTGTGGCACCGGCATCGGCATCAGCATCGCCGCAAATCGCATCCCTAGCGTCAGAGCGGCTTTGGTCCACAACGAAATGACGGCTGAGATGGCTCGCGAGCATAACGATGCCAATGTCATGGCCATTGGCGCGCGGGTTGTGGACGAGGGCATGGCTCGGGCCTGTCTGAAGACGTTTTTTGCCACGCCCTTTGCAGGCGGGCGTCACACCCGGCGTGTTGAGAAGTTGGGACTTGTTTAATCAGGGATGAAATCCTCTTTGGATCTGGGATGAAATCCCTTTGAAATTGGGATGAAATCCCTGGCACACGCATGAGAAAGGTTATTGAGCGATGAACTATGCCGTCCAGCCGTCCTTTTTTGGAGGCTCTCTGAACCAGAGCGATCCCGATGTTATGGACGCGATCAACCAGGAACTTAAGCGGCAGCAAGACCAAATCGAGCTTATCGCGTCTGAGAATATTGTATCTAAGGCGGTGCTGGAAGCTGTCGGCACGGTTCTGACCAACAAATATGCCGAGGGGTATCCGGGAAAACGCTACTACGGTGGTTGTGAAGCCGTTGATATTGCAGAGAATTTGGCGATTGAGCGGGCAAAAACCCTGTTTAACTGTAGTTATGCCAACGTTCAGCCCCATGCCGGGGCGCAGGCCAATGAGGCCGTGTTCCTCGCTCTGATCAAGCCTGGCGATACCATTATGGGTATGTCGTTGGATGCAGGCGGTCATTTGACTCATGGTGCGCCACCAAACATGTCCGGCAAATGGTTTAATGCTGTCCAGTATGGGGTGCGTCGACAAGACTACCTGCTGGACTTCGATGAAATTGAGAGCTTGGCCAAAGAGCATAAGCCCAAGCTGATCGTCGCTGGTGGATCTGCTTATCCTCGAATTATCGATTTTGATAAGTTCCGCAAAATTGCCGACAGCGTCGGGGCTTATCTGATGGTGGATATGGCCCATTTTGCCGGACTGGTTGCCGCAGGCATTCATCCAAGTCCATTGCCCGTGGCCGACGTTGTAACAACAACAACCCACAAGACGCTCCGCGGCCCTCGCGGTGGAATGATTTTATCCAACAACGATGATCTGGCTAAGAAGCTGAATTCGGCCATTTTCCCAGGATTACAGGGTGGCCCGCTGATGCACGTCATCGCCGGGAAGGCCGTTGCCTTCGGTGAGGCGCTGAAACCAGAATTTAAAGCCTATGCGACTCAAGTGGTTGAAAATGCCAAGGCTTTGGCTGAAACCTTGATGAAGGGTGGCGTGGATATTGTGTCCGGCGGAACCGACACCCATCTCATGCTGGTAGACCTTCGGCCTAAAGGCTTGAAGGGCAATGCGGTTGAGAAGGCGCTGGAACGGGCCGGAATTACCTGTAATAAAAACGGCATTCCCTTTGACAGTGAAAAACCAATGGTGACCTCGGGCGTTCGCCTTGGCACGCCGGCTGGAACCACACGTGGATTTGGCGTTGTTGAGTTTCGTCACGTTGGCGAACTGATTTGTGAAGTTTTGGACGCCATGGCGTCCAATCCTGATGACACCGCTGCTGTTGAAGCAGATGTAAGGGGACGCGCGGAAGCACTTTGCCGCAAATTCCCTATTTACTCATGACGGCTTAGGGGAGGGTAACAATGCGCTGTCCGTACTGCGGGGGTGTCGATACCCAAGTTAAGGATTCTCGACCGACAGAAGATAACGCCGCTATTCGCCGCCGTCGTTTTTGTCCGGCCTGCGCCGCGCGTTTTACGACCTTTGAGCGGGTTCAGTTACGGGATTTGATCATCACCAAGAAGGATGGCCAGAAAGTTCCGTTTGATCGCGATAAACTGGCCCGATCACTCCACATCGCTTGTCGTAAACGCCCGGTTGAAGAAGAGCGAATTGAGCGCGTGGTCAACGGGATTCAACGCCGCCTCGAGAGTATGGGAGAAAGTGAAATCCCTTCAGATGTCATCGGGGAAATGGTCATGGAGGCCTTGGAAAGTCTTGATAAAGTGGCCTATATCCGATTCGCCTCGGTTTACAAAAACTTCCGTGAAACCAAAGACTTCGAGAGCTTTGTTGAGACAATATCTGATAATGGTGCGGACCTGAACGAATGACGGCCATTACGGCGCAGGACAGGGCGTTCATGCAGAACGCCCTGGAACTTGCGTCTCGTGGTTTGGGCACAACAGCCCCTAATCCAAGCGTTGGCTGTATCCTGGTCAAAAACGGTGTCGTTATCGGTCGGGGCTGGACCCAGCCCGGCGGCAGACCCCATGCGGAGGCAGAGGCCTTATCCGTCGCTGGTGACAACGCCCGTGGGGCGACAGCCTATGTGACCCTGGAGCCGTGCTGCCATCAAGGCAAAACCCCACCCTGTACAGACGCGTTAATCGCCGCAGGTATCACGCGTGTTGTCGTTGCAACGTCTGATCCTGATGATCGTGTTGATGGTGGTGGTCTTGCCGCTCTTGAAGATGCGGGGATTGAGGTCATGACCGGTGTTCTGGAAGACAAGGCGCGGTTAAGTCATGCTGGGTTTTTTAAAGCAAAAAGCCACGGGCTTCCGTTTATTGCGCTGAAGTCAGCGACCAGTCTGGACGGCCGTATTGCCTTGAAGACCGGCGAAAGCCAGTGGATTACCGGAGAAGTCTCCCGTCGCTACAGCCATTATCTGCGATCAACCCATGATGCCATTGTTGTCGGCTCGGGCACGGTTGTTGCTGACAATCCGAGTTTGACCTGCCGTTTACCCGGATACGAAGGTCAGGCGCGTTTTCAGCCCGTTCGCGTGGTTCTGGATCGGCGTTTGCGCATAGATCCAGGGTGTACGTTGGTTCAGACCGCACATGAGACCCCGACGTGGGTGGTAACCAGTGCAACCGCTGATGCTGATAAAATCGAAGCCCTTGAGCGCTATGGCGTTTTGGTCCTGACCGCAGCTGATCCCAGTGATTATGCCTTCGCCCGCGCGGCGGCATCCGTATTGGCAGAACGTGGCCTAACCCGGGTGCTGGTGGAAGGCGGAGGACAGGTGGCAGCCTCATTTTTGCATGATGGTTTGATCGACCGAATTTATGCCATCAGAGCTCCGATGATGATCGGCGGGGATGGCAAACCTGCGATGGCGGGTTTAGAACTGGCTCACTTGTCGGATGCACCGCGTTTTCACAGGGTGGAAACGCGTTATTTTGGCGCTGATATCCTTGAAATTCTTGAGCGCGAGCCCACAGTTTAACCATGTTTACAGGACTCATTACGGATCTGGGTGAGGTTGTCGCCGTTGATGCGCGTGACGGCGGTGCGCGCCTAGAGATAAAAACTGGCTATGTAATGGAAACGGTCGATATTGGAGCCTCCATAGCCTGCAATGGATGTTGCCTCACGGCGGTGGAAATGACTAAGAACACGTTCTTGGTGGACGTCTCACGCGAGAGTTTGGATCGGACAACACTTGGCCAGTGGTCCGTTGGGCGGCGTGTAAACCTGGAACGATCCCTAAAACTCGGCGACGAAATGGGGGGACATTTGGTCTCAGGCCATGTGGATTGTGTTGCCGAAGTGACTGAGAGGCGCGAAGACGGCGATTCAGTCCGGTTTGTTTTTAAAGTTCCCAAGGATTTCGCCCGATTTATCGCTGAAAAAGGCTCTGTTGCTGTTGATGGCGTGTCATTGACAGTTAATGAAGTGGGGCCTGACAGCTTTGGGGTCAACATCATTCCTCATACCTGTGCAGTCACGACTTTTGGCGCGCTGACAACCGGGGACATCGTGAACATAGAAATAGATATGCTCGCGCGGTATGTTGCGCGCCTTCTAAACCAAAGTTGAGAGCGTCCGTGCCACATTCTAAATACTTATCGCCGATTGAGGACATCATTGAAGATGCCCGGAACGGTCGGATGTTCATCTTGGTTGATGACGAAGATCGTGAAAATGAAGGCGATCTTATTATTCCAGCGCAGATGGCGACCCCCGATGCGGTTAATTTTATGGCAAAGTATGGCCGAGGATTGATATGCTTGGCGCTGTCGCAACAGCGCTGTGAAGAACTCAATTTGCCTTTGATGGAAGCGCATAACCAATCTCGGTTGGCGACGGCGTTTACGGTCAGCATTGAGGCACGAGAAGGGGTGACGACGGGCATATCGGCCTCAGACCGTGCGCATACGATTTCCGTGGCTATTGATCCGACGAAGGGCAAAGCGGACCTCGCGACACCGGGACATGTTTTCCCGCTGATGGCGCGTGATGGGGGCGTGCTGGTGCGGGCCGGTCATACAGAAGCCGCAGTCGATATCAGCCGCATGGCAGGATTAACGGCTTCTGGTGTGATCTGTGAGATCATGAACGACGACGGCAACATGGCGCGCATGCCTGATCTGATTCCGTTCGCGCAGAAGCATGGCCTTAAGATTGCGACGATTGCGGATTTGATCGCTTATCGCCGCCGCACTGAAAAGTATGTGGAGATGACGGCGGAACGGCCTTTCAATTCCAAGTTTGGCAGGGGTTGGACTTTGCGCATTTATAAGAACCTGCTGTCAGGGGTTGAGCATCTTGCGCTCACCAAGGGTAATCTGAGCGGTACTGACCCGGTTCTGGTGCGGATGCATCAGGTGAATGTGCTAAGTGATATGTTTTGGGATGCGGATAGCTCTAAAACCGGCGAACTTCAGCGGGCGATGTCTGCGGTAGCGGCCCATGGTCATGGCGCGGTTGTCGTGTTGAGAGAAACGGCATCCCCAGAAGTCGCTGAACGGATCAAAGCCCAGATCAACGGCGACGAGCAGCCGATGCGCCTTATCGATTATGGTGTTGGGGCACAGATCCTTGTTGATCTGGGAATTAAAGACATGGTCCTTCTCAGCAACACACCACGCACAATTATCGGACTTGAAGGGTATGGCCTTAAGGTCACCGAGCAACGCGCCATTCCGCTGGAAGATTGAATAATTAGATATGACTGACGCCCCAAATATAGTGCTGATCGAAGCACGCTTTTATGAAGACATCTCCGATCAGCTTGCAGATGGAGCCATAGCCGCCATTGAAGCGGCTGGCGGTGTCGTCCATCGCATTGTTGTGCCGGGCATCTTGGAAATTCCTGCAGCCCTGCAATTTGCTATTGAAGGCAAAGGCAATCCCGACACCGGACATATGTTTGACGGCGGGGTTGTTTTGGGATGTGCCATCAAAGGGGAGACCCACCACTACGAGCATGTGTGTACAGAATCCATGCGCGGGACACAGGACGTTGCACTGGCTCACGGTTTTCCGGTTGGTAACGGTATCCTGACGTGTCCGACCCGGCCCTTGGCTGAGGAGCGTGCAGACGTGAACCGCAAAAACTTTGGCGGTAAAGCCGCTGAAGCCTGCCTTCGGCTTATTGAACTCCGTACCCAACTCGGAGTGGAAACGTGACTTCATCTGATGGCAATACAGACAAGCGCTCCAAGGGAAACCTGAAGCTGGAACGCAGCGCGGCCCGGCTAGCGGCGGTCCAGGCCCTGTATCAGGTGGCGTCAAGTGAGGCGGATTACACTAAGGTTGTGCGCGACTTTTTACACGGACGTCTGGGTGGCATTGCGATCTCGGAAGATCCAGACACAGAAGTTGAAACACCGGTTAAGCTTGCAGATATGCACCAGGCGACATTCTCAAGTATTGTGTCGGAGGCGATTGCCCGTCAGGATGATATCGACGACATGATTAACGCAAATTTAAGTGCGGGCTGGCCGAAAGACAGGCTGGAACTGATCGTGCGTTCTATTTTACGGGCCGGGATTGCAGAACTGCTTGGCGCTATTGAGGCTCCTGCCAAAGTCACCATTTCAGAATACGTTGATATTACGCACGCGTTTTACAGCGGAACCGAACCCAAGATGGTGAATGCGGTTTTAGATAAAGTCGCTCGGGTTTTGCGCAGCCAAGATCTAGCGGCATCATAACCCTCAACATAAACCTCGTCCGGAGTTACCTATGTCCGGTCTCTCTGAATTCGCGCTGATTGATACCCTGTTAAAGCCTTTGGCACGCAACGCGCCTGGTGCGTTTGCGCTGACCGATGATGCCGCCGTTCTACCACCAATGTCTCCTGGTGAGGCCTGTGTCATCACCAAAGATGCTCTGGCAGCTGGCGTACATTTTTTACCCGATGATCCGCCGGAAGATATGGCGCGCAAAGCTTTACGCACCAACCTGTCAGACCTGGCGGCGATGGGGGCTGAACCTGTCGGCTTTTTTATGGCGCTGTGCCTCGGTCAGGAAACCTCGGATAATTTTGTAAGGGCTTTCGTTTCAGGTTTAACGAATGACGTGGAGCATTTTGATCTGCCGTTAATGGGCGGCGACATTATCCGTCAACCTGGCCCCTTTATCATCAGCATCACAGCCGTTGGCAAAGTGAGGGATGGAATCGTTTTGCGCCGCAATAGCGCTGAAACCGGTCATCACCTTTGGGTGTCAGGCACAATTGGCGATGGAGCACTGGGTTTATTGGCTGCGCGTGGCGCGTTGGAGAATTTGTCCGACGCGGAACAGAGCCATCTTGTATCCCGGTACCGCGTGCCAGAACCAAGGCTGGCCCTCGGCAAGGCCCTGATTGGTGTTGCAAGCGCCTGTATCGACGTCTCGGATGGCTTGATTTCAGATGCCGAACATCTTGCACATGCCTCTGGTTTTGCCTGTCGCATAGCGCAGCCGACCGTTCCACTTTCGTTTGCCGCGCTGGGCGCTTTGCAAAGCAATCCCGAACACATGGAGACGATCCTTACGGGTGGTGACGATTACGAATTACTATTTGCTGCGCCGCCAGAATCAGAAGACAAAATTTTATCAGTGGCAAAGCAGGCGGGTACCGCTGTGTCTCGCATTGGCGAGTTCACTTTAGGCACAGGCGTTCAGGTGGTTGATAAAGACGGTCTGGCTTTGGAGTTCCATCAGCGTGGTTATCAGCACAGTTGAGGCCACGTATGGGCTGTTTACCCCGGATTAATTTAGGTGCAGGCTGTTACTTATGAAACGCGTTTTTGTCATTGTTACGATCATGTTGCTGGTGGCCGGAAGCGCGATCGCCGGTCTTATGGTGCTTGATATCGTGCCCAATCCCTTTTCTGAAGCCGAGGAGATGGCCGCAGGTGAAGACGGCACAGAAGGCGAGAACGGAACTGAGGGCGGCTCCGGGTTTATACCACCGGAAAGAGCCTCCATCCTCTATCCGTTGGAAGACATTGTTATCCCCGTCATCTTAGACGCGCGGATTTCAAAGCGCATTTACATCACCGCTCGCATGGAGATTGTACAGGGTAACCGATCAGCCGTGGAAAATGGCTTGCCACGCATGGAGAGCGCTTTGAACGAGCGCCTTATCGTCTACTTCCAGAATCATTTTGCCCGCTATCGTCGTCCTGATTTGCGGGGTATTAAACGCGAAATGGTTGCCGCCGCTCATCAAGTTTATGGCGAAATGGTCTCTGATGTTTTGCTGATCACTGTGTTTGAGCAGTAGCAAGACATCCTGCCGGAGCGCTAAATCCCAAGGTTTGCCTTACACATAATGACTCTGTTGTTGCACCAGAAGGCCCATTCTGGCACCTTCCGGTCGCTTTCCTGGGTGGGGGAGCGCTGAAAAGACTTATCTCATTGACCTGCAATGCTTTTTTGCCGGTTGGGTGACCTCCAAATAGGGGTCCAATCAACGAATCGAATGGAACGGGTATGAGCACTCTCGAATACATTGTCCTGGGCAGCGGCGTGATCGCCATTGTTTATGGAATTTTCGCTATCCAAAGCCTTATGAAGACAGGCACTGGCACGGACCGCATGGTCGAGATTGCCACAGCCATTCAGGAAGGCGCCGCAGCTTACCTCAATCGCCAATACAAGACGGTCGCAATTGTGGGTGTGATCGTCACGATCATTCTGGCCTTCACTCTTGGTATGCTATCGGCCATTGGCTTTGTCATCGGGGCGGTTTGCTCGGGCATTGCCGGTTACGTGGGCATGAATGTCTCGGTCCGCGCCAATGTGCGAACAGCTGAAGCGGCGCGGTCTAAAGGCATGAGTGCCGCCCACGATGTTGCTTTTAAATCCGGCGGCGTGACTGGAATGCTCGTGGTTGGCCTCGGCCTTCTGGCAGTTGCTGGCTATTACTTCACACTTCAAGCTCTTGGCGTTGGGGAACGCCACCTGATTGAAGCTTTGATCGCGTTGTCCTTCGGGGCGTCTTTGATCTCTATCTTTGCTCGTCTTGGCGGCGGCATCTTTACCAAAGGGGCAGATGTTGGGGCTGACCTGGTTGGTAAGGTCGAAGCCGGTATCCCGGAAGATGACCCGCGCAACCCGGCAACCATTGCTGACAACGTTGGCGACAACGTCGGTGACTGCGCTGGCATGGCCGCTGACTTGTTTGAAACCTATGCGGTAACTGTTGTTGCAACCATGCTCCTTGGCACCATTTTCTTTGATGGGGCAGGGCAAGCAACTGCGATGCTTTATCCGCTGGTCATTGGCGGTGTTTGTATCGCCGGTTCCATCATCGGCATGTTTTTTGCTGGCGTCAAAGACGGCGGCAAGGTGATGGCGGCCCTGTATCGCGGCTTTATCGTCTGTGCTGTGATTTCTGCGGGACTGATCGTTGTCATTACAAACATCATGTTTGCTGAAGACCTTGTGATGAATGACGGCCGTGTGATCACAGGTACCCAGATGATCATATGTGCCTTTATCGGCCTGATCGTTACCGGTTTAATCATCTGGATCACGGAGTACTACACGGGGACAGATTATCGCCCGGTGAAGAGTGTTGCTGCGGCCTCGACAACAGGTCATGGCACAAACGTTATCCAGGGCTTGGCTGTTTCCATGGAGGCGACTGCGCTTCCGGTGCTTTTGATCTCCGCAGCGATCATTGCCGCGTTCATCCAAGCCGGTTTGTTTGGCATCGCGATTTCAGCGACCACAATGCTGGCTTTGGCCGGTATGGTGGTCGCCCTTGATGCCTACGGTCCGGTCACTGATAACGCCGGTGGTATTGCTGAGATGGCTGATCTGCCCGAAGAAGTGCGCAACATCACAGACACTTTGGATGCGGTCGGCAACACCACAAAAGCCGTGACCAAAGGCTATGCCATTGGGTCAGCCGGTTTGGCCTCCTTGGTGCTTTTCGCAGCGTATACCTCTGATCTTGAGTTCTACTTCCCAGAACTGGCAGGGATCGCGTTCTCGCTGAAAGACCCCTACGTTGTGATCGGTCTCTTCATCGGTGGCATGTTGCCCTACCTGTTTGGCTCCATGGGCATGCAAGCCGTGGGTCGTGCCGGTGGTGCTGTGGTTGTTGAAGTGCGTCGTCAGTTCAAAGAGAAGCCTGGTATTATGCTGGGGACCGAAAAGCCTGAATACGGCGTGTTGGTGGATATGCTGACCAAGGCTGCCATCAAGGAAATGGTTATTCCGTCCTTGCTGCCAATCTTGGCCCCGATCGCGTTGTACTTTGTGGTTGCGTTAACGGCTGGCCAAGCCCAGGGCTTTATTGCTCTTGGTGCCATGTTGTTGGGCACCATTGTGACGGGCCTGTTTGTGGCCATCTCAATGACCTCCGGCGGCGGTGCGTGGGATAATGCCAAAAAATACATCGAAGATGGCAACCACGGTGGTAAAGGTTCAGAAGCTCACAAAGCGGCTGTGACCGGCGATACCGTTGGTGACCCCTACAAAGATACCGCTGGCCCAGCCATCAACCCGATGATCAAAATCACGAACATCGTTGCCATTTTGTTGCTGGCCATCCTTGCTGGTTAATCCCTAAGGCATATAAGTTAAAAAGCCCCGGCATGAACAAGCCGGGGCTTTTTTAT
>CAYGSZ010000092.1:0-9981 GCA_964352705.1 uncultured Rhodobacterales bacterium
ACAAAAAAAGTGGGCCACCGGCCCACCCCTCAGGTCACTCGACATGTGAAGTTGTAAGGTTCGTATAGTCGGATTCTCAGTTTCTGGCAAGGCTTTAGCCTACAACTCTTAGGAACGTGAGATACATTGGGGTGCGGCCTTGCTTGATTGCTTTTTGTTCATAACGCGTCGAGAAGGCCCCTTCTGGCGGCGAACGCCAATCGTTTGCCCGAGTCACGCGCCACTGAAAATTTGGGTGAGTCGGAACATGTTTTAAGCACCATCGTGCATAAATCGCATGATCTGTTGCAATGCGTAACTCTGATTCAACAGGCATAATGCGCGCAAGTTCATCTAAGGTTTGGCGACCAACGAATCTGCGTTTGGCATGACGGGTCTTGGGCCAGGGGTCAGGATAGAGCAGAAAAACACGCTCTACGCTGCCGATTTTCAGCAAAGGTAAAAATTCTCTCGCATCATTATCGAGTATTCTGATGTTTTTGAGGTTGGCATCTGTTCTCTGCTGCAACAGCGATGCAATGCCATTTTCAAAAACTTCTGCACCTATAAAGCCAATTTCTGGGTGCGCTTTCGCTTGCTCAATCAGGTGTTCTCCGCCGCCGAAGCCGATTTCCAGCCAAACGCGGTCCACGGGGGGAGTAAAAAACCTCCGAGGGTCAGTCCCCGCCTTCAGTGTTTCAAGGTTAATCCGCAGGCGCGGCAGGTCGTGCTCCAGCAGGTCACGGCGACGGATTTTGAGCGCCTTGCCTTTTCGCCGGCCAAACAGTTGAATCCGGTTTTGAAGCTTGTTTTGTGGTGAGCTAGACACCGAACGCAGATTCGAGCGCTTCCACCAAATCGAGCCGTTCCCAGGAGAAACCTCCCGCGCCATCAGGCGCGCGACCAAAGTGACCATAGGCCGCTGTACGCGCATATATGGGCTTGTTCAACTTAAGGTGTTCGCGAATGCCGCGCGGACTAAGGTCCATAAGGCTCTGCAAAACGTCAGCCAGCTTTGCTTCTTCAACCTTGCCGGTGCCTTGGGTGTCCACGTAGACCGATAAGGGTTTGGATACCCCAATAGCATAGGACAGTTGAATCAAGCAGCGATCTGCCAGTCCGGCACCCACCACGTTTTTGGCCAGATATCTTGAGGCATATGCCGCTGAGCGATCAACTTTTGTGGGATCTTTTCCAGAGAATGCGCCGCCGCCATGAGGTGCGGCACCACCATAGGTATCAACAATGATTTTGCGTCCGGTCAAGCCGCAATCCCCGTCCGGTCCGCCAATAACAAAGCGTCCTGTAGGGTTAACGTAAAACGCATCATCCGGGCACATCCAACCCTCGGGGAGCACTTGTTCCACGTGGGTGCGGACCAAATCGCGGATCGTTTCTTGTTCTACGTCCTCAGTATGCTGGGTTGAAACCACGACTGACGTTGCGCCGACCGGTTTGCCATCTCGATACTGCAAACTGACTTGGCTCTTTGAGTCTGGCCCTAGAAAGGGCGCATCTCCTGAATGCCGTGCATCAGCAAGCGATTTCAAAATTTGATGTGAATAATGAACCGGCGCTGGCATCAGTTCCGGCGTTTCAGTGACCGCATAGCCAAACATAATACCTTGGTCACCGGCGCCCTCGTCCTTATTGCCTGCTGAGTCTACGCCCACAGCAATGTCAGCCGATTGTGAGTGAACGTGACATTCCACCTTCATGTCTTTCCAATGAAAGCCGTCTTGTTCGTAGCCAATGTCTTTTACGGCCTCACGGGCGGCGTTAATCATCATTTCTGCGGTAACAGACTCAGGTCCGCGCACCTCACCAGCCAGAACAATCAGATTGGTGGTGCACAGCGTCTCCACCGCAACACGGGCTTCGGGCTCTGCGTTTAAAAACAGATCAACAATTTCGTCAGAAACGCGATCACTGACTTTATCCGGATGCCCTTCGGAAACGGACTCGCTGGTAAATACATAGTCAGACAGAGACACAAACAGGCTCCTTAAACGAACATTGGATGGTTCAAGACGTCATAAAAGTGGCCCCGGACGTACCGGAACCCCTCACGTTTTGCAAGTGGCTGAGTCGTCATAGCAGAGCAGAAAATATGACGGACACAAAAAAAGCCCTGTCTGGTGCGACAGGGCTTTCCGTAAAAATGAAAACCTGCGGGATTAATGCTAGTCCGCCAGGTTGAACGCTTCCTCAGCCGAGGCCAATGACTTCGCTAATTCATATATGCGGCGTCGCACATGCGGGTCCGTAATTTTGTAATAAGCGCGCACCAACTCCAAAGTTTCACGTTTGGTCATGGGGTCTGCGTCTCTTTGTTCAGGTTCTTCAGTGCGCTCTGTCAGATTGCGTGGGCTTGCAGCCTGGACGTCGTCTTCCATATCTTCAAAGAAATAAGAAACAGGACAGTCCAGGACACGGCTTAAATCCCACAATCGACTGGCCCCGACCCGATTGGCCCCGCGCTCATACTTTTGTACTTGCTGGAACGTCAATCCAATGGCTTCACCAAGTTTTTCTTGGCTCAGACCCAATAACGTTCGTCTCAGGCGGACCCGGCTGCCAACGTGAACGTCAACAGGATTTGGCTTACCCGAAGGCATGCGACCGCGCGATGACCGACCTCCAGTTCCGTCCTGATCTTGTTTTTCTGCAAAACCCATTTTTTCGTCCTTTGTGTCAGTCCCTAAGTTTGTCAGTACCTAAGCCGAAATAACGTTGAGAGTTAAGCATTTACTGCGCTTTTATAGCTAGCTTATCGCAAATCACTGACTAAACGTTGTAAATTCATAGCACAAAAACTACTTTTCACTCAAAACTTTTTGGCGTCCCATCGAGAGATGAATGCGGCCAAGACCCCAAGCAGTATTATGATGGCGAGCGTTGGGTAATGCCCAAACACAGAAAAAGGCGTTGGCGCAAGATGTGTTGGCAACGTGCTGTCCAGAATGCTCTTCTGTCCTAAAGGAAGGCTAGAGAGAATGCGACCGTATCCATCTATAATGGCGCTGATTCCCGTATTAGCGACTCGCACAACCGGCAATCCCTCTTCAACGGCTCGCATCTGAGCGCTTGCAATATGCTGGTAAGGCCCGCTTGATAATCCGAACCAAGCATCGTTGGTCAAGTTAAAGAGCCATTTTGGCCGAGTGTCGGGGTTGGTCACGGCGCCAGGGAACACGATCTCATAACAAATCAGAGGGCTAAACGCCGGCAGTCCTGGCAGGTCTATGGTGACTTTGCCTGAACCGGGCGTAAATCCTGTTCCACCTGTGAACTGCGGAATAGGAATAAGGTTCTGAAGGGGCGTGTATTCCCCAAACGGGACGAGATGAGACTTGTCATAAACAGCGGCAATGTTGGCGTTGTTCTCAATAGCAAAAAAACTGTTGTAGATTTTGCGGGTTGCTCCCTGCCCTTCAATCCGCGGCGCCCCGGTTAAAAGCAGTCCTGAAGGCGGAGCCGCCTGCGCCGACGCTTGTAATGCGCCGTTTGCCACATTTAAAGGAAAGGGCACCGCTGTTTCGGCCCATAAAACGTGGGTTATGCCGTTCGAATTCTCAGTGCTCATCCGAACTTGTTCCAATAAGTGCTTTTCACGCAGGCCAGGAAGCCACTTGTCAGTCTGAGCAATGTTTGGCTGTACCAAACGCAACTTTATGTCAGGAACCGTCGCCGTGCTGGCGTGGTCCAGACGAACTGAACCATAGACGGCCGAGGCCACAAGCGGAGCATGGCAGAGTGCTATGACCATCAATCGCCAAGTCCGCTGTGATTTGTTTATCGATAGGGCACTGGCCGAAGCGGCGAGAACGGTCACAAAAGACAGTCCATATACGCCCATTAAATTGGCGCTTTGCAGAACGGTTGTAACGTCTGTCCAGGTGCTACCGATCGGGTTCCATGGAAAGCCGGTTAAGAACCAGCCTCGCCACCATTCAATCAAAGTCCAAGCCGTCGCAAAAACACACAGCCGACATGTTGTTTGCAGAACGCTTGATGCGCGATCCGTCTTTGCTTTCCCACTAATCGCGAGTCTGGTGACCAGCGCAACGATCCCGGTGTACAGGGCAAACCCTGCCGCGAGCCCTCCAATTGCGGGAACCGCGAGCGCCGCAAAGGCCTCTGCATCTACAAAAAAAGCGTTACTGATCCACGCGAAACCGGTCGTGAAATGACCGAGCCCAAAGGCCCATCCCATTAGAAATACGCCACGATTTGTCTTGGCGCTTTGGATTAAAAACAGAAAAAGGGGAAGAGAGACCCACAACACCGGCCAAACATGCCAGGGTGGCATGGATAGCGTTGCCAGAGCTCCAAGCCCACACGCCAGACCTGCTCTGAACGCCGGATGTGCTGTCAGCACTAGGTTAAGCGCTGGTGCCGTCCAAAAAGCCACATTCACTCATCTAAGGAAGGGATGTTGCGGATACGCAATCGGCGAATTCGGCGCGGGTCTGCATCCGCTATTTCGAACTCAACACCATTTTCGTGTGTAACCAGCTCTCCCAGACTAGGGACACGCCCCGCAATACGAAAGACAAGGCCACCTAATGTGTCGAACTCGTTCATCTCTTCGTCTGTGAAGATAACCCCGAAGCGCGCGACAAAGTCATCCAGTGTAACACGGGCATCTGCTAGCACGGTGCCATCGGCGCGATCCGTGAGTTCCAAATCTGTATCTTCGTCGTGCTCATCAGCGATATCTCCGATGATCTGTTCCACCAAGTCTTCAATGGTAACAAGTCCATCGATACCGCCGTACTCATCGACCACCATAGCCATATGAGTGCGCTTCATGCGCATCTCTAAAAGCAAATCCAACACCCGGGCATTTGGGGCAGCAAAAATGACCCGTCGCATGGCCTTGGACAGGTTTGACGCAGCTTCTATCGAGGAATTCTCTCCTAAAATCGCTCCTGCTAGGTCTTTGATATGCACCATGCCAACGACTTCATCCAATGACCCGCGATAAACGGGGACTCTCGAATGGCCCTGCTCAACCAGCAGTGCGACGACATCAACAACAGGTGTTTCCACTTCCACAGAGATGATATCGGACCGTGGGACCATGATTCTTTCTACAGTGGCATGGCGTTGCTTCAGGACGTTTGAGAGGAGGGCCCGTTCGTGCTCATCAATGGCGTCATCGGTATCGGGCTGATCCTCGATCAGTTCCTCGATCACATCTCTCACCGACCCGGTGTCTGAATTACCTATCGGTAACCATGAGCGCAGGCGTTGGAAAAACGACGTATTTGTATCGTCGCTATTGCGGTCCATCTCTGATCGTGTTGCGTCAGTCATTGCGTTTGCTGTTAGTCTTATATTTGCTATCAGTCGCATAGGGATCAGGCAAGCCTAAGTGGGCCATGCACTTTATTTCTAAACGTTCCATTATCGTTGCGTCATCCTCACATTCATGATCATACCCCAAAAGATGAAGAACGCCATGGACCACCAAGTGCATCATATGTGCGTCTGTTTTCTTGTGGTCCCTGTTTGCCTCTGAGCGCACCGTTTGCCAAGCTAAAATAACGTCTCCCAAAAGCACTTCAGATCCAGGGGCTGGCGTTTCCAGGTCGCCAGGAAACGATAAAACGTTGGTTGGTTTGTCTTTGGCAAGGTGTTCTTTGTTCAGCGCTTTAACCGTATCGTCGTCACTCAACAGAACGCTCACTTCAACCGGGTCTGTCAAAGGCTTGGACAGAATGTGGGTGGAATCTAAGGCCTTGCGTCCGTGAGACCATGCGCTGCGAACGGCCTTGCGGCATAAGGTTTCAGCTTTAGGAATTTCCAAACGCCAGTCTTCTAGGTCGGTGCGCACAACAGTGCGCAATCTTGCCGCTGTCATAGTGTTGTCATGGTGTCATCATGGTGTCGTTTTGCGCTCCCCGTTGCCCATAGACGTTCCACCGCCGTTCTATGCGGATTTGACATTAAGCTTAGAATCCCGCGCGTCATATGCGGTCACAATGCGAGTCACCAAGCCATGCCGCACGACATCTCGATGCGTAAAGTTCACCCGGCCTATCTCATCAATACCTTCAAGAATATCGAGTGAATCTTTTAAGCCTGATTTCACCCCCAGCGGCAGATCAATCTGACTTATATCTCCGGTCACGACGATGCGTGAATTTTCACCCATACGGGTTAAAAACATTTTCATCTGAACCGGTGTTGTGTTCTGCGCTTCATCCAAGATCACGAAGGCATTGGATAACGTTCGTCCTCGCATAAAGGCCAGGGGTGCAACTTCAATCTCGCCCGATGCTAAAAGCTTAACCACCAAGTCGCCGGGCAACATGTCATATAATGCGTCATATAGGGGCCGCAGATAGGGATCGATTTTGTCCCGCATATCGCCTGGAAGAAACCCCAGCCTCTCTCCGGCTTCCACAGCTGGTCGCGATAGGATGATTCTATCCACCTGACCGGCCAGTTTCATTTCAACGGCTTTGGCAACCGCAATATAGGTTTTGCCTGTGCCGGCAGGGCCGAGGGCGAAAACCATCTCTTTCTTTTGTAGAGCGTCAAAAAAGGCTGCTTGGCCGGAGGATCGCGGGCGCACATGCCGCTTACTGGTGCGGATGGCCAATTCGTCCTGATTTGCCGCAGACGGCTGCCCGCCCTCTGCTAGCCGGGCCGCGCCATCGACGTCTCCTTTATCAATAACGTGTCCTGCCTCAAGTCGACCGTACAGACTTTCCAAGGCCTGACGGGCCATTTCAGCGGTGTTGCTTTGCCCCTCAATCGTGACCGTATTGCCACGGGTGTGAAGCGTAACGCCTAATCGCTTCTCTATCTGATCCAGGAATGTATTGTTCGGGCCGTACAGTTGTTGAATAAGTCCGTTGTCGTCGAACTTACATGTCACGCGTACGTTTGACTCTTTCAATGCGCGGATACCTTGGTTGTCTCTGACTGAGATGAGAACGCTGTTGAGGGTTCAACAATCGACGCAGATAAACTATTCGAAATTGAGGCTTCTATCTCTGCCATCACAATCATACCCTGGGATGTTTCCGGCGCATCAAGATGAATGGGTTGCAAATAGGGGCTCCGACCAACCATTTGACCCTCGTGGCGACCCCGTCCCGTTAGCAATACGGGCAATGCTTTGCCAATACAGGCTGTATTGAAAGCCTTTTGCTGCTGGGCGATTAAGGATTGTAAGGCTGTAAGCCGCGCAGACTTTATGTCTTCAGGTACTTGATCGCCGCTTTCAGCAGCCGGCGTGCCAGGACGGCTGCTGTATTTAAACGAAAACGCCTGGGCGAACTGAATATCTTCGATCAAAGTCATGGTGTCTCTGAAGTCTGCATCAGTCTCGCCAGGAAAGCCAACGATGAAATCAGATGACAAAGCAAGATCTGGCCGCCCGGAGCGAAGGCGGTCAATAACCCGATAATAGTCGTCTCGCGTATGTCCGCGATTCATGGCGTTGAGAATGCTGTTAGACCCGGATTGAACAGGAAGATGAAGGAACGGCATGAGCGCCGGTACAGTCGCATGTGCTTCAATAAGGTCGTCAGCCATATCGCGCGGATGGGATGTCGTATATCGAATACGGTCAAGGCCGTCGATCTCGGCCAAAGCACTCATCAATCGTGCGAGTGACCATGCGCTCTTGTCCATTTCGCCATGATAGGCGTTGACGTTCTGCCCCAGGAGGGTGATTTCACGAACTCCGTCTCGGACCAAGCCACGCGCCTCTTCAATCACGGCTTTTACAGGCCGCGAATATTCAGCACCGCGGGTGTAGGGAACAACGCAGAAGGTGCAGAATTTATCACAGCCTTCTTGCACGGATAAAAAGGCTGTGGGTCCGTCGGCGCGGGGCGGTGGTAAATGATCAAACTTGGTATCCACCGGGAAGTCAGTATCCAGAACGGCTCCAGCGCTGCGGTGAGCGCGGGCAATCAGTTCTGGCAATCTATGTGTGGTCTGTGGCCCGAGGACGATATCGACATAAGGTGCACGTTTAACCAACGCCTTCCCTTCCGCTTGCGCGACGCACCCCGCAACCGCGATTAACATGGGGTCTTTGCCCTTCTCGCGATTTGCCTTGAAGGGTCTTATGCGGCCTAAATCTGAAAATAATTTCTCAGCGGCTTTTTCTCTAATATGGCAGGTATTAAGAACAACCAAATCTGCCCCTTCAGGGGTGTCGCTCTGCTCGTATCCTAGTGGTCTAAGCACATCAATCATGCGGGCAGAATCATATACGTTCATCTGACATCCATACGTCTTGATGAACAGCTTTTTGCGGCGCAGGGGTGCGCCCGATAAAGTATGGGGTTGGTCAGCAGGCATATGAACTGCTCTATACCGCCTCACCGCGGGGAAGGCAAAGCCTGAAGTCATTGCTGTGCAAGGGGCTGCCCGGACACCAATCGTGCAAAACCTGATCGAACGGACAATTCTGTCGTTTGGGCGATAGACCTGCGATCCATATTTTCTGACATAAAAAGGGGGGGCAAAAAGGCGATTTCGATTGTGGTGTGGCCAAGCTGCAAAAAGCGCCAAACGTGGCTGGAGAGAGACATATCGCCATACCATGCGAAAAACGAACGCCACCCCACACCTGTTGGCAAACCATTAAGGCGCGTATACGCAATGGCGGCAGGCTGGATCATAACTTTTTTTGCGCCATTCATGGCGTCCGCGACAGTAAATAAGGCGCTCTTAAAGGGCAGTGGCCTATTCCCGTCGCCGGAGGTTGCCTCAGGAAAAAACAACAGCATACGATTTGCATTTAATCGATGTGCCATGTCTTGGCGCGCGGCAAGTGTTTTGCTCCGTCGTCGATCGATGAACACGGTATCTGCCAATTTAGCTAAGCCGCCGATCACAGGCCACTGAGCCACCTCCGCTTTTGAAACGAACTCCAGTTCAGCGATTGCACCATAGGCGATGATATCGAGGTATGAGATGTGATTACTGGCGATCAGCAATGGCCGCTGGGTTTGTGGTAGGCCGTGGGTCACAACTTCAATGCCAAAAATTCTGCACACGCCGCGATAATACGCGACGCGCAGCGGTGCCGTCTGTAGTCCAAAGGGCAAGACGATAAGGCGGGCGATCAGGACGCTCAACGTCCACGGCACAAAAGCGAGTATTCTTGCGATAGCGAGCAGCTTTCCGCCGCCAGCGGTCGGCAACGGAATCGTCGCAGCGGTCAAGAAGCTTTCCTGAGGGCGGGCTTTTGGGTGCGATTTTCGAGGGCGTAGTGGTTCGCGTATCTATCTGCGATCCGGTCTGTCTGTACAACGATGCAAACATCTGTCGTGTTGAATTGATGGTCTATCACCGCGCCATCTCCAACAAACGCTCCTAAGCGTAAATAGCCTTTTATGAGCGGTGGTAACTGGGCAAGGGCTTTTCTGCGGTCAACAAGATCAACCGACGTTTGCTCAAGAGAACAATAGCGTCTCTCAACGGCTCTTGGTCTTAAGTCATCAGGCGCAAGATGGTTGTGGTAAAGGTAGGACAAAGGTTCGGCCAGTGCTGATAGATCCGTCCCCGGAAAACTCGCGCAGCCAAACATCAAATCAATGTTGTGCGCGACAACATATTCAGCAATACCGCGCCAGAGCAGTTGCATGGTGTGCCGAGTTCGAAATGCGGGATCAACGCAACTGCGGCCCAACTCCATAATTTCACCACCGTTGGATCTCAGCCGAGACAGGTCATACTCATCGGCGGAGTAAAATCCGCCCGCTAAGTCTGCATGACCCCGGCGCATAAACCGATATGTGCCAACAACATTGGACTCATGTGGGTTACTGCGATCAATAACAATCAGGTGGTCGCAGACATCATCAAATCTATCGAAGTCTGACCCACGTGCGGCCATCTCTGGCATTGGGTGGGCCCCCATTTCTTCATAGAAAACGCGATAGCGCAAACGCTGTGCCGCTTCGATTTCAAAACGGCTTGCGGCCAATCGAATAATTTGGTTTCCAGAGATGACAGGCTTAAATA
>CAYGSZ010000093.1:0-9964 GCA_964352705.1 uncultured Rhodobacterales bacterium
GCTCATGCAGGTTTTCAAAATTTTCTGGGTCACTTGGTCCCTGGCCAAATATATTAACGGCCCCAAGTTCTTCATCAATGACAGCATGATACAGAACCTGGCTCCCACTGATAATTGGGCCATCTCGACCATCAACGTTGATTTGACCATAAAATACAACTTCGCCAATTTGCGGAGCCTCTATTCTTGCAAAGGTACGGTGCCAGTGCTCGTGCCCCTCGCCGTTGGACGGCATTTGAACGTTCTCTTCAAACCAAACCTGTGGCGCTGAGTCCCATACGCCAGGAAAGTAACGGATAAGATACTCCATCACCCATTCAAGGTCCTGGCGACTTTGGTCATACCCCGGAGCGGCTTGAACACTCATTCCAGAACAAAAAAAACCAATTGCCACCAAAAATGCCAAAGCGTGTTTCATCTTAGTCTTCTTCCGTATCTTTATTGAAGGTAGCACTTTCAACTCTGTTACGCCCGCCCTTCTTCGCATCGTAGAGTTTCTCGTCAGCACGGCGCAACAGTTCCATAGGCTCCATGCCCTCATCAGGTATACACGTTGCAATACCGATGCTCATTGTCACGTGGTGAGCAACATCGGAATACTCATGCTTAACACCCAGATCGATAATAGCCTGACGCATGGAATGGCCGAACGCCCGCGCACCTTCCAAGTCTGTCTCAGGCATCACACATACGAATTCTTCCCCACCGTAACGGGCGACCAGATCCGCGGCGCGTTTGACTTCTTGGTTCAACGCAGCACCGACCTTACGCAAGCAATCGTCGCCCGCGCCATGGCCATAATTGTCGTTAAAGGGTTTAAAGTAATCGATATCCATCATCGCGATTGAAAGCGGGGTTTTATGCCGACGACACCGTCTCCACTCTGACTCCAAGACGGTTTCAAAGCGACGCCGCGTTGCCAATCCTGTGAGAACGTCTTCAGACGCAATACGTTCCAGTTTGTCTTTATATTTTTTAAGGTCCATGTGGTTCCGGACACGGGCCTTTACGATAGGCGGGCTAACCGGCTTAGTAATATAATCGACAGCCCCCATCTCCAGGCCACGAACCTCATCTTTAACTTTTGACGATGAGGTTATGAACAGGATCGGAATATCCCGGGTGCGACTTTCATTCTTAAGCGTATAGCACACATCAAAACCACTCTTAGGTGCCATCACCACGTCCAAAAGGATTAAGTCTGGGAGTTCTTGTTTGGCTTTCTCCAACGCTTCATCACTGTTGAAAGCGAACAGAAGGTCGTACTCATCCTTCAATGTCGCTTCCATAAGCTGGACAAAAACTTGCTCGTCATCCGCAATTAAGATTTTTGGTTTTTGATCGTTCATAACCGTTTCAATAAATTTAAGTGCCTACAAAAGCCTGGATGAGTTAGCAGCGCAAGCTAAAAAGGTCCTGCATTCATCCCCTCCGGGGGTTTTCAACCGTAAATTACAACGACAAGAATACCGATTGCCGTTGCACAAACGCCAATGGCCTCATACACGGTCATCCGCTCATGAAACAAGAAGCGCGAGGCGGCATAAGTAAAAACAAGTTCCACTTGGCCGAGCGCCATAACGTAAGCCGCGTTTTGTAAAGTAAAGGCGCTATACCACAGGGCCGAGGCGACAATTCCAGTGAACCCCACCCAAACGCCAATCGGCCAAGCACTTACGACCTGAGAGATCATCCCTGGTGACCGCCACCGCAGCCAAACCGCCATCACTGCCGCTTGTGCGACAGTAACCCACGCCAAGGTCGTAATGGCACGCAGCAAGAAGTCTCCCTGATCAAGTGAGAGCGCTGCTGCCCGGTAGAATACAGCAGCGATGGCGTAAAAGGCCCCAACGCAAAGACCATATAAAGCTGGTTTATGTTTAAGGGCTTCGGCAAGACTTCGAAACGATAAGCCTGCACGTCCAGTCGCCATAAGAATGACGCCAAGGAATGCGATGAGGATGCCTATAAAACCGCCTGGTGCCACTTGCTCGTCTAACACCACATAAGAGACGCCGACGGTTTGAATAACCTCGGTCTTTGTATAGGCCGTGCCCACTGTGAACGTGCTAAACCCGAGCAAATGTAAGAGCAAAGCATTGCCGAGCAACTGCACAATACCTCCGGCCCAGGCGTATCCTATAAAGACCGCATTGGAGTCAGGAACAGATTGACCAGTGAGACTAATAAGAACGGCCAAACCCGCCAAAACCATCGGTAGACCAAAAAAGAACCGGGCGAAGGTCGCCCCGTAAACCGTCAGGCTAACGGTCAGGTGTTTTTGCAGGCATGTGCGCGCCGCCTGCACGCCCGCCGCAGCGATGGTCAACGGAATCCAAAGGTCCATGCCGAACGGTCCGTGGGACTACAAATAGACCCAAGGGCGTTCTGTCTGATCCTGCTTTTGAAACGCCAAGATTTCATCGTCACGTTTAAGCGTAAGACCAATAGGGTCCAAACCCTCCACCAGCATCTCCTTATCTGCAGCTGCAATTTCGAAGGCGTGAACATCGCCTTCAAAGCCCGTGACCTCTTGTTTGGGTAAGTCGATGGTCAGTTTATCGTCTGCTTGGCCACGTTCAGCGGTATCTGCAAAGGCTTTAACAACCTCTTCTGACAGAACGACCGGCAATATGCCATTGCGGACGCAGTTGCCGTAAAAAATAGTCCCGAAGCTTGGTGCGATAACACATCGGATACCCCACTCTTTTAGTGCCCAGACCGCATGCTCCCGAGACGACCCGCAGCCGAAGTTCTCACCAGACAGTAGGATTTCGGCATCACGAAACGGTGGGCGATTCAATACAAACTCAGGGTTTTCTATACGCGAATCAACATCTGTGTATCGCCAGTTGGCGAACATACCAACCGACAGCCCTTCTTTAGTAACCCCCTTCATTTCACGACTTGGGATGATGGCATCCGTATCAATGTTAACCCGCATCAGCGGAGCAGCAACTGAGGACAGCGTTGTAAACTTCTGCATTATGAGTGACATGATGACCCCTCCTAACCCAACTTACGAACGTCAGCGATTTTACCCGCTATGGCAGATGCCGCGACTGAAGTTGGGCTGGCCAAATGGGTGCGGGTTTTAGGGCCTTGCCTGTTTTCAAAGTTTCGGTTGGTTGAACTGATCACCCGTTCGCGTTCTCCAAAGCTCTCACCACCGGCATAAAAGCACATAGAACACCCGCTTTCTCGCCACTCGAATCCTGCTGCCGTCAGAACTTTATCCAGGCCTTCTGCTTCAGCCGCCAACTTCACCTGGCTAGACCCCGGCACGATGATCGCCTTCACACCTTCGGCAACACGACGCCCCTTCACCACATCTGCAACAGCTCTCAAATCGCTTACGCGTGAATTCGTACAAGAGCCGATAAACGCCGCATCGATAGGCAATCCTTCAAGAGGCTGGCCCGGCTTGACGTCCATGTACTCTAAAGCACGTTCCCACGAAGTGCGGGCGTTAGCATCTGGGGCTTCGCTCAGTTGTGGAACCACACCATCGATCCGGGTTGTGTGTCCTGGGCTGGTTCCCCAAGTGACTGTCGGAACGATGTCAGAACAATCAATCGTGATGTCTTTGTCATACCTGGCATCATCATCAGCGGCTAATGTGCGCCAATACGAGAGTGCCTTATCCCAAGTCTCGCCGGTCGGCGCATAGGGACGACCATGCACATACTCAAAGGTTGTGTCATCTGGAGGAATGACGCCCGTAAAGGCGGCAAACTCAACGGCCATATTGCAAATTGTGAATCTATTTTCTTGCGGCAAGGCACGAATGGCAGACCCTGTGAACTCAATTGCATGGCCAACGCCCCCTGAAGCCGTGTAAGCACCTATGAGATTCAGGATCATATCTTTCGCTGTAACGCCAAAAGCTAGTTTCCCGTCAAAATTGACCCGCATAGACTTCGGCTTGTTTACGGCTAGCGTTTTGGTCGCGAGAGCATGCTCGCCTTCTGTGGAGCCAATTCCCCAAGCGAGAGCCCCAAGAGCACCAAGCGTGCAGGTGTGGCTATCCGGGCAAACCTGCGTAAAGCCGGGTAGGGTTATCCCCTGCTCAGCAGACACCACGTGCACAATGCCCTGACGGTCATCGCCGATATCAAACAATGTGATCCCAGCAGCCTTAGCGGCATCGCGCGTGGTTGTAATAAACGCCTTGCCAGACGGCATAATTGTATCGTCACCTCGCCCTGGCAAAGTGTCGACGATGTGATCCATTGTGCAGAACACTTGCTCAGGATTGCGCACTTTACGGCCTGCTGCCTCTAGGCCTTTCAGTGAGACAGAACCTGTACGCTCGTGAAGAAACACCCGGTCTATATAGAGCAGCGATGCGTTGTCACCAAGGTCTGCAACGGTGTGAGAATCCCACAGCTTTTGAATGAGTGTACGGCCCATATCTAATCGTCCTGGAACAATTACAAAGTTCCTCGGGTATAACGCCCTATTGAGATTTCATCCAGCCCCCGGGAATCATTCGGGAAATCATTCGGGGTAGCATCCGACGAAGTGTTTGGTCGCCATCTATAAAATGATGTTTCAGCGCTGCACCAATATGCAAGCCCAAGGCCAACGTGAGACCTATGGCAAGATAAAAGTGGATATCCGCCATGATGAAAGACAAAGGTCGGATATCCCAGAACAAGTGCGGCAAGTTGAAGCCGAGCGGATTGACTTCAATTTTTAAGGCGTTAAATCCGGCCCAACCTGTCAGTGGCATAAAAATCATTGCGACATAAAGATAAAGATGAACTCCGTTAGCACCCAAACGTTCCCACCATCTCGTGTCACCTGGGAGTTCAGGGTGGGGTTGAGAAAAACGCCAAAACAACCGAAACATCACGAGGATTAAAATGGCTACTCCCGCTGGCATATGCCAATACGTATAAAAGACAGACCAAGTTTCAGCACTCACAAGCTTAAAGTACCTCAAAAATCCAGTTATGATTTGCGCAACCATGAGGCCTGCCGTCGTCCAGTGCAGGGCCTTCGAAACGATTCCCCACGTTAGAGCGGTATTCAGTATAGTCATGATCTGGTGCCTATGTTCGTTCACAGTCATACTAACAGAATAACCTGTGACGTTGAGTCACTGAACACTTTCAGAATAAGCATGGGGTGCAAAATGTCACTGATCAGTCCAATGGTGCGGTCTGCCTTGTTTGTGCGTGACCTTGATAGATCAGCAACATTTTACAAAGAGATATTCGACCTGGAAGACGTTTACGCTCAAGGCACTTTAACTCATGCCACTGCGGCAAAACTGCTGGGCATGCCACCCGAAACCAATGTGCGGTACAAAATCCTGCGCTCTGCTGGCCTCAACAAAGGCATGGTCGGTTTGTTCGAACTGACCAACCCTGCCCCACCCCCTGTTGATCGTCGTTTGGACCGTTGTAATGTGGGCGAAAGTTGCTCGGTGTTCTACTGCGAAAATTTAGACACTGTTCACCAACGCCTGGTGGATGCTGGCAGCGTCGTTCTTTGCCCACCTACACACCTGGAAGTAGACATCGAAGACGGTGTCATCAAAACAGCTCAGCGCGGTCAAAGAGAAATGACCTTCCGCGACCCAGACGGTATATTGATAAACTTGATCGAAAGAGATCCGTCGAGCACAGATTAAAAGCTAACGAAGACGAAGACTCACAGCGAGACTCTATCTTCCTCCTCAATTATTCGTGGCGTAGCGCTTCGATAGGGTCGAGTCTTGCGGCCCGTCGCGCTGGCATGTAACCAAAGATCACGCCGACAGCAGCAGAAAATATGAAGGCCATGATCATCATGTCCGGTTGGACGATAAAAGGGACATTCAGAAGGGGTGCCAAAGCGAGTGCGCCCCCCAAACCAATCGCGATGCCAACAAGCCCACCGAAGCCGGCCAGCATTGCCGCTTCAACAAGGAACTGAAGCAACACTTCTTTTTCACGCGCACCGATGGCCATGCGAATGCCGATCTCACGCGTCCGTTCCGTCACCGACACCAGCATGATGTTCATGATTCCGATTCCACCAACCAAAAGGCTTATGGCTGCAATGGCGGACAGGAAGCCAGTCATGACTGCCGTAGAACTTTGGAAGGCCGTGGACATTTCCTGGACACCGCGCACCGAGAACATATCCTCTGCACCGGGTTGCGATGGACGACGCTCACGCATGATCATTTCGACTTCTGACTGAGCAGCATCTACAAGCGAATCATCTAGTGCGGCGACATAAATCTGATCGACGTTGGTATTTCCAGCAATGCGTCGCTGGTAATATTTGATCGGCACAACCACAACGTCGTCCTGATCGCCTGAAAACATAACTTGGCCTTTCGGCTCTAAGAGACCAATGACTTCACAGGAGGCACGACCGAGGCGCAGAACATTACCCAGATAGGCCTCGTCTTTGAAAAGCTCTGTACGCACGGTTTCACCAATAATGCAGACCGATTTCCCAGATTGCTCCTCGGACGGAGAAAACATTCGTCCCGTAGCCAAACCCCAGTTCCGCACATTTACAAATTCACGGTCGGTCCCCACAACTTGCGCCCGGCGGTTACCGTTGCCGTAGACAACGACCTGCCTCTGAATAGACATAGGGGCAACGCTCGACAACATGCTTGTTTCACGACGGAGCGCTGTAACATCCTCCATCTCAAACGGCGGAGCCACTTGCGATGCGCCACCATGCCTTCTCTGACCAGGGAAGACTGTTAACATTGTGCTGCCGAGTTTTGAGATTTCGGTTTGCACCTGAGCCTTAGTTCCGGCACCGAGTGTCACCACCACAATCACTGCCGCCACACCAATTACAATGCCAAGCGTGGTCAGGATTGATCGCAGCACGTTGCGCTGAATTTCGCGCAGGGATAAAAGCAGGATATTACCAATCATACTATTCTCCTATGCCGCTTCTGACCGGGATTCATCAACTATATTGCCATCTCTAAACTCTAACCGGCGGCGTGCAAAACTAGCGACTTCATTTTCATGTGTGACCAGAACAATGGTTAATCCCTGTTCTTGGTTAAGACCGGCAAGAAGTTCCATAATTTCCAGACTGCGGGCGGTATCAAGATTTCCGGTTGGTTCGTCAGCCAACAAAAGCGACGGCTTCGTCACCATTGCGCGCGCAATAGCGACACGTTGTTGCTGCCCACCTGACAATTCAGCAGCGGTGTGGTGCTCACGATTTTGCAAACCAACAGCATGTAATGCTTCCATTGCCATATCACGCCGTTCAGATTTCGAGACCCGGCGATAGATAAGCGGCAGCTCCAAGTTCTCTAACGCCGTAGTCCTCGACAGCAAATTAAACCCCTGGAATACAAACCCCAGATAATGTCGGCGCAATAAGGCGCGTTGATCCCGCGTCAATGTTTTGACATCAACACCCTTGAATAAATACTGGCCGCTGCTGGGCGTATCCAAACAGCCTAAAATATTCATGGTGGTTGATTTACCGGAGCCGCTTGCCCCCATTACAGCTATAAATTCGCCCGCATGGATTTCAAAGCTCACGTCATCTAACGCACGAACGGCTGTATCACCTTCGCCGTAAACCTTTGCCACATGGTCGAAAGCAACGACAGGTCCTTCATAGACTTTGGTAGAGAGATCACTCATTACCCAGCAGCCTGTATACCGGTGATAACTTCCGTACCCTCAGTCAAACCATCCGCAATAACTTCTGCGCGCTCACCATCAAGCAGACCCACATCAACCAAAACTGGCTTTGGGCGGCCTCGCTCCATAACCCATACTTGGCCCGGTGCGCCTGCTTGAAGCGGCGTCTGACGTCCATCCCTGTTGCGACTAAACCGTGGCATCATCATCCCCATTATGCCGGGCGGACCCGCGCGACCAGACGCAGGGGAAACTTCATCACCTTCTGGCATGGGTGGCGTAAAGCGAAGCGCTGCATAGGGCACCAGCATGGCGCCTTCGCGGTTCGCCGTTGTAATGGTTGCGGTGGCCGTCATGCCCGGGCGCAGCGCAAGATCACTGTTGTCGACGGACAACAATGCCTCATAGGTGACCACACCGTTCTCATTTTTTGGTGCAAACCGAACAGACGTAATAGTTGCCGGGAACACACGCCCTGCATACGCATCAACCGAGAATGAAGCCTCCTGGCCTTCGTTCACCTGGCCGATATCAGCTTCATCAATATCGACAACCAGCTTCATGGCCGACAGGTCTTCCGCCAAAGTAAAAAGAACCGGCGTCTGCAGGGAAGCTGCAACGGTTTGCCCAGGTTCCACCTGACGCGTCAGAACAATACCGTCGATCGGCGCCGTAATATCGGTTTTTGCCAGGTTCGTTTGATCTGCCGCCAAATTTGCTTCGGCCACGGTAACCTGCGCATTGACGCTAGCAAGCACAGCCCGAGCCCGGGCGCTGGCGGCTTTTGCATTATCCAAAGATTGTTCAGAAACATTCCCCTGCTCATGAAGGCTTTCCGCCCGTTTGAGATTGTTGCGCGCCTCAAGCTCGCTGGCTTTCGCCTCTTCGACTTTTGCCTTGGCAGAGATAAGTTGCGCTTCAGACTGGCGAACGCGCGCGGACAGTTGATCCTTATCCATTGTTGCCAAACTCTGGCCGAGGGACACCCGGTCATTAAAATCAACGTTGACCGCTTCTATAAGACCGGAAATCTCTGCGCCGACGTCAACTTGATTGAGAGGTTGAATGGTCCCTGTCGCTGTTACCCTGACCGTCAAGTCGCCGCGCACGACTGGTGCTGTTCGGAATGTCACCTCATCCGGGCCTGCATTAGACCGCAGAATAAAGAAAACAGCTACCAATACGATGCCTAGTCCAGCAACGAGCCATTTGTAGCGTTTAAAAAAGCCACCCGTCTCTGCGTTGAGGCCCAGCTTCTCAGCCATTTCTGGGGTGGGCCCAGGCGGGCCGCTTTGTGATCTGCTGTCGTTCATACCCTCGCCTGCACTTTCAGTTGACACTTCAAGACAGAAGCGCCCCACGGCTCTACCGTGCGAAAGATTAGCATCTTAAAGGCTAATCGTATCGGCTTTGTGTCAGACAGCCCGGCTTTGTGTAAGAGATTGTAACAATATCCAATGGACTAACGCAGATACCTATAGCCCAGAAAACAAGAAAGGCCCGGAATAACCGGGCCTTTCAAGGCTACCCAATTCAGAGGGAGCGGAGGAGTTAGGCGGCCTTTTTGGCTGCTTTAGTCGCTTTTTTAGCTGAGTCTGTTGCAACGTCTACAGAGGCTTGAACGCGATCTGAGATCGGAGCAGAAGCTTCTTTGAAGATGCCCGTTGAAAGATCTGAGATTTTCTTGCCTTCGGCTACAGCTTTTTCCCAGCTGGTCTTGGCAATTTTGGTCTGCAAATCAACAGCTTCGTTCACAGTTTTTGCAGTTGCGATTTTTTTGCTAGCTTCAACAGCGTCCTCAAAGCTTTCACTTGCGAAAGCAACGTATTGCTTCGTCAGCTGCTCAAAACCCTTAGCAACAGCTGTGCTGCTGGCAACAAAGGCGTCGATGTTGTTTTGGTTGAAAGCAACCATATCTTCGTAGGTGTTCATAACATTCATCCTTTTGTTAGTGCCGGTTCTGGTCTGCGCAACTAACTTTATTAAGGCGCAGCGCCGTGCATTTCGTTATGCAGTCATCTATGCTGCAGTGCAGTATATATAGGATGACCAGCGCTTTCCGTCAAGAAATATATTGCGCTGCAACAAAAATAATTATTGCTGTGCAGCATTCACATAACATACTGATTTTAATGGGTTTTAGGACTCTTTTGACTCTTTGAGAGCTTTTTCAATGGCCAAAAGGGCGTCCCCGGCCTTGTTTCCATCTGGACCTCCAGCCTGCGCCATATCAGGGCGTCCACCGCCGCCCTTGCCGCCAACAGCTTCCGAGCCTGCTCTGACGAGAGTAACCGCGTCAATCCTGTCCGTTAGGTCCTTTGCGACATTGACAACCA
>CAYGSZ010000094.1:0-9935 GCA_964352705.1 uncultured Rhodobacterales bacterium
CATCCAGAAATGAGATCGTTTAGACCCAAACTGTTTAGACCCAAACTGTTTAGACATTGTGCATACTCATCTCAACCATCAAGCCAACCTTCAAACAAGCGCGGACTTAATCCTCTGAATATGGCATCGGTAGCGCCGTGTTGTGGCAGCATTGTGGTGTTTCAGCTATGGCATTTTCAAATACAGGCAGATTGCTCGTCGAGCGCTAAGGCTTCGCGCGTTTGAGATCCCGGATCGTGAAGCGCGCTGGATGAAGCGCATTGGCAATGTCTCGGGTCACCGGCAACGGCTGGTTCGTTACCAGGCTGACAAGCAATTCAGCAGCTAACGGAGCGGCCACAGTGCCGCGCGCACCCAGCCCGGTTAGCACGTAAAGTCCGTCATGATATTGGGCGTCGGGATAACTGGTCCATTGATGCCCATGGCGCACGGCGGCGAAATCCTGTTCGTAAGTTTCTAAGTTTGGAAGCGGGCCAACCAGCGGCAGGTGGTCCGCCGTTGTACATCGTATGCCAACCCAGTTGTCAGCGCAGTCCACAGAAACAGACTCGAAGCTGCCCGACAACAAGGCCTTGGCGTCCTCCATATTTTGTCTGTCCGCTGAAGCGTTCGGTTTCAGATTGTTTTCTGCGCGGTCTGACTCGCTTAGGTGATCAAAGGTCGCGCCGATGATGTGATGACCATCGACTGCAGGCGTAACGTATCCTTGGCCCGTGACGACACAAGACAGGTTTGCGCTGTCGGCAGTTTGCTTGACGCGCGTCACCTGTCCGCGCCGGGCGATGAGCCGTAATTTATGAGCCTGCGCAAACCGCTGGGTTTCTAACCCGCAGGCCAGCACGACAAGGCCAGCCTTAAGGATCGTTTCACCGCGCTCAGTAAGCACCTGCCAACCTTCGCCATCACGCCTTACGTCATTCGCGCGCGCGTTCGTAATGACGGTGCTGCCGTGCAAAAGTGCGTGGCATAAAAGCTGTGAGGACACTGTGCCACCATGGGGGAAAAACAGACCGCTTTTTCCGAGTTGAATTCCCGACAGCTCTGAGGCCTCGCGGGCACCCAGCGTCCGCACGTAACTGTCCGGCAGAACGCCTGAGCCTGCGATGGCATGATGACGGTCTTCGTCGCCCGCATTTGCGGCAAGCTGTAAAACACCACAGGCTTTATGGTGAAGGTCGAAGCCCCGATCTTGCAGCGTTGTTATCAATCTGATCAGTTTGGGCCAGGCGGTAGCGTAGAACGCGCCATCCACACTAGGCGCTGCCGTTAAACGCGGCATAAAAATTGCCGCCGGTGTTGAAGATGCCCCGCTGGCGATCCGCGCTTGTTGTTCAATAACGGTGACGTTAAATCCATTACGTTGAAACGCATACGCGGCGGCGGCCCCGGCCAGGCCGCTGCCAATCACCGCAATCTCTGCAGATGGTTTGGTATGGAGCGCCGGACTTTTAAACCATGGCTCCTGGCGTGAGTCTAACAGAGGCCCCTCGAATACGCCTCGCAGCACTTCGCGTTTTTTGCCGAAGCCTTTTCTTTTGCTTAAGGAAAACCCTATCTCAGACAAGCCGCGTCGCACCGGTCCGGCAACAGTAAAGGTTGCTAGCTGCGTTCCCTTATGAGACAGGCGCGCGATTTCATTTAGCACCTCTGGCCGCCATATCTCCGGGTTGCGATCCGGCGCAAACCCATCGAGGAACCAGGCATCAACATCAGCTTCTAAACCGCTAAGCATTTCCAGCGCCTCACCAAAAAGCAGTGTCAAAACAACTTTGCCGCCGTCAAAAAACAGGCGGCTATAACCGGGTTGTGGTGTGGGGTAGGTGTTGGCTAAATCCAACGAGAGCGACGATAATTCTGGCCAGTGTTTATGATTGTATCCCAGGTCCTCTCGCATTAGTGGGAACCCCTCCACAGAAACATAATGCAATTGCTCCGGTCGATTTGGGTCCTTTTGCCAAGCGTACCACGCGGCCAAAAAGTTCAATCCGGTGCCGAAACCAGTTTCTCCGATTGTAAAGCGGCGGCGTTCCCGCCAAGTGCCTGGCAGGCCACAGCCTTCCAAAAACACATACCGGGACTCCGCCAGGCCATCGTTGGCGTCAAAGTAGGTGTCCTGAAACTGTTTAGACCATGGTGTGCCATTAGGGCCGACGTCCAAGTCGGCGCTTTTGAGGTGTACGAACTGTCGGCTGCTGGTCATCTTTGGTGCTATAGCACCTTTGCCTTATCCTGGCCGAATTCTTGTGGGTCTTATCAACTTCCGACCTGTGCTACCGTTTCAACCTGACCGGTGAAACCCGGCGAACCCTGACCAACCGATGCCAAGGACTCTTAGTGTGATGAGATGCTTCCCATTGATCGTAAGGGCGCTGGCCTTGTTGCTCCCCGTGTCGGTAACCTGGTTGGCAACCTTACCGTTGCCCGTCAACGCGGCGGACGGTGTCACCGAAGAAGTGGTGACCTTCACGACGGCCGACGGTGTCATTTTGCCCGCTGTGCTGATGTATCCCGCCGCTGGCATCAACACTCATGGTCCGGCTGTGTTGCATCTGCATGGCGGACCCGGTGGATCGCCCATCCGTCCCAACAGTGCGGCGCGGTATGCGGCAACGGGGTTGGCTCTGGACGGCTACACCAATCTTTCTATCGAAACCCGCCATGCGACCCGATACTCATTCACCCGGTTTGACGAAGTGATTGAAGATATTCGTGGCGGTGTGGATATGCTCGCAGCGCGCGGTTTTACCGATATCATTCTGGCTGGTGCTGGCTTGGGCTCATTGCGGGTTGCGCGCTATATGGTCGAAACCGACGACCCACGCGTCAAAGCGGTGATTCATTATTCGCCAACTCAAAACATGGCCGACAACTGGCGGCAACGGGTTGGGGAAGAAGAGTACTGGGCGACGGTTGATCGGGCCACCCGCGCGGTTGAAGACGGTGGTCGTCAACCGTTCATCGATCTTGGCGACGGTCTGATTTTTATTCCCACCAGTTTTCTCGACTGGTTTGGGCCGACCGCAAAGACATCTTTGTCCGCCAACATCGCGGGCATTGATCGCCCTATGTTGATGCTGGCTGGCGAAGCCGATCCGCTGGTTCCCAAAGGCCGCTTAGAGGAATTAAAAGCGGTCGCGTTCATCAGTCCGCGCGTCGATATCAAATACTACCCCGGCGCGGGCCGTATCTTTGAGGGCGTGCGCGATGAGGTGGTTGCGGATACCCTGACCTGGCTGACCGAGATCGGTCAGCCGCCGCGCCCGGCAATACGAACTGAAGTGATTGATATCGCAGACATCAACGGTGAGTCCCTGTCTGGAATTTTATATACACCGGCCACGGGCGAGGATCAGACGCGGCCCATGTTCATGCTGATGCACGGCTGGACCAGTGATGTCATGCGCTCCTCTGCTCATTGGCTTGGTGTGCGCCTCGCCCAGGCGGGCTACACTGCGGTGGCGTTTCAGCATCGCGCGTCCGGGTATCGCGGCGTGGTCAGTGGCACGCTCGAATCTCTGCCCGATGATTTCGCAGTCTGGGTCGATGCCATGTCCAGTCGCGGCTACACAAATCTTGTCGGAGTCGGCCACGGTGTTGGTGGATTGTGGTGGACCTATTATCTCAGCCAACGCGCAGATCCGCGCCTTAAAGCCCTGGTGTATCTGTCCCCCACGCGCGATATGCCGCGCCACGCCCGCACCGGTATGGGCGATGACCTTTACGCCCGCGCTGTTCTTGAAGCTCAAGAAGCGATCCGTGATGGCGAGGGAGAAACGTACCTGATTGATTATCCCATGCCCCAGGCAGGCTATGCAGATGACCCGCGCCAGCCGATGTTTTTGCCACCCCCGGGCTCTGGCTTTACCTATTACTATGCCAAGAGTTTCCTCAGCTATTGGGGGCCAGCGTCGGCTGCGGTTCACACGGCCCGCCTTGCCGAAATAGATATCCCCGTGCTGGCGCTTGGTGGGTCTCGCGACCCCTTTATGCAAAACGCTTATCTGATTGCGTTTACAGAGGCCGCCAAAGGTCCGGCGAAGTATATCTTTTATGGTGGCCCCGAAGGCGCGGCCTATTCCTTTGACGGCTATGAAGACCGTGTGGCGCAGGATGTGTTGGCATGGGTTGAGCAAACACTGAAGCCGTAGCTTGATCGCGTCCGTCCGCATGACACTCTCCCCTCTGGTCGGCTCGTCGCAGAGAAGCGCGTTTATAAGTCTTAGCCTTTACCGTTTTCGTCAGACGCTGTAAGCCTGACCTCATGGATATTATTCGTAACTGGTTCAGAACTATTTCGGGCAATCCGCAGCTCACCCTGCTGATTATTTTGCTGGTCCTTGCCACGACGGCGCTGGTTCTAACAGCAAACATCTTGGCGCCATTTTTGGCCGCAGTTGTGCTGGCCTATTTGTTACAGGTGTTTATCGAAAAACTCGAAAGCTATGGCGTGTCACCTTGGCTTTCCATCACGCTCGTTTTTGTTGTCTTCATCATGCTGATGCTGATGATTGTATTTGGTCTGATTCCTTTGTTGATCCGCCAGATCACGCAACTCACCCGTCAGGCGCCTGAGTTTATCACCAGCTTGCAAAACACCGTCAGTCATCTGCCTGATAAATACCCGTCTTTGCTGACCCCGGCTCAAGCCTCGCAGATCATGAATCAGTTGCAAACAGAAGTACTGGTTTTTTCCCAGACTCTTGTGGGCTCCCTGGGTGGTACGGTGATCGGCCTGATGACGTGGATCGTCTATTTGATCATTGTGCCCCTCATGGTGTTCTTTCTGATCAAAGACAAAGATAAAATCGTCAACTGGGTGGCGTCTTTCCTGCCGCGTGATCGTCAGCTTGCGGGGCAAGTCTGGGTCGAGGTTCACACTCAATTACAGAACTATGTGGGCGGCAAAGCGCTTGAAATTTTGGTGGTGGCCGTTGTCACCTACATCACGTTTTCACTGATCGGTTTACAGTATGCTTTGCTGCTGGCCGTAATCACCGGGTTCTCGGTTTTGATTCCGTATATCGGAGCCGCCGTTGTGACCCTGCCGGTCGCTGTTGTTGCTATTTCGCAGTGGGGATTTACCAGTGATGCAGGCATCGCGGTGATGGCTTATGGCATTATCCAGGCCCTTGATGGCAATGTTTTAGTGCCGTTTGTGTTCTCAGAGGTGGTCGATATTCATCCCGTTGCCATCATTGTCGCCATTCTGTTTTTTGGCGGTATTTGGGGATTCTGGGGGGTTTTCTTTGCCATACCCCTGGCGGTTGTGGTGCAGGCGGTGATTCGGTCTTGGCCTAAGACCCCGGCTGAACTGGACGCTGCTGCTGCGGAGTAATGAATAATCCGGACGCCGAGGTGCAGATCATTGCTCACCCATTGGTCACTCTAAAAACCACGCCGATTCATCCGCAAAATTTACCGAGATTCATGCGTGCATGTGCTCACGCACCTCGTATAGTCGATTTGGTTTACACGACTTAGGATGCCTTGTGACAGAAGGACACCTCAACGCGGACTTTTCCGAAGCGGTGGTGGTTCATACCAGCGCGGTCGATTGGCAGCCAAGCCCCAGCCCCCGTGTTTGGCGCAAGCGTCTTGATCTGTCCGGTCCAGCCGAGCGTGGACGCGTTACTTCGATTGTTAAATACGATGCAAACAGCAAATTTCACGCGCACCCCCATCCCGATGGTGAAGAAATCCTCGTTCTTGATGGTGTGTTTTCAGATGGCCAGGGGGATTTCCCGGCGGGCTCATATCTGCTCAATCCGGAAGGCTTCGAACATGCGCCTTTTTCTAAGGAGGGCTGTGTGTTGTTCGTAAAGCTCAAGCAATATCCCGGTCCGGCGCGCAGTCAGGTTGCTCTCAACATGCTGCAAAATCCATGGGAAGATCTGGGCCAAGGGGTGTCCCAACTGGTGCTGTACGAAGAAAATGAATACCCGGAGCGCATGGTGATGATTCGGCTGGAACAGGGCGCAACGCTGTCCGTACCGGCGGCAAGTAGCGGTGCTGAAATGTTCCTCCTTTTTGGGGCGCTCTCCGAGAATTCGCAGCTTTTTGGCATCGACCGCTTTTCCACCGGCGATTGGCTGCGCTGGCCGACACAGACAGCCTGCACCTTCACTGCAGTTGAACCGGTTACGGCTTATCTAAAAACGGGTCATTTTTCAGCGTGATGTTAAACCTTTCTCGGCGTCAAATTCTGTCCGGGGCGGCGGCCACCACTGTGCTGTCCGCCTGCGACCGCCTTCAGCCGGGTATTCACTGGGATCTCTCCATGCCCTGGGGGCCCAGCGAATACCACGTCACCAATGCCCAGCGATTTGCGGATGAAGTATTCGCGCTAACCAATGGGGCCCTGACCATTCATGTCCATCCCGGCGCCATTCTCGGCATCAAAGGACCGGAAAGCATGCGGGCTGTTGAAGAGGGCATTGTTGATCTGGCGGATTCGGCCAGTTTTCATCAGGTCGGCACGGAGCCTTTGTTAGGCTTTGAATCTCTGCCTTATCTGGTGGACGATATCGATCAGTTGGCGCTGCTTTACACCCTCATCCGGCCCGAGGTTGAAGCCGCCTACGCCCGTCACGGCCAACGGGTTGTCTACATCGTGCCCTGGCCCAATCAGAATTTCTTTTTTGATAAGCCCATCGAAAGCGTCGCTGACTTTGCCGGACTGACCATGCGGTCCTATGACAAGTCCTCTACCGATCTTGTGCTGGGCCTGAACATGACGCCGATCCAAATGCCGTCGCCCGATGTGGTGCCGGCGTTGGCCTCTGGGGCGCTGGACGGCGCGATGACCTCCACCACCACGGCGGCAGCGCAAAAGTTCTGGGAGTTTTTGTCTTATACCCTGCGCTCTAATCATACTTGGTCCAGCAACATTCTCTCGATTAACGAACAAGCCTGGCAGGCGTTACCGCAGACCATGCAACAAGATGTAGAAGCTTTGGCGCGCAAGCTGGAGCCTGAGTTTTGGGAGATCGCGCGCCGCGACGATCAAACCATGCTGCTGGAACTGGAAGCCAACGGCATGATCACCCAACAGCCATCGCCTCAGTTGTTGGCGGACATGCGCGCACAAGCCTTGCCGATCTGGCAGGCCTTCGTGGCCCGCGTGCCGCAAGCCCGCCCGTTGTTGCAGGCCTTCCTAGATGCCACCGGCAAGTCGGTTCAGATATGAATTTTGTGTTGTCGGCTATAGATCGCATTTGCAGTGCCGCCGCCGCCGTGGCCGCCGTGTTGCTCGGTCTGCTGTTCGCTCTTGGTTTTGCTGAGATCGTTTTGCGCAGCGGCTTCGGCATCAGCCTGCCCATCGCGGTTGAATACTCGGGCTATCTTTTGGTTCTGGTGTTGTTTCTGGGGTCCGGTTGGACGTTGACTCACGCCGGTCATATTCGCGTGACACTGCTCAGCGAGGTGGTCTCACAGTCCATGGTGCGCTGGCTGGATATTCTGTGCAGCGTGATTGCGCTGGTGGTTTCGACCATTCTCACCGTGGCGTTGATTGACTATGCCTACGGGACCTGGACGCGCGGCACGGTCTCTTATTACTCGTCTGAAACGCCTTTGGCCTATCCCCAGGCGCTGCTGGCCATTGGTCCTGCGGTCCTTACGCTGGCCTTGATTGCGCGCATTCTTCGTTTGCTGACGGGCCGTGTGCCAGAAGTAAAAACCGCCGAGACAGCGGAGCCAGCTCCATGATCGGCGCACCCATCGCAGTTGTGATTACCAGTCTGGTGGTGTTGCTCGGGGCCGGGGTCTGGGTTGGATTCAGCCTGATGGGCGTGGGCCTGATCAGTTTGTCTGTTTTTCGCGATATGCCGGTGGCCACATTCCTGGCCTTTGATGTTTGGAACAGTCTCAACACGCCAGAGATTGTCGCACTGCCGTTGTTTATTCTGATGGGCGAAATTCTGTTTCATACGCGACTGTCCGAGAGTGTGTTTCGGGGTTTAACGCCCTGGATCGCCCGCATGCCCGGGCGCCTGCTGCACGTGAATGTGGTCGGCTGCACTTTGTTTGCCGCCGTGTCCGGCTCGTCTGCTGCGACCACGGCCACCATTGGCCGGATGACCTTGGCGGAACTGAAAGCGCGCGGTTACAACGAAAACCTGGCCATGGGTTCTCTCTGCGGGGCTGGCACGCTGGGTTTTCTCATCCCGCCCAGCATCATCCTCATTCTCTATGGCGTGCTGTCGGAAACCTCGATCATTGATTTGTTTATTGCCGGTGTTGTGCCGGGGGCCATGTTGGCCGCGTCTTACATGGCCTACATCGCCATTCGCGTTATGATGAACCCGTCGCTGGTGCCGGATGATCAGACCTCTCCAACCTGGACGGATCGGTTGCGCGCACTCGGCGATCTTGCGCCTATTCTCGGGCTGATCGCAGTGATTATTGGCTCCATGTATGCCGGCATTGCCAGTCCGTCCGAGGCCGCGACGATTGGTGTGGCGGGCGCTCTGGTGGTGGCCATCGCGCAGCGTGCCTTAACCCGCCGAACCGTATCGTTAGCCTTTATGGGCGCGATCAAAACCTGTTCCATGATCGGCCTCATTCTGGCGGGCGCGTTGTTTTTGTCCAAGGCGATGGCGTTCCTCGGGCTTCCCCAGGCTGTGGCGGCCAGCATCACCGCCCTTGATCTCAGCCCCTTTGCGTTGATCCTGCTGCTGACAATTTTCTATATTGCCCTTGGCTGTGTCATTGATGGGTTATCGGCCATCGTTATGACGTTGGCCCTGGTGCTGCCTTTGGTTTCGGCGGCGGGATTTGACCAAGTTTGGTTTGGCATTTTCTTGGTGATCGTGGTTGAGATGTCCCAGATCACGCCGCCCGTCGGGTTTAATCTGTTCGTTGTCCAGGGCTTAACCGGTGCGTCCATTGGCCGCATTGCCAAGGCTTCGCTGCCGTTCTTTCTGATCATGGTGGTGATGGTTATCATCATCGCCCTGTTCCCAGACATTGTAACGTTCCTGCCGCGATCTATGGATTAAGTTTGGGGATTAGGTCTGGGGATTAGATCTACACGTACCTAAATAAAAGGGAGACAGTTATGCCGCGCGCACTTTGGAATGATCAGGTCATCGCCGACACGGAAACCTTTGAGACTGTGGACGGCAACGTTTATTTTCCGCCCGATGCGCTGACCTCGGCGCATTTTGAACCCAGCGATCACACGTCGGTCTGTTCCTGGAAGGGTACCGCCAAGTATTATCATGTGGTGGTCGATGGTCAGCGCAACGACAATGCCGCCTGGTATTACCCCGCGCCTAAAGACGCGGCTGCGAACATCAAAGACCACGTCGCTTTTTGGAAAGGCGTTAAGGTCGAGTCCTAAAACGCGATCAGTTGCGGCCCATCGTTTTGCGTAAAAATGCGCGTCTGCGTTCGCCCGTTGTAGGTGACGTTGACGGTGTTCACTTGGGTCGGATGCGCGTCGGTTAAAATCTGAGTGTTAATCAGCAGGTCCTTCACGCCCTGCGTCGCCGGTGTTTCCTGATACGTCAGGATGGTGTCCCCCTGTGCGGACGCCCCAACCCAGGTGAGGGGCATCTGAGCGCCATCGCCGCTGGATAAAGAGAAGTAATCGCTCAGGTAGGACGCGATTAAGTCCTCGCTCTCGGCCATGTCCTCCAGCTTGATCACGCGCCCTGTGCGGGCGGTCAGCGCGATCTCCAGGTCCAGCGCCATCATGCGATGAATGATTTCCCAGGCCTGGGTTCTTGCGTTGTGCTCAATCACGGTGAACGCAGCGTGTGCGCCATCGGCCTGTGCGGGCAGAGGTGACATCAGCAAAGCGGCTCCGCTCGCAACAAAAGCACGGCGGCTGATGTGTCGCATGAAATTAGTCATCCGTGTCTGAGGGACTCTTCAACTCGACATTCAGGTCTTTCATCAGGTTCCGGCCCTGGCGGCGTTCCCGTTTGAAC
>CAYGSZ010000095.1:0-9894 GCA_964352705.1 uncultured Rhodobacterales bacterium
ATGACCATAACCGATGAGGACGCTGGGCCATGCTTGACGCTGCCTTCTCCGACATGTTTCCGCTTTCCACGGATTCAACACCCTATCGAAAATTGACCGAAGACGGGCTCTCGACTGATGCGTTCCGTGGTGAAAAAGTTCTGGTGGTTGAACCTTCGGCCTTGACCCATCTCGCTGCTGAAGCATTTAAAGATGTGTCGCATTTGCTTCGCCCTGGGCATTTGGCCCAGCTCCGCGCCATCATGGATGACCCGGAAGCGTCTCCCAATGATCGTTTTGTCGCCCTGGAACTCCTGAAGAACGCCAACATTGCCGCAGGAATGATTCTGCCAATGTGCCAGGATACCGGCACAGCAATCATCATGGGCAAAAAAGGTCAGCGCATATGGACCGGTGGCAATGATGAAGAGGCCTTATCGGCTGGCGTTGTCGAGGCCTATACCAAACTGAACCTGCGGTACTCCCAACTCTCGCCAGTGTCATTGTTTGAGGAAAAGAACACCGGCAACAACCTGCCCGCGCAGATCGACCTCTACGCGACCGGCGGCGATGCTTACAAATTTCTATTCATGGCGAAGGGCGGTGGCTCTGCCAACAAAACATTCCTGTATCAGAAGACCAAAGCCCTGCTGAACCCTGACGGACTGCGTAAATTTTTCGAACAAGAAATTAAGACGTTGGGAACAGCCGCCTGCCCGCCCTATCACCTCGCAATCGTGATCGGCGGCACCTCTGCCGAAGCCAACTTAAAGACCGTAAAACTGGCCTCCGCCCGCTACTTGGATGACCTACCGACGGAAGGTGGCGCACACGGCCAAGCCTTCCGCGACATAGAGGCGGAAGCACAAGTGCTGGAGATTACACGCGGCCTCGGTATTGGTGCCCAATTCGGCGGTAAATATTTCTGCCATGACGTGAGGGTCATTCGACTACCGCGCCATGGCGCCTCCTGCCCGGTTGGGATCGGAGTTTCGTGTTCTGCAGACCGCCAGATCAAAGGTAAAATCACGCCCGAAGGTGTGTTCCTTGAGCAACTTGAAACAGACCCAGCGCACTACATGCCAGACATTAAGGATGAGAAACTTCCCAGTGATGTGGTTAACATTGATTTGACTAAACCGATGTCAGAGATTCGCGCCGAACTCTCCAAATATCCAATCAAAACACGCGTGTCGCTGACCGGGCCCATGATCGTTGCGCGGGATATCGCACATGCAAAACTTAAAGAACGCTTAGACGAAGGTCGTGGTCTTCCTGACTACATGAAAAATCATCCTGTGTACTATGCAGGCCCTGCAAAAACGCCGGACGGAATGGCGTCTGGATCTTTCGGACCGACAACTGCAGGACGTATGGATTCCTATGTAGATTTGTTGCAAGCAAACGGTGGCTCAATGGTCATGCTAGCCAAAGGAAACCGCTCTAAACAAGTGACCGAAGCCTGTAAGGCTCACGGTGGATTCTACCTCGGTTCCATAGGCGGTGCAGCCGCCAAGCTGGCACAGGACTCGATCAAGAAAGTGGACGTGCTTGAGTACCCCGAGTTGGGCATGGAAGCTATCTGGCGCATTGAAGTTGAGAACTTCCCAGCCTTTATCATTTGTGACGACAAAGGCAACGACTTCTTCGCCAACATCTGAGCTATGTCTCTCCCGGACCTCCTTATTGATGGGCCACGTTCAGCGCCGCTAACAGTGGCACTTGCCCACGGCGCAGGTGCGCCTATGGATACAGAGTTTATGGATGCGTTCGCTAAAGGCATTGCAGAACAAGGGTACCGCTGCGTGCGTTTCGAATTTGCCTATATGGCAGATCGCCGGGCGACTGGAAAAAAACGCCCGCCAGATCGACAAACCAAACTCTTAGAGACATGGCAGACCATTATTGATCACCTTGGAGGTGAGTCATTAATCATAGGTGGCAAGTCCATGGGAGGACGCATGGCTACCATGATTGCGGACACAGCCACTGTGCGCGGCGTTGTTGCCTTAGGTTATCCGTTTTATGGCGCGGGGCGGGCCGATAAACCGCGCATAGAACACCTAAAAACAATCCAAACACCGACCCTCATTTGCCAAGGTACGCGCGACACCATGGGAGCATATGACACTGTTTCTGCTCTGCCTTTATCAAAAGCGATTATCTTTCATTGGTCGGAAGACGGTGACCACTCGTTAAAGCCGCGCAAGAAATCGGGGCGAACGCAGGAACAGTCCTGGAGCGAAGCCGTTGAGGCTGTAGGAAAATTTCTTAAAACCGTCTCTAAATAAGGATTGGTTAGCATGCTTGAGACCCGCACAGAAACCGACAGTCTCGGCGCGATCGAAGTCCCCGCTGACAGACTGTGGGGTGCCCAAACCCAGCGCAGTATAGAAAACTTCCCCATTGGCACGGACCGCATGCCACTCAGCCTCATCCACGCCTTCGGCCTTCAAAAACAAGCTGCGGCAAAAGCCAACAAAACCCTCTCTGAATTATCGGATGAGATTGCCGATGCCATCGCGCAGGCTGCATCGGAAGTGGCGAATGGTGAACACGATGATGAGTTCCCACTGGTTGTCTGGCAAACAGGATCTGGCACGCAAACCAATATGAATGCCAACGAGGTGATCGCAAATCGTGCCAATGAAATTCTTGGTCATCCACGTGGTTCCAAATCGCCAGTCCACCCGAACGACCATGTCAACAAGGGACAGTCCTCCAACGACACCTTTCCCACAGTTATGCATATCGCTGCTGTTATTGAGACACATGAACGGCTGCTACCGGGTTTGAAACGGCTTCAAGATGCACTCAAAATAAAGGTGGATGCGTTCGCAGACATTGTGAAAATCGGTCGCACTCATTTACAAGATGCGACACCGCTGACTTTAGGCCAGGAATTTTCGGGATATGCGGCACAGGTACGCTTTGGCCTAGACCGTGTTCAAAATCCTTTGCCCCGCCTTTACGCCATTGCACAAGGCGGCACCGCAGTCGGCACAGGTTTAAATACCAGAGTGGGGTTCAGCGAAGCCTTCTGTGATGAGTTAAACCGATTGACGCAGCATCCTTTTACACCTGCTGAAAACTTTTTTGAGGGCTTAGCTGCACATGATGCGTTGGTTGAAATGTCAGGCAGTCTCAACACAGTTGCCGTATCGTTGATGAAAATTGCCAATGACATTCGGCTCCTGGCCTCCGGGCCTCGCGCAGGCCTCAATGAATTGAACTTACCCACAAACGAGCCTGGGTCGTCGATTATGCCAGGCAAGGTCAACCCAACCCAATGTGAAGCTATGACCATGGTCTGTGCGCAAGTGATGGGCAATCACACGACAATCACGGTCGCGGGCTCGCACGGCCATTTGGAATTGAATGTCTTTAAACCGGTTATGGCGTCTGCCCTATTGCAATCGATCCGACTTTTGGGCGATGCCTGCGCCAGTTTCTCAGAACGTTGCATTGAAGGACTTCAACCAAACGCAAAAGAGATCGCCGCTCATGTGGAGAAATCTTTGATGCTGGTGACGGCTCTAGCTCCGCATATTGGATACGATAAGGCGGCGGAGATTGCGAAGCAGGCCCATGCCGAAGGTCTCACTTTGCGACAGGCATCTGTAAAGAGTGGATACATCTCCAACGAAGATTTCGACAAATTCGTAGACCCCAAACTTATGCTAGGCCCCAAAGGCTCATTTGAATGAGTCTTATTCTTAAACGGTCGATCAATATCGCAGGTCATCCCACCAGCATTTCTCTGGAAGAAGAGTTTTGGGAGGCGTTAAAGCAGATTGCCGAGCGCAAAAATTGCTCGCTGCCCAGCTTAGTGGCGGAAATCGATAAACAAAGGAGCGGTGGATTATCAAGCGCTTTAAGACTTCACGTCCTAAGAACCCTGCAACACGAGCAGCAAACCGTAACTGACACCGCCTCTGATATCAATTAGCGATCAAGCCACCACCCGCATTGAGCCTGACGTTTGGGGCGTCTAACGAGCCAAAGACCTCAATAGGAATTAGGGCTGGTAACTGCACTCTGTTACCCGTCAAATTTGCAAGCGTGTTCGATTGCAGCCTGATCCGGCCCTGCGCATCGACCGTCCATCTCGGTAGATCAATCGTGCCCGTAAACTCACCAGAGTAAATATTGGACGTTAAACTTGCCTCATCAAGGGTCGTCACGCCTTTAGATACGTTGAACGCTGACTCTAGCGTTGCCATGCCATCCGACACGTTACCCGTAACAAGCCCACCCAGTTGACTGAGGGCACGCACGGGCACCAGGGCCGCAGCGAGGACAGCGTTTTCACTGGAGACTTTCGCATTAAGACCACTCATCACCAAGACGCCTTCACCTGACAGATTTAAAATCAGTTCCTGCTGGCTCTTACCCAAAGAGGAGAACGCACCACTGAAGCTCATAGAACCAGCTGTATTCGGGTCATCTGTGCCTTGAGTTAACTGCGCTTCAACAACATCCACACGCGTTTCAAACTGATTCGTTTCACCAACCGTAATAGTCAAATCCCCATGTGAAGCTCCACCAAAAACGTTCCCTGACCATTTTGAGATCGAAAGGGTGTTGTCTTGAATTGTTAATGGAGCTGCAAAGTTTCCAACCAAAAGACCCCAAGCGCTCAGACTGTTTGCGGTAAGATTCAGTGAGCCGTGAAATTTAGATAGTATCGATAGATCAATCGGTGCTGACGACCATCGTCCAGAAACATCTCCCGGATTGCTTGTGCTGCGGGCCAAACTAGACCTCATGAAGTTTTCTGTGGAGTCTTCCGGAAAAACGGACTCAACGTCCAGGTCCAAGACATTCAATGAGCCTGTCACTTCAGGCTGCTCGCCGGACAGATCAACTGTTGCATTAGCTTCGGCGGCATTAGCCCCGATATTCATCGCAAGCGAGGATATCGTAATAAGCGAAGCACTGCCTTCACCCTCCACCGATAAGCTGGCCGCCTCAGATGAAATTACGTCATTATCAGACCCTAGGTTGAGACCGGACAGGAAATTTCGGTAACTTGGGTGATCAGCGCTGGCCTTGATATTAAACGACAGGCCTTGGTCGATACCAGAAAGAGCATCGGAAAGAGTGCCTGATGCTTTGACAATTAAATCATCAGCCTGTCCCTCGACGTTGAGCGAGAAGAATGAGGGTGTGCCGGTCACCTCTGCCTGCAGAACAACGAACGTGCTCAAAATAGGCATAACGGGCACATCAGCATCAAGCGCACGGGCCACGCGATAAAATTCGCTCGTACGTGCCCGCACTTTAAAACCTTCAACATTCAAGACCGGGGACAGGCTTTTTACGAGTCCCGTACCTTGCAAAGAGGCACCCGCGAAATTCGATAGGCTGAAGTCCTCGACGAGGATGCCGTTTGAGGTTGTGCTGGCTCTTAGCGACACGCCCTCAACACTTTTACCAGCGATCACAACCGAGCCCAAAGACGCTTTGATATCGGCATCAATTGGAAATGCAAAAATTTGCTGTGATGTTTCACCGTTAGGCTGAAGTTTAGAGGCAGGGGTAGAGTTTTCTATTCTATCGGCACTGTTGAATAGTTGCTCAACAAAACGGGGCGCGTAAGAATCAAGATCTAGCTGATTAACATTAATATCTATCCCGAGTTTTAAACGTTCTGCGCGTGCAAAATCGACAGTTCCTGTAAGACGGGTTGTATCCAGAACAGCCTTAAGATTTTGTAGCCTTATAGCGCTGGGAGTGCCAACGATTTGACTCTCAAATGAAAGCGCATTCATCCTACCCGAGGAGGCAATGTCGTCGGGCAAATTAAACTTTAACCAAGACAATAAACTACGCGCGTTGCGACTATGCCCCGCCGCCTTGAGATCAAAAAACAAGCCGTCCTGATGGTTTTTTACAGACCCTGAAACTGAAAAGTCGGAATTGCCGGGCAAGTCCAGCCTTGAATTTTCTATCGCAAGCTCACCGTTACGCAACGACGCGGAAATGAAGCCATTACGCATGACCTGATCATTCCATTCGATCAAGTCGATGCCAAAGTCGATACGCCCCGAAAGCTTCGGTGGAAAAGTATAAGAAGCCTCTAATGTGTTCACGGTTGTGGCAGCATTAAAGTCAAAAACAGGTGTATCAGCGGTCTGGTCAGAATCACCGGCCAACCAAGACTCGAGATCCAAACGAGACGCCTTCATGGAGAATTCGATATGGTGAGATTCGCCCCACTTAACTTCTCCCTCACCGGTTAAACCAACCTCGCCAGAGCGCAGCTCAATATCCGACAACCGTGCCGACGACTCTGTCACCTCAACCTTCGCTCCGAGGTCATAGGACCTGCTTAACGGCTGTAACAAAGTGTCGTTGACCGCAATGCCAAACGGCGCCAAGGCTTCTGCGACATTTGTTCCACTGATTGTTAGTCGGCCGCTAGCAGACGACATTTCAGAAGCCGCCGTCATCTGGCCCGAAAATCGCGACTGGATACTGCCGTTTGACGTATCCATATCTACTGCAACTGACCTCAAACCGTTTGAGGTTAGCGCACCAATAGCAGCCTGAAAGTTCCAATCGATACCAATGATCAACGCCTCTCCATTTGCGGCATACGGTCCATTAATATTATCAGCTGTGATATCTGCATTGAGTTCACTAATTGCGTAGATCTGATCTTCAGCACCATCATTGTAAATCAATTCCCCATCGATCACCCGCAGCCTATCAATGCGCAAATCAAAAGAGGTATTACTGTCTGATTGTCTTCCCCCGTCCATTGAAACGGAAGAGGACGGAGTGAGTGTCCAGGTCTTTCGGCCATCGGGCAGCACCTCCGCAAAAATCAGCGGCCGTATAATTTCAACGGACGTAAACTGAAGATCGCCGACAAGCAACGGACGAAAAGCAAGGTTTACATCAACGACCTCAGCAACTGCAAAATCAGCACTTGTGGCACCGCTGATACTGGCAATGCGCACCGCTTGCATGCTTAGTCCCGGGCGCGGCAGAAAAGAAAAACTTAAATCACCATCGACAGTGACTTCACGGCCCGTGATAGCAGAGATACGAGCTTCAAAGACGTTTCGGTACTGAGTCCAGTCAATGAAAGACGGCGCTATAAGCGCGCCAGCCAGAAGCAAGATAACAACGCCGGATGTAATAGCGCCGAAGCGTTTCATGCAGGCGTCTCTCTTTGATTAAAACGCGGCCTCTGGTAGTGCCATCATCGCACCAGACCCTGACCGCATCGTTGCATCCAAAGAGGCCGTACCGGGTAAAACACGCGTCATGAAATAACGACCGACAGCCAACTTAGTATCATAGAAGTCATCACCACTGGCGCGCACATCCAGAGCCTTCTCTGCCATTTTCAGCCACATCCAGCCATACAACGTCAGTGCGAAAAGTCTTAGGTAATCATTGGCGGCGGCGCCGAGTGCATTGGCGTCTTTTTGTGATTCCTGTTTGAGCCATTCAGTTGCAGCTTTGAGGCGTTCCAAAGACTCTACAAACGGAACAACAAATTCAGACAAGTCATTACGTCCAGCAATGGCCTGAAGTGACTGATCAATTTCCGTGAGCAATCCCGCAAACAGGCGACCATCATGCAAGGACAACTTACGGCCAACGAGGTCTAAAGCCTGAATAGTATTCGTCCCTTCGTAGATTTGAGTGATCCGGACATCACGCACCAATTGCTCCATGCCCCACTCTCGGATGTAACCATGACCGCCGAACACTTGAAGACACGCATTTGTGATTTCTGTTCCGAAGTCTGTGCATGCTGATTTGATAATCGGCGTCATCAACGCTTCCATATCTCCAGCATGTTGGCGCACAGCATCGTCAGCGTGTGCATGGGCAATATCGACGTTGAGTTGCGTCCACACAGCCAAGGCCCGTTGAGCTTCAATGATCGATCGGGAGAACAGTAGTTTATTTCGGATATCGGGATGCACGAGGATAGGGTCAGCGGCCTTATCGGGCTGGGTTGCCCCTTCAGCGGAGCGGCCCTGAATGCGATCTTTCGCGTAGGTCACCGCATTTTGATAGGCGGTTTCAGCCTGGGAAATACCCTGGGTACCGACAAAAAGCCGCTCTTTGTTCATCATGGTAAACATGCCGGCCAAGCCTTTATGCTCCTTGCCTACAAGCCAACCCTTGGCGGCATCAAAATTCATGACGCAGGTGACGGATGCCTTCATGCCCATCTTATGTTCGATCGACCCGGCTGATACCGAATTCCGATCACCAACAGAGCCGTCTTCTAGTGGAAGAAATTTTGGCACTAAAAACATGGAAATGCCGCGACTGCCTTCGGGCGCCCCTGGCAAACGGGCCAGAACCAGATGCACGAAATTCTCGGTCATGTCGTGCTCTCCAGCCGAGATAAAAATCTTCGTGCCGGTAATGGCATAGGTCCCGTCGTCGTTAGGTTCAGCTTTTGCGCGCAACAACCCAAGATCAGACCCAGCATGTGGCTCAGTCAGACACATAGTGCCCTGCCATTCACCGCTGATAAGCTTTGGCAAATAAGTCTGCTGCTGATCTGGGGTGCCATGTGCGGTAAGGCACATGATGGTGCCTTGCGTCAGACCTGGATAGAGCCCAAAGGATAAGTTAGCGGACCCCACCATTTCATCAACCAAGTATTGTAACGTCTCCGGCAGGCCTTGGCCGCCAAACTCGGGGCTAGCAGTTAAGCCACACCAGCCGCCTTCGGCAAACTGCCTGTAGGCCTCTTTAAAGCCAGCCGGGGTCGTGACAGAGCCGTTATCAAACTGACATCCTTCTTCATCGCCGGATTGGTTCAACGGTGCCAATACGCCTTCGCAAAGCTTTCCGCATTCCTCTAGGACCGCATCTATCAGGTCTTGAGAAGCCTCTTCGAAACCAGAAAGAGACGTCAGAGTATCCGCAGCAGAGAACACTTCATGGGTGATAAAACGCATATCGCGAAGAGGAGCTTTGTAGGCCGGCATTGATGATCCCTTAGTATGGCCGATCCGGGTCAAAGCAGATGGTTACCCAGGAAGTCGGCAGTGGCGATTGTCCGTAACTTAAAGTTTTCAGGCTCGCGGTCAACGGGGGTAACCCAGAGGGCACGCGCCCGAAAAAGTAAAAAACCCCAGAAACCTTTGGGAAATCCAAATCACGAACTTGTTACGTATATACAGTACCAATTTAGTCGGGTTTTTATTGTAAAGAGGACCAAACTAGTCCTACTTTGATTACCCAATCATTTAATTACGTAAGGTAAAGGGTCAAAAATGTCCGAAAAGTCCGCCACACAGGCTCTCAAAGGTGCTATCCGTCACTTGACGAATGTTCCGAGTGCGCTGCATGCGCGCTCATTTCCGGTCTTGTCTGAAGAAGACGAGAAAGATCTCGTGCGCCGCTGGAAAGAAACTGGCGATCGCAAAGCCCTCGACCGTCTTATTGAGAGCCATCTTCGTCTTGTCCCTCGCATTGCACGCAAATTCAGCGGGTACGGCATTAATGTAGATGATCTGATCAGCGAGGGCCACATTGGCCTGATGCAATCTATCGAACGCTTTAAGCCTGAGAAAGGCTTTCGCTTCTCGACCTATGCACGGTGGTGGATCAAAGCCGCCATATTGAACTTTATTCTGCAAACTTGGTCGCTGATTAAAGTTGGCAACAGTGCCAGTAAGAAGAAGCTGTTCTTTAACTTGAAGCGTGCCAAACGGGATATGTCATTGGAAGGTACCAGATATCTTACTGATTCAGACGTCACAGCCATCGCCGCGCGTTTCAACGTCTCACGTGAAGACGTTATAGCAATGGACACCAGATTGTCAGCGGTTGATCCCTCACTGGAACAACCCGTGTCAGATGATGATGGCAGCACATTAACCATGCTGGACACCATGGCCTGTGAAGATGATACGCCCGCAGAGATTT
>CAYGSZ010000096.1:0-9888 GCA_964352705.1 uncultured Rhodobacterales bacterium
GGAATGAAGGGTAATCCAAGAGGGCGTAAATCTGAGGGGCCAAGATTCTCGCCCCCAAACAAGAGTGGCCCGCTGGACGCCTTGACTGATCCGGCTGAGGTCTCTAGGTCATAGTCCAGGCTGTAAGCGCCTATTAATTTACGTGAGGGAAGCCTCATAGAGCCTTGAATATTATAGTTATTATCATTCTTTTTAAGATTGCCGTTTAAGCGAAATAAAGGGCTCGGGGTGGTCTTATCTTTATTGTCCACAATGGTCGTGAGATAGGTGCCAGACATATTTTGCATATCACCGGCAAGCAGAATGGTGAGTGCCGTAGCTGATAAGCTTTCTGATTCAATCAGGCCATTCGTTAAGCCAATCCGAAGGTCACCTGTTTGATCTCCTGTTTGTTCGGGTGCCGTCCAATATCCTTTGAGGGATATTTCAGGAGCTGAAGCATTTATTAATAGTGGGCTATCATTCAAGCGCAACTCCAAGTTTTTTGATGTTAGGGCAAGCGCGGTATCGAAGGTTAAGGTCGCGCTGCCATCGGCACCAAACACGACATTTGTCGTTTGGGCAGCGTCACTGCCCTCTGCCAAATTCAGTTCAATCGTATCTTGAGCGGCAAGTTGAGTGCCGTATTTTAAGTCCGCCAAGGCGGCAGAGAGTTTTTCAAACTGAAAGGCCAGCGATAAACCATCCAACCTAAAATCAGAGGCTATATCGACGGTGATGTTACGGCTGGAAAGGTCTCCGTAAACAGCATCTTTGACCACGAGGGTGGCATTAACAGGGCCACCGGCTATCGCTATAGGCCCGCTTAATCCTGACGCATCAAGTGACGCGTTGATAGTGCCATAAGCGGTTGGTAGTTCGTTCAGTTCAACGTTAAATTTCTCAAATCTAAAATCCTGCGGAAGGCCATCAGCGCCGAACGTTGCCCAGGCTGCGGACATTGCTCCGACACGGCCCATTGGCGTCTCACCCCTCAAAATTACATCGACGTCGGCACGATACCCGCTGTCTGTGGGCTCAATTCTGAAAAGTGGGCCGGACGTCGTGCCTTTAGTGATCAAAACCTCAATCGTTTGACCCTTCGCCTGGCTGTTATCGGGCAAAAACTGGTCTGGCCAAGGGGCAGAGAACCTTAGGTCTCTTTCTGCCAGAACCATCACGGCGTTGTCTTCAATAGTCACCTTGAGATCCATATCTGCAGAAAAGGCGTTCTCAGATCCGGGCACTGTAAATGACTCTGCGGCCAGTTTGATTCCCCCTGATAGCGATGAAGTCAGGATGTTCTGAGAACTAACTAACCCAGAGATATCTAGGCTGCCCTCTAAGTCTGGGCCAGTCAGTTCAGCAGAAATCGTAGTCGCCAATACCTTACCGTTATTCTGCACGTCCGCGTTGATAGTAAGATCTATCTGCCCCTCAGGATGGAGCAGATGGAGAGCGGCACTCTCGATCACAATTGAACGAAACGGCAGGTTATTGGCGCTGCTTTGATCTTCTCCAGCCTTAGCGTCTTGTTCCAAGTCTTGGGGCAAAGAGAGCCCACCGAAGTTCAATCCGTCTTCTGCCCATATTCCAGAAACATCCAAACCTGACAGGCGCATATGCTCGACTCGTCCGTCACGCAAGGACGACCAGGAATAAGTAACGCTGGCTTTGTCTGCCTTAACTTGCCCGGAGGAGAGCGATATGGCTTCAAGCTCAAATCCACTCAGGTTTGCCCGACTGACCGTTAAACTTGAAGGCCCAAGCCCTTGCTGCTCCAAGGCGGTTATAGCAATAAATTCAATCAGAGATGCCCTGAATACTAAGACGACTGCGAGGATGAGGACTAACGTGAGCCCAAGGAGTTTTGCGGCATTTTTAACCATGTCAGGGACAGTCTCGGCTGTATTGTCTGGTGGGCCTAGTGAAAGCTATGGTTCTGTCCAGACGGGGTGTTTATGAACGCCTTACGTATTTGTGGAGTTTAGGAATGCATAAGCCTGCTGTCGAATCATGCTTTGATGTGGCGTTCTGGCTTCTTGACCGGGCGTTGGACGAAGGCGAGTACCTCCAGCCGCAAAAAATGCATCGACTCATGTTTTTAGCGCAAGCTTACTATGCGTCGGCAAAAAACGGCGCGAAGTTGATGCCTGCGGCCTTTGTCATCGGCGCTGAGGGACCGATAGAGCCGACCGTCTTTAGGGCTATGGAGCGGGGCAGGCCGATGATCGATACCAGCCCTATGGATAAAGATGTGTTGCACATTCTTGACAGTGTTTGGCGTCAATTTGGCGCAAAATCGACGGAACGGCTTAATACTGCGCTCAACACACACCCCCCGGTGATAAAGGCAAAAGATAACGGTGTAGGCACCGAGATCGTCTTTGAAGACGTCGTCGATTTTTATATGACAGCGTTGAGTGATAACCTTGGCAGGCGCGAGGGAAAAACGGTCGGATCGCCTGCTGATGCGCCCACAGTTGATAAAGTGCTCAGACCTAAGCTTATGAGGTCACACACGGGAAAACCTGTGAGTGTTAATCGCTGGTTGCCACGCAGAGTCACGAAATAGGCATGTAGCCAGACACTATTTTGATTGCCTCGATTGAGCGGCACTGCTACGAAAACGCCCTAAACCTTAAGCATTATCAATTGATTGCTTCGTGCGTTGCGATGCATAGTAAGGTTTAATTTGGGGAATCTAGCCTACGCTTTGCCAGTTGGCAGCGTAGCTCAGAAAGGGATAAAGGTTCGATGGGGCAAGTAATCAGCATGACGATTGTCTTGCTTGTTTTCTGGCTCACTCTGTCGGGCAAGTTTGATAGCCCATTTCTTGTCATAGCTGGTGTGATTAGCTCGCTTGCCATAGCCCTTCTGGCAAAAAAGATGAATGTGTCTGACAAAGAGGGGCACCCAATCCATCTTGCAACCTCAGCTTTTACCTACTGGCCATGGTTAGTCTGGCAAATTATCTTGTCAGCGATCAACGTAACGAAGATCATTTTGAATCCGTCTTTGCCAATAAGCCCGACTTTGACTCGGACCAAAATGAGTCAAAAATCTGATGTTGGTCGGGTAACCTACGCAAATTCAATTACGCTTACCCCAGGAACAATCTCTGTCGATATCGAAGATGACGAAATCTTGGTGCATGCCATTACGCGAGAGAACGCGACGGACGTAGAGTCCGGTGATATGGATCGAAGATGCGCCCAGTTTGAGGGCTCGGCATGAGTATGTTTGCCGTGGCGGCGATTGCGCTGCTTGTTTCTCTCGGTCTGGTGGTCACGCGCGTGCTCAAAGGACCCACTGTTTTTGATAGGTTGGTTGCGGGTAATTCGCTCGGCACTCTCTGCGTTTTGCTGTTGGCGGTTATGGGGTACGTCTTCGGGCGACCAGAATTTATTGACCTCGCGATCACATACGCGCTTTTGAATGTGATCGGCACCATCGCGGTCTTGAAGTTTTTCCGTTATGGCGACCTAGGGGCTGGAGATATTGGCGCTGGCGAAGATGAGGCCGGGTCGTAACTATGGAATTTCTCCTTAACATTTTGAGTTGGGCTTTGTTGGTTGGCGGCGGTTTTTTCTGCATTGTTGGCTCAATTGGTATCGTGCGTATGCCTGATGCATTTACACGCATGCATGCTGCCAGTGTGATCGATACTTTAGGTGTTGGCATGATCATCATCGGGTTGATGGTCCAGTCGGGGCTGACCTTAACAACGGCGCGTCTGGCAATTATTCTGGCGCTCGTGTTTTTCACAAGCCCCGTTGCAACTCATGCTATTGCCAGGGCGATGAAACACCGAAATGTTGAGCCGGTGTTGTCCGAAGACCGCACGAAGGAAGGACGCTAGTCGTGGAATTCCTTATCAATCTTGTCCTGCTCCTTTTCCTCACGGCTGTGACTGTCGGTATCATAGGTGTCCGTAATCTGTTTGCTGTTGTGGTTTTGGGGGGCGCGTATAGTTTTTTAATGGCAACGCTTTTGATTGCTATGGATGCCGTGGACGTGGGCATGACGGAAGCCGCAGTTGGGGCAGGGGTTTCTACTGTTCTCTTGCTCTCTGCACTACATCTCACCAAAACAGATGAAGCACCGTCTAAGAATTCCAATGTTGTGCCAATCGCCCTGTCGGTTCTGATTGGAGTGGCTCTGGTTTATGGAACCTGGGGGCTCCCTCGCTACGGGGACCCGGATACCCCCATGAACACTCATGTCGGGGCTGAATATCTGGAGCGTTCAATTCCAGATACAACGGTACCTAACGTTGTCACATCTGTTCTGGCCAGTTATCGAGGCTACGATACGCTGGGGGAAACTGCTGTGATTTTCACCGCAGGTATTGGCGTATTGATGTTGCTTAAAGGCAGGCGTCGTAAAGATGATGATGACGAAGAAGAGGAGCGTACATGAGAGGCCACCTTGTTCTTCGGGTCGTATCAAAGTTGTTGATCCCCTTTCTGCTTCTGTTCGCGCTTTATGTGCAATTCCACGGTGACTTTGGTCCCGGTGGCGGCTTTCAGGCTGGCGTTATTGTGGCCGCAGCGTTTGTTTTATATGCGCTGATTTTTGGCCTCCGTGAGACCCAGAAAATTGTTCCGTCTTCGGTTCTCGAAGTTGCGGTTCCTTTGGGCGTTTTGATTTACGCCGGTGTTGGTGTTTTTACTTGGTTTATGGGCGGAAACTTCTTGGATTATAACCTGCTGGATTCACATGACCCCTCGCACGGTCAGCATCTTGGCATCCTGCTTGTTGAGTCTGGAGTTTTGCTTACGGTCTCATCAACGCTGCTTTTGATCTTTTATACTTTTGCTGGCCGCGGGCGTTAGGGGCGAGCAATGGATGGACTCAACGAACTTGCGTTTGTGATCGGTGGCGTCAACCACTGGATTACCATCTTCTTAATCATGGCTGGCCTTTACATCATTGTGTCTCGCTCAAACATGATTAAAAAGCTGGTCGGGCTCTCCATTTTTCAAACGTCAGTTTACTTGTTGTATGTTTCCCCCGGAAAAGTTTTGGGTGGCACCGCACCAATCATCGTTGAGAATGCACCCGAGCAACTCTATTCAAACCCATTGCCCCATGTCCTCATTCTCACAGCAATTGTCGTCGGCGTAGCAACGCTTGCGCTTGGTCTGGCTCTTGTCGTCAGAATAAACGAAGCTTACGGCTCAATTGAAGAAGACGACGTTTATAATAGCGCGGATTGGGACTAGCCAGTGCTCGACCAACTTCCTGCTATTATTGTTGCTGTCCCGCTCATTGCGGCCGCTGTCTGTGCGATTGTGCGTCAGCAGACGGTCTGCTGGTTGATCGCACTTGTTGTCTGTGCCGCTAGCACCCTTGGTAGCGTTACCATGTTGGCTCAGGTGCAGGACTATGGTGCCATTTCATATCAAATGGGCGGGTGGGCGCCTCCCCTCGGTATCGAGTACAGAATAGATATTCTGTCAGGATACCTTTTGGTTCTGGTCTCTTTTATTGCAACCGCTGTTCTGATCTACGGACGGGTTAGTGTTCAGGCGGAAATAAAGCAAAGCCTGCGCGGTTGGTACTACACGATGTATCTGCTGTGCATGTGTGGTTTGATGGGGATTGTCATAACAGGTGATGCGTTTAATGCATTCGTCTTTATGGAGATCTCCTCGCTCTCAATGTATACTTTGATCGCGCTTGGCAAGGATCGCCGAGCCCTGGCAGCAGCCTACCAATATCTCATTATGGGCACGATCGGTGCCACCATGTATGTGATTGGTATTGGGCTGCTCTTTACGATTACCGGTACGCTCAACCTGCTTGATATGGCGGTGCGCTTACAACCTTTTCTGGATACGCCCGCGGCGATCGCAGGAATGGCGTTTGTTGTTGTCGGCCTCTCGTTAAAAATTGCTTTGTTTCCTTTGCACCTTTGGTTGCCGAGCGCATACGCATACGCCCCATCGGCGGTCACAGCTTTTCTTGCTGCAACGGCGACGAAGGTCGCAATTTATCTGTTGATGCGGTTTCTTTACACGGTATTTGGTTTTGGCTTTGCCATCGAGCAAACACCGATGCCTGAAGTGATTCTGGTTTTGTCCCTCATCGCAATTTTTGCGGGCTCTTTTTCGGCAATTTTTCAGGAAAACGTGAAGCGCATGCTTGCGTATTCCAGTGTTGCGCAAATCGGTTACATCACGCTTGGCATAGCCATCGCCGACGCCCCTGGATTGGTGGGGAGTTTAGTTCATATCGTGAACCACGCGATGATGAAGGGGGCCTTGTTCATGTTGATCGGTGGAATCGCGCTGCAGATCGGCACTGTTCGTCTGTCTGATATGGCCGGACTTGGCAAAATGATGCCGCTGACAATGTTTGGCGTTGTCTTAGCTGGTTTCAGCATGCTTGGTGTGCCCGGCACGGTCGGTTTTGTTTCCAAGTGGTATCTGTCGGTTGGCGCGCTCGAAAACGGCTGGTGGTGGATGGTCGGGCTGCTGATGCTCAGTTCTTTGCTTGTTCTTGCCTACATTGGTCGTTTGATTGAAGTTGCTTTTTTCCGGGAAAGGCCCGCTGGCGCTCCCCAGTTAAAAGACCCTCCGAAGTCCATGCTAATTACGTCTTGGGTTTTCGTTTTAGCGTGTATTTATCTTGGGATTGATACGTCATTTACGGTCGGTGTGGCCGAGCAAATTGTGAGCGTCTTGATTGGGGGAGGGCGATGACAGACCTCTCCTTGTTCATTATCGCAGCGCTTCTCATTCCGTTTGTCGGCGCTTTATTTATCGCTTCAAGCGGCTCAAAGCCGAATGTGAGAGAGGCTTATACGCTGATAACAGCTGCTCTGTTGTTTGCTGTTGTGTTTCTTCTCGTGCCATCAGTTATGCAAGGTGCAATGCCGTCAACGGAGAGCTTTGCGGTATTGCCCGGGCTAACAATCCGATTTGAGATTGAACCAATGGGCATGCTTTTTGCCATGATTGCCTCCACGCTGTGGATCATCAATTCCATATATTCCATTGGCTACGTGCGCGGAAATCAGGAGAAAAACCAGACCGTATTTTACGCATGCTTCGCGCTTGCGATTGCCGGAACTATGGGGATCGCTTTCGCAGGCAACTTATTTACGATGTTTTTGTTCTACGAGGTGCTGACGCTCTCGACTTATCCGCTTGTCACACATAAGGGCAATGATGCTGCGAAAGCTGGAGGTCGCCTCTATCTGGGGATTCTCTTAACCACATCAGTTGTGTTTTTACTGCCAGCGGTGATCGGCACATACTTTATTGCTGGTACGGGTGATTTCACAGTTGGCGGTATTATTCCAAAAGATGAAAGCCCGTTTCTTATCGGAGCACTCAGTGTTCTATTCATTTACGGCATAGGCAAAGCGGCTGTCATGCCGGTGCACCGCTGGTTACCAGCAGCTATGGTTGCGCCAACCCCTGTCAGTGCACTTCTTCATGCCGTCGCCGTGGTTAAGGCGGGTGTATTTTCAGTCGTCAAAATTATCGTTTATGTGTTTGGCCTGGATCTCTTCAGCGGACAGGCAACGGGCTGGGTGGTCTATGCGGCTGGGTTTACGGTTTTGGTTGCGTCGATCATTGCCCTCAGTCAGGACAACCTGAAGCGCAGGCTTGCTTATTCTACCATAAGTCAGCTGTCGTATGTCGTTTTGGCGGCAGCGATGGCAACACCACTAGCGATTATCGGGGCGGCCATGCACATAACGGCCCACGCGTTTGGTAAGATCACTTTGTTCTTTGCTGCAGGTTCCATTTATACAGCCGCACATAAAACCGAGATCAGTCAATTGAATGGTATCGGCAAGCGTATGCCATTCACAATGGCAGCCTTCACGATTGGGGCCCTGAGTATGATTGGTGTACCACCAACGGCGGGCTTTTTAGGGAAGTGGTATATTTTATCTGCGGCAATGGAGCTTAAAGACTGGTTCGTTCTGTTCGTCATCTTTGTCAGCACCTTGCTAAATACGGCTTACTTTGTGCCGATTATATATCGCGCTTTTTTCAAAAAAGAAGATGTCGCTCCATCGCACGAGCATGGTGAGGCACCTTGGCCCATTGTACTGGCGCTGTGTTTAACGGCATTGGGAACGCTTGCGTTGTTCCTTTTCCCAGAGGTGCCGCTGACGTTAGCCAAAGCCTTGGTAGGGCAGACCTTATGAGCGAGCAAAATAAAGCACACTGGCTCGATAACCCTGCGACACCCAAGCGCATGTGGATTGGCTTCACTGTTGTGCTGGCTTTGTTGCTTATTGCTGAGCTGTTCGTAACCCATCATCACGAGGGTTTCATGTTCACCTATGGTTTTAGTGCTTGGTTCGGTTTTTTGATTGGCGGTGTGTCAATTTTGGCCTCGAAGGGCTGGAAGAAAGTGCTAAAGCGGAAGGACACCTACTACGATGAGTAGTTTTCTCCTGCACCCCTCCTTGCCGATCCTCATTGGTGCGCTTCTAGTCTTAAGATTGACCGGAACCGCCCGAAGCATCGTCTTGCTTGGTGCTCCGCTGATATCCTTGGCCTTGGTCTGGATGACAGCGGACGGCGTGCTGTTCTCTTTCTCTTATATGGAGTGGACGTTAGAACCTTTTAAGGCTGACAAACTAAGCCGACTCTTCGCGACCGTCTTTGCTTTGATGGCGCTGGCGGGCAACTTGTATGCGTTGAAACAAGAACGTGTTTTGGAACTGTTTGCCGCCAACGGTTACATTGCCTTTTCCCTCGGCGTTGTGTTCGCAGGCGACCTCATCACCGTCTTTATTTTCTGGGAAATGATGGCCCTGGCATCGGCAACCGTCATTTTCTCTGCGGGCACAGTCACGTCCCGCGCTGCTGGTATGCGCTACCTTATGGTGCACCTGCTCGGCGGTGTCGTGCTGATGGCCGGCATCGCTGGCGAAGTCGCATCCACCGGCTCCATTGCGTTTACCTCAATGCTGCCGGATACCTTGCCTCGTGCTCTGATTTTGGCAGGCTTTCTGCTTAATACCGGTGCGCCGCCGTTTTCGGCCTGGGTGCCGGACTCCTATCCGGAAGCCAGTTATTCGGGGATGGTTTTTCTGTCAGCCTTCACGACGAAGACAGCCGTTTACGTTCTTGCTCGCGGCTTTCCCGGGGCAGAAATTCTGATCTTTATCGGTCTGTTCATGATTTTCTACGGCATCATTTATGGATTGTGCGAAAACAACGCACGCAAGATGCTCGGGTACTCCATCGTCAACCAGGTTGGGTTCATGGTCACGGCGATTGGCATTGGGACCACCTTGGCGATCAATGGCGCGGTCGCACATGCGTTTGCCCATATCATCTACAAGGCGCTGTTGATTATGGCGACGGGTTCGGTGTTCTACATGACCGGCAAACGCAAGTTCACCGAATATGGTGGATTGTTTCGGACCATGCCGCTCACTGCGATTTGTTGTATTATCGGCGGGCTTTCGATTTCGGCCTTTCCGTTCACCTCTGGTTTTGCTGCAAAAGCAATGACGTCAGAGGCCGCCTACCTCGGACAATATTATTGGGTTTGGTATCTCCTGGCTGCGGGTACGGCCGGTGTATTCTTGGACGTCGGTATTAAACTGCAATACTTCGTATTCTTCGGAAAAGATTCTGGTCTGCGTCCACCAGAACCGCCGCTTCACATGCGCACGGCGATGGTGTTCTTTGCAATTCTATGTGTTGCTATTGGCGTGTTTCCGCAGCAGTTCTATCAACTGTTACCGTTCCAGCAGGATTATCACCCGAACACACCGGATCACATCGTGACCCAGTTCCAAATTCTTCTGTTCTCCGGTGCGGCCTTCTTCCTGTTCCTCAAGTATTATGGCTGGCACTTGGTCAATAGCCTGACACTGGATTTTGATTGGCTGTATCGTGTCTTGGGCAAGAAGCTTGCGCTGTC
>CAYGSZ010000097.1:0-9840 GCA_964352705.1 uncultured Rhodobacterales bacterium
AACCCGGCTCTCTAAGGAGATCCGGGCGTCTGCCGTGCGTGAGTTCTAAATGAAATAAAACTGAGGAGACCGACGATCATGGTCCCACAACACTTAACACCGATGCTGACTGTGCCTTCTTTAGAAGGGAGGGTCGCATGAGTATTACCCTTAAAGATATTCAAGAGACCGCTGCGCGCATTAAAAATGGAATCGTGCGTACGCCGTGCTTAGAGTCTGAATCCCTCTCTCGCCGCCTCGGAACGCAGATCGTCGTGAAGTACGAGAATCTGCAACACACCGGTGCTTTCAAAGCGCGTGGCGCGCTCGCCCGACTTTCTCTTCTGACAGATGATCAACGCGCAACTGGTGTGGTGGCCATGTCAGCAGGCAATCATGCGCAAGGCGTCGCCTATCAGGCACAGCGCTTAGGCATTCCAGCAACCATAGTCATGCCCAAAGGCACACCCTTTGTGAAAGTCCGCAAGACATCGGAGTATGGTGCAAAGGTGGAACTTGAAGGCGAGACCCTTGAAGACGCCGCCGCCCATGCCAACACGCTAGCTGAAAAAAACGGGCTTACTTTTGTGCATCCTTACGACGACACCGCCGTTATCTCTGGTCAAGGCACTATTGCTCTTGAGATGTTGGAGGATGACCCAACCCTTGATGTCCTAATCATACCCGTCGGTGGTGGTGGGCTGATCTCGGGCTGCGCTGTGGCCGCAAAAGGGTTGAAACCTGATGTTGAGATTATTGGCGTTGAACCTGAACTCTACCCGTCTCTGACCAATGCCCTAAAGCAGACTGAACATCCTTGCGGGGGCTCAACACTGGGAGAAGGTATCGCGGTTAAAACGCCAGGTGCCACTGCCCTTCCATTGATCGCAGAGCATATAAAAGACGTGGTGACCGTCAGTGAAACCAGCATGGAGCGCGCGGTTTCCATGTTTCTGTCTCTGGACAAAGTCGTTGCCGAAGGTGCCGGCGGCGCGGCTCTGGCTGCGGTACTTGAACATCCTGAGATGTTCGCCAGCAAGCGCGTCGGGGTGATTCTTTCCGGCGGCAACATTGATGCCCGGATGCTGTCTTCTGTGTTGATGCGTGATTTGGTCCGGTTGGGCCAGGTGCTTACTCTGTCCATCGCCATGCCCGACAAACCAGGCCAGTTAAACGCTGTCGCCGGTATCTGCGCCAATCTGGGCGCTAATGTGTTGGAAGTGGCCCATACGCGCTTCGCCATGGACCTCTCGGCCAGCGCCGCGCGGCTGAACATCACCATTGAAACCCGCGACGAAGCTCATGCCAAAATGGTAATCAATCAACTCACCGAGGCTGGGTTTACCATCCGCATTAAAGACCCGACGGAGCCTTGAGGCACTTCTGGAGGCTCTGAGATTTTGCAATCAAGGGCCGAATATAAACGTCCCTTACTTCACCAGCTTGCTGACGGCTTTAAACTCCGGCGTGCCCGATACGTGCAGCCATTCGAACAGGACCATCTCGACATTTACAGGCGTGATGCGATTGGCGAGCAACCTGTGTTGGGTCAATTCAACACTCTCTGGGCGGCGAGACGCCGTCGCATCCATAGCCACATAAACATCAAACCCAGCCTTCTTAAAGCCGAGCGCAGATTGCAAAACACAAACGTGGGCTTCGATTCCCGCCAACACGATTTGACGCCGCCCAGCGTTGGCCGCATTGGCGACGTCAGCAAGGATCTCAGGGTCAGCCGCACAGGAGAAATGCATCTTCTCGCGGCGCACAGCATCACCTGCTAAATCTTCCAATACTGAGACTGTCGGCCCCAGGCCTTTGCGGTATTGTTCAGACATCAAAATGGGCACACCCAATTCCGATGCAGCGCGCATGAGAAGGGCACATTTCTCAACCGCCTGATCACCATTGTGCATGGCAGGCAACAGACGCTCCTGCACATCGACAACAATAAGATGCGACTTATCGCGATCAAGAATCACAGCGCTTTACCTCCGGTCTTCATTCTGTCTGTTGAACAGATTATCGAACGCTTCATCATCTGGATCGCCAAGCTTCATAACATCTTCCAGCACGGCGCAGCCGGCCACAACGGCGGGACGGCTGCCCACAGCCTCTCTCCAACGTTTGACGTTGGGGTATTCATCCATATCGATTTCATGAAAGTGATTAATCTTGACCCACGGGTAAGTGGCCATATCGGCAATGGAATAGTCACCCGCCAGATAATCGACCTCGCCAAGGCGCTTATCCATCACTCGATAGAGGCGCTTGGTTTCGCCCTGATAGCGATCGATGCCATACTGAATGCGCTGCGGCGCGTACTGCAAAAAGTGTCCGCACTGCCCAAACATTGGGCCGACATTCGCCATCTGGAAAAACAACCACTGTATTGTGTCATAACGACCAGCAGGGTCTTCGGGGATGAACTTTTTGGTCTTCTCCGCCAAATACAACAGAATCGCCCCAGACTCGAACATCGGATACGGCTTGTCGCCAGGTCCATCGTGATCAACGATGGCCGGGATTTTGTTATTGGGGTTGATCTTCAAAAATGACTCTTCGAACTGATCGCCCTTGAGCATGTTGATGGGGTGGACCTCATACTGCAGGCCACATTCTTCCAGCATGATAGGAACTTTATGACCGTTTGGAGTTGGCCAGTAATATAGATCAATCATGGATATCCCTTTTCTATGTGCCGGGACCCTCACGAGGACGAGGGCGATGGTAAGACGCGGACGCTGAAGCACAGATATTGGCGCGCATTCTAGCGATTCAAGTCCTCCTGTCAGCTTCAAAGCGGCGTCACGCCTGCTGCACAGCATCCTTGGCTGTAAAAGCCCAAAACGCTATGGTGGGCACATGGTTAAAACACCCAACCCGCCGATGAACCGCAAGCGCGTCATTATCTGGATGACGGTGGCCGTCGCGATCATTCTGTTGACCATGACCGTTGTGCTCTTAGGAGCGTTTCCGCCCTGGCCCGTATGGCTGTTTTTTGGCCTGTCGCATGCCTTTTTCTGCACGATGATCTGGAAAACACGACCCTATTCCGGCCCTTACAAAGAGCCGATGGACGACATAACAGCGCCCCCACCTAACTGAACGATCACGCCTGTGAGTTAGTCGGCAAGGCGGTCGAACACGTATTCCCCTGTAGCCGGGACCCGAAACACCACAGACTCATCGGGCTTCAGACCAGCTTCCCGATACGTTATCTGATCGCTAGAAATCACAATATGAGACTCCAACGTCATGGTCGTCTGGGTCCCTTGTGAGACGATTTCGCATGTTTTTGGAATGCGGGCGACAAACTGATCGCCTTCGCGGGACACGGGCAATAAACACGTCTCGGGATAGCCAATGGTGTCCTCTCGCGTCATGTCACGAACCTTTTGTGGGTCTAAATGCGCATTCAACCAAGCATCTGGCTCCTTCAAGGTGAAGAAATCCATGGTGATTTTGCCTGTCGTTTCATCCAGGTCGAAAATCCATATGCGTTGTCGCTGCAAATCACCTGTTGGACTGCCAATGGACCACTGGAGATAAATAACGGAGTCGCCAAACGCAGGAACATCAATCCGCTTAAACATCGGAAACAAGAGGTCAGAGGCCTTGGTGACTCCACCCGTGTCATACTGCTGCTGGTTGGAATAACGACCTTGCACCCACTCCAACATCTGGTCTAGATCGGCTTGATTTAACGTTTCGGCCTGTGCTTTGAGGGGCATCATCCAAGCCGCAAAAATAATACAGGCTAGCTTTAGTCTTGAGGTCATAAGCCTATATAGCCCTTTAATAACGTGTCAAAGTCGAAGAGTGTCACACTCTGACCTTAATCGGGTTTGAGACTAAAATTAAGGGCTAAACCAAAGGAGACCCGAATGAGCCGGATCATCTCAGTAATATTCGTGTTGTTGCTCTCCGCACCAACCCTCGCGGACGACATCGCGCGCGGCAAGGTGACCGCCCTGTCCCAGGTCAATTCACCATGGGACCGGCACTGGGATTATTTCAAGGCCAAAATTGACGAGTCTCCCATTGTCGAAATGGAATACTTCATTCGCGGTGAAGTCGGCACCGAGGAAACAATGCTAACAGCCCTTCGGCGCAACCGCGTTCAAATTGGCGGCATCACCATGTGGGGTCTGGCTGGCATTATTCCTGAAGCCGCTGTGCCTATGATTCCCTTTCTGTTTGACTCCGAAGAAGAAGTTGACTTTGTCTTCGACAACTACCTTCAAGACATCTTTACGAAGTTCTTAGCCGACCGTGGTTTGGTTTTTTTAGAATGGTCTGAGGTTGGCTGGAACACGCTTTATGCCAATAAGCCCGTCCTGACTCCTAAAGCCGCTGAGGGGCTTAAGCTTCGGGGATCTCCCAACTTTGCGGCGCAAGCTTTTCTGCAATCTGTCGGCGCAGACTCGATTCCCCTGGGTACAGCAGATATTGCACCAGCCCTCCAGACTGGCTTGGTGGACGGTGGCCTGTCGAGTTTGGTGTTTTTCTATTACGGACTGTCAGGCTTTGCGACAGACGTCACCGAAACGAATCAGTCCTACGATCAAGGCATTCAGATGGCTAACAAACAGTGGTGGGATAGTCTGACAAACGAGCAGCGCGCTGTGATTAAAGATGCGTTTTTCCCAATAGCGCCCGCGCGGGAAGACGTCCGCACCCTCATTACCAATCTCAAGGCCGACATGTTGAAACGGGGTCTTTCTATTCACACGCCCACAGCAGAACAGCGCGCCCTCTGGGTTGAAGCATCGGCACCGTCACACCGCATTATTTTGGATGAAATCGGCGGCCAAGCCGATGATGTTTACGCTGCAATACAAGGCGGGAAACGCGCCTTCGCAGCACAAACTGCACCCGCACAATAACCGCTGCACCAGAATAAGGCGTTTATGCTGTAATGCGATTGCAACCTCTGCCCCAATCGATAAGATGGCTCCAACTTAAAAGCTGTTAAATCGTTTGGGGACCTGTTTTGCAAAAGGCAAAAGCCTTCCTGCACTATCTGAAGCTGTTTGAGCAGAGCCTGTGCTTCATCGCCTTTTTAGTGATGGCCGGTGCGCTGATGGGCGATGTGTTGCGCCGCGAGTTCACCGGCTCGGGTTGGTTTGGTGCGCCGCAAGTGGGTGTGGTCGGTATGATCATCGTCGCCTACATGGGCGTGTCGCTAGCCTCTGCCAACGGGTCTCATTTCAGACCGCGCTTTGCTGACATTGTTTTGCGTCGCTGGGACGATCTGGCCAATCGCATTGGCGAGTTGGGCTTTGCCGTTTTCTGCTATTTTTTAGCCTATATTGCTTTTAGCGTCGCTTATGAAAGTTATGAGTTAAGAGACGTCTCAGCCGTGTTGCGTTGGCCCATCTGGCCCGTGCAGGGCTTTATTGTGCTTGGATTTGCCCTGGTGGCCGTACGACACACCCTCTACGGAATCTTTCTTGAGTTGCGTCCTCTGCCACCGGAATCCGTCGAAGGCATGGAAATCGCCACCGACACAGAAGCCGCAGGCATTAAAGATGGCGAGCGTGACTACCAGAAGGAAACCCAAAGATGAACGGGTTGCTGCTGGCGGTCATTCTGATCGCGCTTTTGATCTTAAGGATGAACATCATTGTTATCCTTGGGGTGGCGACGTTCTGGGCTTACTACTTCTGGGGCGGCGGCGAGTTGATGAACGTCGTCTACGATATGTGGGACGCCTCCAATCGCGAGGTTCTACTATCAATCCCCCTCTATATTCTCGCCGGCTCCATCATGTCGCAAGGCTCGATCGCCGAACGCCTGATCCTGTTGATGCGCTCTTTGACCAAACCTATTCCGGGCGGCCTGGCCATTGCGGGGTTGCTGTCGTGCGGCGTCTTTGCAGCCATTTCAGGGTCGTCTGCCGTTACATTGCTGGCTGTTGGCTCGATTATGTACCCGGCCCTAATTCAGGAGGGATACTCTCGCCCCTTTTCCATCGGCATGCTCTGTGCGGGCGGCACTTTGGGAATTATCATACCACCGTCGATCCCGCTCATTCTGTATGGCGTGATGACACAATCCTCTATAGCTGACCTATTCCTTGCCGGTACGGGACCCGCAGCGCTTATTCTGGTCGTTTTGAGCCTTTACGCCATGACGGTGAATTGGTCAAAACGCGGCGATATTTGGAACCTGGACGAAATCTGGAGCACTTTTAAAGGGGCCATCTTTGCGTTGATGACACCGGTGGTCATTCTCGGCGGTATTTACTCGGGCTACTTCACGCCAACAGAATCAGCGGCCGTCGCTGTTCTAACCGCACTGGCCGTTGAAATCTTTGCCCACAAACATGGCTTTATACATCTGGTTACTGGGCGTTTTGGCGCTTTAGGCGAAACCATGAAGGACGTGAGCCGTTTGGTGTGGCGGGTGGTCGGCGACACCTCAACCTTAATGGGTAGCCTATTTCCCATTCTCGCCATCGCCTTATCGTTGAACGTATTCATGACCTACGAGCAAGTGCCAGGCCGGATCGTTGAAGTGATGACCACGTTCATTGATTCAAAGCTGCTGTTCCTGCTGATGACCAACTTGTTGTTGTTAGCCGTTGGCCTGTTCCTGGATATCGGAGCCGCCATCTTGATCTTGAGCCCCTTATTGCCGCCAATGGCCGCCGACTACGGGATGGATACCATCCATTTTGGCATCATGATGATCGTCAACTTGGAGATTGGTTACCTCACGCCACCGATGGGGCTGAACATCATTATTGCCATGGGGGCTTTCCGAGAAGATTTTCTGACTATTGTGAAAGGGGTGATTCCCTTTATCCTACTGATGCTATTCTGCTTGATCATTGTGATGTTTGTGCCGTCGCTCTCGCTGTTCTTGATAGATTAGCGACCAGCTCCAGCACATGCCATTTGCACAACCTCAAAATGCCCTTGTCGATAAAAGAGGCAAAGCCGTATCCCTGTTAAGTCCGATGAAGTTGCATATCGGCGGGCACGCAAAACAAGACGGCTGGCGCATATTAGACAGCTTGGATTCTGACATTGTCGACTTTGTCGGTCATTGCTCTGATCTATCAAGATTCCCAAAAGACAGTTGCTCAGACCTTTATTGCTCACATGTCATCGAGCACTTATCTCACGTTGGGGAAACAGCGACCACGCTGCAGGGTTTTAAGAGAGTCCTAAAACCAAACGGCAAACTCATGATTGCTGTGCCGGATCTAAAAGTGCTCTCCCGCCTTTTCGTTCGAGAAGACCTAGACATTGGGCAACGTAACCTGGTGATGCGCATGATGTTCGGAGGACAGGTCGATGAATATGATTTTCATAAAACAGGCTTCGACTTCGATATGTTGCAAGGAGCTCTGATTACGGCAGGCTTTTCCAATGTTGCGCGTGTGGAATCTTTCGGCCTCTTCAATGATTCAAGTGAAATTGTGCTTCTAGATCAACGCATCTCACTGAATGTTACTGCGCGCGCTTGATAGAACAATTGCGCAAAACAATCATCATCACACAGCCGGAATAACGCACACATCCAGCGTGCCACAGCCCATGCGATAGCCTTTTGCTTCCTGATATTTATCTGACGCTACATATTTTTGATACGCCTCTAAGGACGGGTATTCAAAAATCACAACGCGGCCATTTTCAAACTGCGCCCCTTCAATCAGCGTTTTTTCATCCGGTCCACCAGCGCCGATGAGCTTGCCGCCAAACTGCTCTGCCAAACCAGCAACTGTTTCTGAGTATTTCTTAAATCCGGCAGGATCTGTGACGCGCGCCTGACCAATGACATAAATCGTCATAAATTTTCTCCTGTTTCTGAGATGATAGCTGTGTGATTAGGCCCGCTCTGGCCCCACAGCGACAATAGCTTTACCAACGTTTTCGCCGCGCATAAGTTTCAAGAAATGCGCTGGCGCAGCCTCAAGCCCCTCCGCCCGGTCTTCTTTCACTTTAAGATGACCAGCACGCATCCAACCTGACGCCAAATGCAAGTACCGCTCTAAGTCGCCTTCGTAATCATAGACCACAAGGCCGAACATCTTCGCCCGGCGGCCAATGAACGGACCGAGCCCAACACCCTGAAACTCTTTAGAGTTATAATCCGCTGGCCGTCCACACATGACCACCCGGGCGTACAAAGACAAATATGGCGCAAGCTCCATAAGCAGTGGACCACCGACGTTATCGTGATAAACGTCGATGCCGCCAGGACACTCGGCTTTCAATGCATCCTGCCAACCGGTTTTTTTGTAGTTCACGCAAGCATCAAAACCATAGGACTTGGTAACCAGATCGCATTTCTCTTGAGAGCCAGCGATGCCGACAACGCGTGCACCGCGCAGCTTGGCCAACTGGCCAACACATCCACCAACCGGACCCGCTGCCGCCGAGACGACCAACGTTTCTCCCAGCATAGGCTTACCAAGGTGTTCAACAGACCCCCAGGCGGTAAGGCCCGGCATACCTAAAGAACCAATAGCCGTCGATAGCGGACCCGCCGCTGGATCGACCCGCTGCACCACTTTCTCTGGGCCAATCACCGCATGCTGTTGCCAACCCGTTTCAGCAACCAAATAATCACCGGCTTGATAGGCCTCATCATGACTGCGCACCACCCGGCAGACACTACGGCCATAAATTACATCGCCCTCTGTGAGCATGGCGTGGCCAGGATGATCACCACGGATGGCTTTGCGTACATACGGATCAAGCGACAGATAGACGGTGCGCGCCAGAATTTGCCCCGGCGCGGGACGTGGCATTGGCTCTTCAACAACACGAAAATCAGACTCCTTAAGCATGCCATCGCGTTGCTGTGCCAATTGAACTTGAAGATTCGCCGCCATTTTTAACCTAGCCCTTTGATTTCTGAGCGTTAGTGTTTTTCTGGGCCAATCGCGACCATGGCTTTGCCGACGTTTTGGCCACTCATCAATTTGGCAAAATGCGCCGGAGCATTTTCAAGCCCGTCTGCGCAATCTTCATGGAAATTCAATTTGCCCGCTTTGACCAATGGCACAGCAGCCTTCAGGAATTGATCGATCTTGTCGTAGTAATCGTACACAACAAGGCCAAGCAACTGCGCTCGCTTGCCAACAAACGGTCCCATATTGTGGCCGTGCCAACCGCCATCGCCGCTGCGGTTGTATTGCGACACCAAGCCACACATCACGATTTTACCGTAGAGATTAAGCTGCTGTGTGATGGTGTCGAGCACAGGTCCGCCGACATTATCAAAATAGACATCAATACCATTTGGACAGGCTGCTTTGAGGTCCTCTGCCCAGTTTTCATTTTTGTAGTTTACACAGGCATCAAAGCCGTATTCTTCAACAACGATCCGGCATTTTTCATCTGACCCGGCGATGCCAACCGCACGGCAGCCCTTGGCTTTCGCAAGTTGTCCCGCCGTCCCACCGACGGGACCCGCTGCGGCGGTAACAACAAACGTATCTCCGAGACCCGGTTGGGCAAGGCGCTCCACACCGGCCCAGGCGGTCAGCCCTGGCATACCCAACGCGCCCAAAGCAGAAGACAACGGGCCAGCGTCCGGATCGATCTTGCGCACTTGGTCTTTCGCGCCGCCGTCAGAAACACAGTATTGCTGCCACCCAGATTCGATGACGATGTAATCGCCTTCCGCATAATCCGCATGTTTGGACTCGGTCACCTGAGCCACACACCGTCCGCCAATCAAATCCCCTTGGTTCAGACGGCTATGCCCCATATGACGCCCAGCAATTGCGCCGCGCATATAGGGGTCTAACGATAGGTAAATGTTGCGGGCGAGAAATTCTCCTGGTCCGGGCGTGGGGATATCCGTTTCTGCGATTTTAAAATCGCTGACTTTGGGTTC
>CAYGSZ010000098.1:0-9559 GCA_964352705.1 uncultured Rhodobacterales bacterium
GGTCGGACCTCAGCTTCGAAACCCGGGCCACGATCATGAAAATGGGCCTGCTCATTGATTTCCTGCCGCGTATTTGCTTCGCTCTCATCTTTCCTGTTGGCCTCCATCTCGCGGCGTCTCTTGGGCTTTATCAGATTCCCACGTGGTTGTTTGTCGCTGGCTGGGCCGTTGGCTTAAGCTGGATTTATATGGTCGTTTTAATCGGCCAGAACGAAGGCAAGCCGCTGGCTGAAAAGCTCATGATGGTTCAGTTCGCCCTCGAAGGTGTGTTGGGAACAGTCTACGTCGGTGTTGGGCTGTGGTCTTTGTTTGGCAATGGCCCCCTTCAAGAAGGCTGGTTCGCGGTTAAAATTCTGTTGTTCGGATGCGTCTTTTACGCGGCCATGGCCATCGATATTTGTTTCCGTCCTTTCATCAAGCCCTTTATGGAATTGGCAGAGCATGGCTCAACACCAGAACGCGAAGCCATTATCACGGCAACAATCAATAAAACTCTGGTCGCCGTGCTCACCATGTATGCCCTCATTGGGACTGTGGCGTTCCTGGGTAAAGTGAAGCCCTTTTAAGGCCACCGCTTTATGCCTGACCCCTACCGCGTGTTCTGGCAGCCTGGATGTTCCAGTTGTTTGAAAGCGAAAGAGTTTCTCACCCAACACGGTGTTGCGTTTGAAAGCGTCAATGTGCTGGCTGATCACGATGGGTTCTCGGCGTTGCAGGCCCTGGGTGCGAAGTCAGTCCCCGTGGTGTCACAGGGGCAACGCTTTGTCTTTGCGCAAAACCTCCGTGATGTCGCAGCCTTTATTGGTATTGAGGGTCCAGAGAAGAGTCTAACAATCTCGGAATTGTTCGCCAAGGTTGAGCGTGTCCTGACCGTTGCGCAATCCCATGCGCGGCAGTTGCCGCTTGAGGCCTTGCATACAAAGCTGCCGGGCCGCGACCGCACGTATTTGGACCTCAGCTATCATATCTTTGTCATCGCCCAAGCGTTTCTGGAAGCGTCTGACGGCGGCACACTAACCTATGACTTCTTTGAACGCCGTCCGCCCGCCTCGATTTCTGACGGTGAGGCTGTGGCCGCGTTTGGAGACTCAGTGCAGGACTCTTTTCAGTCGTGGTGGCAGAGCACGAATGTTGGAACTGTGTTGCCCGAGAAACTCGAAACCTATTATGGCACGCAGTCGGTCTCTGATGTGTTGGAGCGCACCGCCTGGCATATGGCGCAACACACCCGCCAGTTGGCGTCCGTCCTTGAAAGTCTCACCATAGTTTTAGAAGATCAACTGTCTGCATCTGACCTCGCAGGCCTGCCTCTGCCAGACCACGTCTATGACGATGAGGTTCCGCTGAACGCTGAGACGCGTTAAAGACATAATCAGTTCATTTGCTTTGGAGTATCCCATGTTGACCAAAACCTTTGCGTTTGTTGTCTCTGTCCTCTGTCTGTCTGTTACATCGCTAACCTTTGCAGAATCGCCCGAGGAACGCGGCGAATACCTCTCTGAAGTGATGGTCTGTGTTGAATGTCATACACCGGGTGTTTTGATAGGAGCGCCGCACGGGCCAAGTCTGTCCGGCAGTGAAGTCGGCTATGGCATTCCTGGCCTGGGCGTGTACTACGGCCCAAACCTCACCCCAGACATGGAAACCGGCCTGGGGTCCTGGTCGGAAGAGGATATCGTCACGGCCTTGCGCACGGGTGTGCGGCCAGATGGTCGGATCTTGTCACCGGTCATGCCATGGCGGGCGTTTGCCAGTCTGAAAGACGAAGATGCCTATGCGTTGGCGGCCTACCTAAAAAGTATGGAGCCTGTCAGCAATAAAGTGCCGGGTCCGTTTGGTCCCACAGAGACGCCAACGTCTTTCTACTACAACTTTGTGATTCCGGGTGCCAAGTAACCCTGGGTGCCGCATCAATAGGACTAACACATGAGCCAGTCCACCTATCCCAACCTTCTTGCGCCCATAAAACTCGGCCCTATTGAACTCCGCCATCGCGCGGTGGTCAGTGGTCATGGTATGGCGCTGGGGGATGGGCAGGTGGGCATCAGTGATCGCTTCCACGGCTATCTCATGGCCCGTGCCAAAGGTGGTGCAGCGATGGTCGGCAGTGAGTCAGCACCGGTACACACCAGCACGGTTAGTCGCAGTCTGGGTATTCGGTTGTACACTGACGAGGTGATCCCCAGCTTGCGTCGCACGGCAGACGATATTCGCGACGCCGGATCTCGCCTTGCCATAACCCTGTGGCATGGCGGCCATAAAGACAGCTTCATTCGCGGCGGCGTCGCCTTGGCACCGTCGCCCGTTCCCAATACGGCAGGCGAAGTGCCGAAACAAATTACGGAAGCCGAGATCAAAGACTTGATTGTCGCCTATGGTGAGGCGGCCGGGCGCTGCAAGCAGGCGGGTCTGGATGCCATCGAAATACAAACCTCTACCGATTACCTGTTGGGATCGTTCTTGTCGCCGGTATTGAATCGTCGCACCGATGGCTACGGCGGGTCTTTTGAAAACCGTTTGCGCTTTATTCGTCAGATTTTCGAATCCGTCCGGGAAAACGTTGGCGATGCCATCGCGGTTGGTGTGCGCACGTCCGCCCGCCACGATATTCCAGGCTCTCCCATGGATTACGGCTTGGAAGAATCCACCGCCAATATGAAGGCCCTGGCCGATGCGGGCCTGGTTGATTACGTCAGCGTTATGACCGGGTCCGGTTGGGCGCCGCCGCAGTCGTCTTCCATTCCGCATATGGCGCAACCGCGCGTGCAATTGCGCGAAGAGGGTAAGGTGTTCAAGCAGGCGCTGTCGGTGCCAGTGGTACTGGCCGGTCGGATTAGGTCGCCGGAAGATGCGGAGCAGCTCATTGCCGACGGCGGGGCCGACGTTGTGGCCATGGCCCGCACCTGGATTGCGGATCCAGACTGGGGCCGTAAGGTTGAGTCTGGTGAGGCCCATACCATTCGACCGTGCATGTCGTGCAATCAGGCCTGTGTTGGTTTTGTGTTTCGCGGCCTGCCGGGGTCCTGCGTCATCAATCCGGCCGCCGGGCGTGAGACCGAACTGAAGGATACGGACGCGACCATCGCACCTAAATCTGTTGCCGTTATAGGGGCCGGACCGGCTGGCCTGGAAGCGGCGCGGGTTTTGGCCAAACGTGGCCATCGCGTCTCCCTGTATGAAAAGCACGCGGAGCTGGGCGGTCAAATGCGCCTTGCGGCCTCTGCGCCTCATCGTGCCGAAATGCTACCGGCCCTAGCCTGGTGGAAAGACGAACTCGAGCGCTTGCAGGTTCGCATCACCCTTAATCACGAGATTAAATCCGAAGATGATATCGATGCCGATACGGTCATCTGGGCCGTCGGCGCTGATCCTGGTCACACGGCCCTCTGGCAACGTCGTCCCTATTTGTTCGACGGCATCCCCGGCACGGCAGGCTTGCCCTCCGGCCGAGAGGTGTTGTCGGGCAAGTCCACCGTCAGGGGCAACGTTCTGGTCATTGATGAAGAGGGCGGCTGGCCTGCGGTATCCTTGGCGGAAACACTGGCGGCGGATCAGGCAGTGTCTCATGTCACAGTCACAACCCCAGAGCGGTCATTGGGTGAAGCCGCGTTGACCCTCACCTGGGAAATCAAATCGGTGACCCCGCGTTTACGTCAGGCCGGCATCACCGTGCTGGCTGAGACGGTTGTTAAAGAGGTTGCAGGCGGTGTGGTCCACTTGGCCAATGGCGAGCAGATTGGACCGTTTGATGCTATTGTCTTGAACACGGGTACTACAGCAAACACTGTGCCAGACGGGGCGTTGGCGATTGGTGATTGTGTGGCGCCGCGCGGTATTTGGGCGGCGACGTCCGATGCGATCAAACTGGCGCAAACGCTTTAAGCATTAGTGGCACCCGCCTTGTCTACATTGGCAAGCGCAGGTACCCGTCCATGGTGCCGTCCGGCCCTCCGTCCAAATAGAAATCCAGAACCAGCGGTTGACCCGGTTCAACGGCGTACGGTGTCAGGTCAGACACGCCTTCTTCCGCCAAAACTTTATCATCCAGAAAGAAATTTCCCGTGGTCGTCTTGGCATCGCGGGTCAGAATGGCATGCGCCGCATCAGCAACAATGTCTGTGGTACGACAATGCTTGATCATAGAATCGCCGCCCAATTCATGGCGGATGGCGGCTGTATCAATGGCGGTGCGAGGCCATAAGGCATTGGCCGCGATGCCGTGTTCTCTAAAGTCTTCGGCCAGACCTATGGTCGCAAAGCTCATGCCCATTTTCGCCAGAGTATAAGGCAACGTGCCTTTGTACCATTTTGGGTCCAGGCTTGGCGGGGGCGATAAGGTTAGGATGTGCGGATTGGTCCCGGCCTTGAGGTGCGGCAGGCAGGTTCGGGCCGCCAATAACGTGCCGCGCAGATTGATCTGATGCATCAGATCGATCCGCCGCATCGGCACATCTGCAACGCCACCTAGGGCCACGGCACTGGCATTATTGATCAGAATATCTATACCACCGAATTTTTCTACGGTGGCCGCAACGGCTTCAGCCACCTCTGCGTCATTGCGCAAGTCCATTTGAATGGCCAGCGCTTTGCCACCGGCCTGTTCAATGTCTTCCGCCGCCGTATGAATGGTGCCAGGAAGTTTGGGGTGGGGTTTAGCCGTCTTAGCGGCAATCACCACGTTTGCTCCGTCTTGCGCGGCCCGTTTGGCGATGGCCAATCCAATCCCACGGCTTCCGCCAGTGATGAATAAAGTTCGCCCTTTGAGGGACCGGTCTGCGGCAGGTGAGTAGGGCGTTGTCATGGCAATTGTCCTTAAGCTAATTCTTCCAAGCGGGCGTAACCTCAGCAACGAAGTCTTCAAACCGACGCAGCGGATGGTCAATAGCGTGTTCACTCTTCGCCACATCATCAGGTGAGGCCACGCTGCCCATCTTTTGCATCTTGGCAAAACCGGCTTTTAGGGCCCCCAGCAGCCAAGGTGGCATGAACGCTTTGGAGCTGTCTTCCCAGGCGTCAAGATTATCGCCTGCATAGCGCACATCCCGGCCAAGGTGTTCGCCGTACAAGGCCGCAATATCGTCTGCGGTCCAGGTCTTTGGTCCATAGAGTGCGATATCCTGTCCATCCAATTCGGTTGTGGTCAGTGCGCGTACAGCCGCATCGGCGATGTCTCGCGTGTCGATTCTGTTCTGCCCTTTGTTGCCGATGGGCATGGTATATAAACCCGCGCCCGCAATGGCGCGTCCCAACATTAGATCGTTTTGAAAAAAGAAATCTGGCCGCAAGATCACAGAGGTGATGCCCGATGCGCGGATGGCATCTTCAATGGCAACCTTACTGGCGTAGTGCGGCACCTTCATCGCTTCGTCCGACAGTTTAACCGATAAGAACACAATCTTCTTCAAACCAGCATCGACCGCCGCCTGCACGGCATTGGTGCCACGCATTTGCTCCGTCTCGCCATTCGCCGTGACCAACAGCAGTTGATCGACACTGTTGAAAGCTGCGCCCAAACTGCTGGTATCTTCCAGGTCTCCAACAACTCCGGTCACACCATCGGGCAAAGCAGCAGCTTTTTCAGCGGAGCGGGTCAATACGCGCACAACTTCACCTTGAGCGGCTAACGCTTGTGCTGTTGGTCCGCCAACACGGCCTGTGCCGCCAATAATCAATGTGGTCATATTAAACTCTCTGTAAATATCTGAAAAATATATTGAGGGCAGCATGCCCGGTTATGCGGTGGAATCAATGCTTTATCGGAAACGCTGGACTCATGAGCAGGAATCCCACCATAATTACAGGGCTTAAAAACAACTCTGAGTTCCACATGCTGGGTCGCGCGGCCAAAACACTAATCGCTTCCGTCACCGCTTTTTCTATAGCGGCAGGGCTGATTGTGTCTGTTTTTGCCCAGTCTCACCAAGTCGAAGCTGCGCCCGCTTTAAGTCAAATGGTAGCCCCCTGCGCGGGTCATCAGGCAAGCCCACCGGTCGATTTCTGGGCAGAAGCGTGCGATTCACTTTGTCAATCCTCCGACCTTCATACGGTTTTGGCGATGTCATCAGACCGCAGCGTCGCTCCGGATCTGATTGCTATCCTTTTCAGCTATGGCACACAGGCTGCTCCTCAACCGGCCCCTTTGCGTTTTGCTGGCCGGGTCAGCAGCCACGACCCGCCCGGGTCGCAGCTTTACCTTACCACTCAACGACTCCGTATCTAAAACACTCTGCACGTCGCGGAAAAGCGCAGCCTATGTTGACTGTGTCTATTCCGCGCAAATGATGACCTGTTGTCACCCCTGCAGAGAGACTCAACGATGGTTCCTTTCGGACCAAATTTAAAAAAACCTCTATTCGTTCTCACCGCACTCACCGCTTTGGCGGGCTGTGCGACGCCAGACCCTGACGGTGCCGTTCGCGATTTTGGCGATTTGGTCGCCAGCCGCATTGCAGAACCCGTTGTCTGGCGCACCGGCGGCCCAGAAGACGCGGCTGTCGATGCTCGTGTCCAGGCCTTGATGTCAGAGCCCTTAACGGCGGACTCGGCCCTTGCGGTGGCACTGCTCAGCAATCGTGGGCTCCAGGCCCGGTATGCTGAACTCGGTATCGCGCAGGCAGATGTTGTGGAAGCCGGGTTGCTTGAAAACCCCATGTTCGAGGTTATGGTCCGTCCGTCAACGGAAGCGGGCACAAATCTTGAATTTGGTCTGGTGCAGAATTTTATTTCTCTGCTGATGCGTCCAGCGCGGCAAAAAATAGCCGCTGCAAATTATGAAAACGTAAGACTAGAGATCGCAGCAGACCTCATCGAATTCACAGCCCAGGTCAAGGTCGCCTACTTTGCTCATATCGGTGCGCGTAATCAACGCGATGCGATTGCGGCCATCAGCAGCACAGCCCGTGATGCTGCTGACCTCGCCGCTGCGTTTCATACCGCAGGTAATATCAATGAGCTCGAGTTGGTTGAGTTTCAGGCCGATGCCGAAGAAGCTGCAATCTCAGTGTTAGAGGCCGAGCAAGAAGTTTCTGAGACCGCCATTGATCTTGTTGAACGTCTTGGCGTCTCTCCGAGTGCAGAACTGTCCTTGCCGGGTCGGTTGCCGGCCTTGCCCGATGAGATGTTGGCAACCCTTACCTTTGAGCAGCAAGCGCTTCGTGATCGCTTTGAGTTACAGGCCAAGCGCGCGGGCATCCGCGCTGCGGCGGATCATCTGGGCTTGGAACAAAACTTTCGTCTCCTCGATGATCTTGAAATTGGTGTCAGCGCCGAGCGGGAACCAGAAGGCGAGTGGCTCATTGGCCCCAGTCTGGAATTTCCTCTGCCTATTTTTGACCAGGGCCAAGGCCGCGTCACCCATGCCATGCTTGACCTCAGACAGCAGCAGGACCAGCTCGCCGCTAAAGAAGCGAGCGTCCGTGCTGAGGTCCGCCGCGCTGTCAGCGCACTCACCACCAATCACCAAAAGGCAAAGCTGTTGCTGGAAACGCTCTTGCCGATGAAGCAGCGCCTGACCCGCCTCACGCTGGCCGAATATAATTACATGCTGACTGGGGCGTTTGAGGTTCTGGAAGCCGAGCAGCATGAGAACGAGGTTTATCTCGAACACCTTGAGGCCTTAACGGCCTACTGGATTGCTCGCGCAGAGTTGGTGGCTGCAATTGGTGGTGGCTCTCTCGATCAGCCACAACACTCCCAGAATATAACTGACACTGATATCTCAGGAGACGCTTCATGAACCGTGGTCGCCGCTCTCTCTTATCCTCCGTGGTCGCGGGCGCGGGCGCTGCGCTTCTGGGGAGGTCCGATGCCGCAGCGCAAACCGTTGCCGCAACACCGCGCACCACCCCTGGTTACACACCGGTGCGCACGCTCAACGGCTCAACGCTGCCTTATGAAATGAAGGATGGCGTTAAAGAGTTCCGCCTTGTCGCCGAAGAAATCGAGCATGAATTCGCGCCCGGCACCACAGCCAAATGCTGGGGTTACAATGGCAGTACGCCTGGGCCGACCATTGAAGCGGTCGAGGGCGATCGCGTGCGTTTTCTGGTGACCAATAATTTGCCCGAGCACACCACCATTCATTGGCACGGCTTGTTGCTGCCCAGTGGCATGGACGGCGTCGGGGGGCTCAGTCAACCCCATATCCCGCCCGGTGAAACCTTTGCCTATGAGTTCGATCTCATTCAGCACGGCACGCATATGTACCACCCCCATGCGGATGAGATGATCCAACTGGCCGTCGGCATGATGGGCATGTTCATCATCCATCCGAAGGGCGGCGAGCCCAAAAAGATCGACCGCGACTACACTCTCATGCTGCACAACTGGGCGATCCATCCTGGCACCTACCGGCCTGACCCGGCGGTGATGGTTGAGTTTGATCTGTGGACCATGAACAGCAAAGTCTTTCCCGCCATTGAGTATCCCATCGCCCAAACTGGTGACCGCGTCCGCATCCGCATCGGCAATCTGTCGATGTGGAACCACCCCATGCATCTGCATGGCCACCAGTTTCAGGTCACCGGCTCTGACGGTGGCCGTTGGCCCGAGGCGCAATGGCGCTCAGAAACCACCGAGATCGTTGGCGTCGGCCAAACCCGCGATATCGAGTTTGATGCCATTCCCGGCGATTGGGCGTTTCACTGCCATTTCTCTCATCACACCATGAATGCCATGGGGCATGATGTGCCAAATCCGCTGGGGGTCGATCAAAGTCAGGTGGCTATGCGGATCATGCAAAAAGTGCCAGGCTTCATGGCCATGGGCGAAAACGGCATGGGCGAACATCAGGATCACTCCATGCACATGATGGGTCCAGAGAACACCCTGCCGATGATGATGGGCAATGGCCCGTTCGGCAATTTAGAGATGGGCGGCATGTTTACCGTCGTCAAAATACGGGACACCTTGAAGGGGGATGGCGATCCGGGCTGGTATGACAACCCACCCGGTACGGTCGCGTACAAGGTGTCCTGAAGTTTGTTACCGGGCTTTTTCTGGTATGGTGAGCCCATAAGTCCTCAGTTCGTTAGGTCGTTACCCCACTCAAAACAACCAACCAACCCCGGGAGGGATTTATGATTAAGACCACTCTACTCACCACCGTTGCGGCGGGTGCCATGGCCCTGTTGGCCGTCACCTCAGCCTCAGCACACAATTACATGACCACATTACGCGCACCGGCTGGTTACATGGCCGACATGGAAGCACGTGTTGCCCATGGCTGCCTCGCCGAAGATGTACAAGAAGTTCGCGTTAAGATTCCTGAAGGCGTCTACCGTGTTACCCCTATGAATACGCGGGATTGGGAGGTTGAAGTCGAAATGCGTGAGGTTGATCCCCCCGTTGCTGGCGACGGCGGTCGTCCGATCACGCGCACGGTCGATACCATCATCTGGAAAAACCCCGCCGCTAAAACGCCCTACAACCAATTTGAAGGCTTTAAGTTCCGCGTCAAGCTCCCTGACGAGCCGGGCAAGATTCTGTTCTGGCAGATGGTCAATATTTGCGCCGAAAGCCGTGACCCGTACACGGATCTCCCCGAAACCGCTTTGGATGT
>CAYGSZ010000099.1:0-6091 GCA_964352705.1 uncultured Rhodobacterales bacterium
TGGGACCGGGGTCGCGTTAACCGGCAATCCCTGGATGGGCTTCACCGATCAAGTGATGGGGGGACGCAGCACAGCAAAATCGCGTTTGGATGAGATTGAGGCGCGGCCCTGCATTCGTTTGACCGGCACTGTAAACACGAAGGGGGGCGGCTTTATTCAGTTGGCCATCGATTTAGGACAGCAGCGTCAACCTTTCGATGCTAATCCGTACTCGGGGGTGGAACTTGATGTTTATGGCAATGATGAAGACTACAACTGCCATCTGCGCACCACCGACATCAGATGGTACGAGCAATCGTATCGCGCAACATTCAACGCTCCGCCGAGATGGACCACGGTGAAACTACCGTGGTCGGCCTTTGAGCCTCACGCCATAGACACGGCGCTCAATCTAAACGGTCTTCTGCGTCTGAGTATTTTGGGTTGGATGCGCGATTTCGAAGCGGACATTGCGGTCGGGCGTCTCGCTTTATATTGACCCTTTGCGTCAGTCGCGCGCTTGGTTTTGGGTAGCCGCGAACACAGCCTTAGCGGCCATGATCTCTGCGTAAACCGCAGCGGCATCACCACCGATTTTGTCTATCAGGTTGCGGTGAATAGAGAGCCCCTTGTCTCGCCATTCGGCTCGTTCGCCTGGCTTTGGTTCGATCACCGTTAAACCGCGGTCGCGCGCTGCCGCTAGATACGACTCATTTTTTTCAAGCACCAGTGCGCGATACCAGGCGGCATTTGGCACGGCATCACGGTATACAATTTGGTCTTCCTCCGGGAGGCTATCCCACCACCCTTTATTGGCCACCACCCCTGCCGTGGAATACGCATGATGTGTTAAGGCTAAAAACGGCGACCGGCTTTCTAACCCCGCCAACGCAAAAATCTGTGTACTTTGCTCACCCCCCTCCACCAACCCAGTTTGAATTGATGGTATGACATCGCTCAGAGGAATCTGAATCACATCAGTGTTCAATGACCGGAAAAACATCAGCGCTGAATCATCAGCAGAGAGTCTGAGTTTTCGCCCAACAACATCCTCCGGCGTATAAATTGGAAATGTAGCGTAGATATCCATCCACCCATCCATCATCCAGGACAACAGCACTAAATCTTTGTCCGCAAATCGTGCCGTCAAGGACTCGCGTAAATAGTGATCGAGAACGAAAGAGGCCTCTTCTAAGGACTCGAACAAAAATGGAGCCCTTAGGACGGCGAGTTCTGGGACGGCCAGACCGAGTGTCCCGGTCGATATGCCGCCGACCTGAAGCCGGTTGCGCCGGAGGCCTGCAAATTGAGTTTCTTCTGGACCGGCTTCGCCTAAGACCATCAGCGTCGCGTCCAGCCTGCCCCCACTTAACGTGCGTACAGCGTCTTTGTACTGCTGCCAGTAGACCTCACCTGCCGTTCCCGGAGCCGCAAAACCAGCAATTTTCGGCGGTTCAGCCCGCGCTTTACCCAAGACAAGGCCATATGGAACAAGCCCCAAGGCCGTAAACACGAGGAGAACTAGAGCGATTGTGCGTCGTTCGATTAATCTTACGTAAAGCTTGGTCATAAGCACAGCAAACCACACAGGATCGTGAAACGGTAGAGCCTTGGTGGAAGTTTATTAGCGATGCACTATGTGGTCACAAAGATATTAATGACATAGATGTCTATGGCTTCGGCAAGACGCTGGGTTTAAAGACCCCCAAAAGACAAAGGTAATATTCAATGCAAGACATGGTTCAAGACGTCGTCAAAGCGCGCTATGGAGCAGGTGCTCAAGAACGCGAGGAGGCCCTCTGCTGCCCCGTTGAATACGACCCAAAGTATTTAAAAGTTATTCCTGAAGAGGTCATTGAGCGCGATTATGGCTGCGGTGATCCGTCGCAATACATTCGTGAAGGTGAAACGGTGTTGGACCTTGGATCGGGCACCGGAAAGATTTGTTTTATCGCATCGCAGGTTGTGGGCAAGACGGGCCATGTAATCGGCATTGATATGACCGATGAAATGCTTGATGTCGCCCGTCGCAATGCCCCGATTGTGGCTGAGCGCATTGGCTTTGCGAATGTAGAGTTTAGACGTGGACACATTGAAGACCTGGCAACGGACGTTAACGTGTTAGACGCTCTCCTCACCTCGGCACCAATTTCCAATGCAACCCAATTGGCGGATTTCGATGAAGCACGCAGCAGACAACGGCGTGAAGCTCCACTGGTTGATGACAACTCGGTAGACGTCATTGTCTCCAACTGCGTTTTGAACTTAGTCGCCGACACCGACAAACCGGCGCTCTTTAAAGAAATGTTCCGGGTTCTTAAAAAGGGCGGGCGCATTGCCATATCAGATATCGTGTCTGATGAAGTTTCTCCCGGACATCTCAAAAAAGATGACACGCTGTGGAGTGGCTGCATTTCAGGGGCGCTTCAGGAACATGAATTTATCGCACTGCTTGAGGACGTCGGGTTTTACGGCATAACCATTGAAAAACGTGACGCCGCGCCATGGCAGGTGGTTGAGGGTATTGAATACCGCTCTGTTACTGTTCTGGCCTGGAAAGGTAAAGAAGGCCCCTGCTGGGAAAAGAACCAGGCGGTTATGTTCAAGGGTCCCTTCTCGACTGCCACAGATGACGATGGGCATACCTACATGCGCGGTAAGCCGATGGCCGTGTGTGAGAAAACATACAAGATTTTGACATCCGAGCCCTATCAATCGCATTTTTATGCCATTCCGGCGCAAATTGAGGTTACAGATCAGATTGCCTTTGATTGTTCCCGCGACGCCGTTCGAGCGCCATCAGAAACAAAAGCTGGAGTCGCTCCAGAGACGCGCATCAATGACTCTGACTGCTGCGAACCTTCCACGGACTGTTGTTAGGTCAATTATTAGGCCAATACCGCCTTATGCTCTGGTAGCGCAGCCCTCATATTGGATATAATGACAATACCAATCGCCTGATCTGACAAAGGAGCCCTGCCATGGTGCGCAACCCAGAACACGAGATGCTGTCCCTCCCGACTCATGATGAGCGGTTACGTCAGCAGTTTGTCTTCTCGCTTAAACGACACATTGGCTCCAAAGTACGTCCTGGTAACCGCACTATTTTTGAGAAAACGGCGAAGCCAGCTTTTGAGAAAAAAGAGGGCCGCCCGCCAGAAACCACATCGGAAATCGGCGCCACTATGTGGCAGCAGCCTGGGTATCAGTTATTTTCTGCACTCAATAGGTCGGCTCAGGAAATGATGTGGGATTCCGTCGCCGATCCCATTTATCGCAATCGAGACCGCCTGTCTGAGACCTACGACAAATTACACAATAGCAGCGACCGAAAGGGATCTTTAGAATTGTCGCCTGGCTTCGAGATTCCACGCGGTATCGCAAGCGTGGACATTCACCTACAACCCGGTGGATACGCTGTCGATTATGGGGATAACGACGTTCTCGCTGGTGCTTTTTATGAAGGCGGTGGCAATCTGTATTCCATGTCAGGTGGCATTGGCACACGTGAGAGCAAAGCTGAAGTGATTATGCGCTTCATTAAAGAGCGCTATCCTGAATTCACACCGACAAAGATTTTAGACTTCGCCTGCTCGGCAGGATCATCTTCCACGCCTTGGGCCTTGGCTTTTCCAGAAGCAGAAGTGCATGCCATTGATGTGGGTGCGGCCATGCTGCGCTACGCTCATGGGCGCGCTGAAGCGCTTGGGGCTCCGGTTCATTTCCATCAAATGGACGCCGGGAAAACCACATTCGAAGACGCAACATTCGACCTCGTGGTCTCCCACAATGCCATGCATGAAATGTCGCAAAAAACGACTGAGAATATGTTTAAGGAGAGTTTCCGCCTGCTCAAGCCCGGCGGCATTGCTATTCACCAAGACGTGCCGCTGCGCTACAGCGAACTGGATGCGTACACCGAGTTTGAATACAGCTGGGACCAACAGAACAACAACGAACCGTATTGGAGCACGTATGCTTCAAACGACCCGCATCAAATGTTCTTGGATGCTGGGTTCCCTGAAAAAGATCTCTGGTTTGGCAAATTTGAACAACTCGATAAGACTGTGAGTTGGTTTGTCAGTGCCGCGCGGAAGCCCACAGCTTAGGACTTAGAGACTAAGCCCTAAAGATTAGGGCTTAAAATCAACGGCCCAGCCGCCCTCGACATTGTGCCCACCATCGACGGCGCCGCGCATGAACTGCGTGCGTTGAAACACATCGTGTGGATATCCAAGCTCAATTTCACTGACGGCATCAAGCCGGGCCATTTGGTCGCTGGAAAGCTCGATGGCGACAGCACCTATATTGTCTTCCAACTGCTCAGCCGTGCGCGCGCCAATCACCGGCAGAGGTCGTCCAGGTTTCTGCATCAACCAACGCAGCGCGACTTGCGAAGGAGTCCCGCCAACTTCGTCCGCGACCTTCTGCACTTCAGCGACAATGGCCAAATTCTTATCCGATAATCCGGTCTTGACCACTTGCGAACGGCGCGTGCCATCGGAATCAACCTTTGCATCACTTTCAACACGATCTTCAGATTTATACTTGCCCGTCAAAACCCCACTGCCCAGCGGTCCCCACGGGAGGATCGTGATCCCCATTTCTTCGGCCATGGGAATGATATCGCGCTCAACTGTCCGCTCAACCATGCTGTAACGAGCCTGAAAACCGATGAACCGGTTCCAGCCTCGCAGATCAGAAATGGCATTGGCTTGAGCCACCTTCCAAGCCGGGAAGTTCGACGCGGCTAGATATAGAACTTTGCCAGAGGCAAGGAGATCATCCAGGCCGCGCATCAATTCTTCGATGGGTGTACGAAACTCCCAGAAATGGACATAAAACAGATCAATGTAGTCCGTCTTTAACTTGCGCAGAGAGTCTTCGACAGCGAGCACCAGTGACTTTCGGTTGTTGCCGCCATAATTCGCGTTCTCCTGGTCCATACTGAAGGTGTATTTGGTGGAGATGACAAAACGGTCTCGCCGTCCCTCCACACACTCTCCAACCACCTCTTCTGAATGGTAAATGTTTGCCGTGTCTAAAAAATTACCCCCGGCATCCGCGTACATATCGATGAGACGCTGGCATTGATCTGGTGGAGTCGCCCATTCACGGTGCTGCCCCATGGTCATGGTGCCAAAACAGAGAGGTGAGACACGAAGGCCAGAATTACCAAGCAAGCGGAAATGATTGAGACTGTGCATATAGGCACCTCTGAAACTATGAGTTGCGATTACTCTATGCGGCAAACGAGAGCCTGAAAACCCCAGTGCAGGCTTGATCTCCTCCGGCAGCACCGCACGTACACCTAGCAGTTCAGTCTGAAGCCTGCTACAGAAGTTACGCCGTTTCTTTCTGAGGGGGACCGAAATATGGCCGAAGCTACCGCGCAAACATCTAACGAATACCCAAAACAGGGGTACTCTTGGTATTGCCTGAGCGTCATCATTTTCGCCTATTTTTTCGGCTTTATGGACAGGATCATTGTTGGCCTGCTCACACCAGCAATACAGCTTGATCTTGGGCTAACAGACACTGAAATGGGGATTATACAAGGCCTGGCTTTTGCCGTTTTCTATTCCCTTTTCGTAATCCCTATTGGCTGGGCCGCAGACCGTTACAGTCGCAAAAACATGCTCACCATCGGTACCGCCATGTGGAGCTTGTTCACCGCCGGTTGCGGCCTCGTCAGGAGCTTCGGCGGACTGTTTGGCATGCGTGTCGGTGTCGGCATTGGCGAAGCCACTCTGAACCCCTGCACGGCTTCTCTGATTGGCGATTACTTTGAGCCGCGCAGCCGCCCGAAAGCTTTTGGTTTCTATACCATGGCCACGGCTTTCGGCACGGGACTAACCTATGTATTTGGTGGCCTTCTGATTGCCTTTACTGGCGCTTCTGCTGGTGAAGTAGCGATGTTCAATATGCCGTTTTTGGGACCCATCGCTGCTTGGCAAGCTGTATTTATCATCATCGGGGTTGCAGGCCTGACACCTGCCATCCTGATGGCGCTCACCGTTAGAGAACCCGCGCGTAAAGAGATTGCGAGCAATAAAAGCGAAAAAGCTTCTTGGTCAGAAATTTGGGCTTTCGCGAAGCAAAACAAAACAAC
>CAYGSZ010000099.1:6191-9531 GCA_964352705.1 uncultured Rhodobacterales bacterium
ATCGGGATTGGCGGTGCGGGCGTTGGCCCCTTCGCGATGGGTTGGGTGACCGACAACGTGTTTGGTGACCCTCAGAAGATCAACCTCAGCATGGCGCTTGTGACTGCCGTAATGGGCACATTGGGCACCCTGCTGATCGCTTATGGCTTAAAGTCCTATCGCGACAGCCTGACGCGTGTGGACTGGATGACGGAGAGCAGCAAGTAAGCCTTTAAAAGCTTACTCCGCCGCCAGCTTAGCGCCGTCGGTTCCCCATCCTGCGCCGCCGTTGGACGTCTGCCGGTATCCTTTGGGTAGACCGGCATCGGGGGTGAATCCGTACATCTGTTCGTCCGGCAATGCGCTGATCACGATGTCACGCACGGTGAGAAGCTTTTCCAGATCAATGCCCGTTTTTAGACCCATGCTATCGAGCAGAAATACCAAGTCTTCGGTGATAATGTTACCAGAAGCACCAGGGGCAAATGGACAACCGCCCAGTCCGCCGAGAGAACTGTCCAAGGTGTTCAATCCAACATCCAAGGCGGCCATAACGTTGGCCAAGCCCTGACCTCGGGTATTGTGAAAATGGATACCCGTTAGCTTATCGCGGCCAACGGCACTCCAAATCGCAGTGATCATATTTTTAACCTGGACGGGATTGGCGTATCCGGTGGTATCCGCAAGGCCAACCTCATCGCAGCCTAACCCGATGAGTTTTTCAGCCATCTCGACAACTTTAGACTGAGGCACATGACCTTCCAAAGTACAGCCAAACGCCGTGGACAAGCCGCCCTCAAAATGGGGCCGTTCAGCGTCCGGCAGTGTTTTAATCAGCGCGACGATCTTCTCGACTTCTTCAAGCACCTGAGCATGGGTTTTGCGCAAGTTGGCCTGAGAGTGCGTTTCTGAAACAGACAACGGTAGGGTGATTTTATGCGCGCCAGCTTTAATGGCATTTTCAGCACCTTTAAAATTTGGCACGAGGACTGCAACTTGGAGTCCAGGAATAGTTCGTGCGTAGGTGACGATCTCGCCAGTATCTGCCAGTTGAGGTAAAAGCTTTGGCGGGACAAAAGAGCCAACCTCTATCTCTCGAACGCCAGCTCCCGCCTCAGCTTTGATCCACGCTTTTTTGGCCTCCGTCGACATGATTGATTTGACCGACTGCAACCCATCGCGAGGTCCGACTTCACTGATGAGGATATCGATTCCGTCCATTACGTCCGTCATTACTTTTCCCTTTCTTAATCTTTGCCCTTATTTAAGACATCCCGCCCGGTGCTGTCACCGATTGGATTGATCCAAACTAAACTTTATGGAAAAGCAGTAAGGATTAACGCACCGATACTTGCCGTGGTGTCTCTAGGATATATGATCAGCATCTGTACCAGTCCAGAGATGGATCTGGCTAGAAATTGATAAGCTGTTGAATAATAAGGATATTGTTGCATGTCGGACGCTCAGACTCTCCCCCTATCAGGAACCAAAGTGGTTGAATTCACACATATGGTGATGGGTCCGACGGTTGGATGCATTCTCGCCGACCTCGGCGCAGATGTAATTAAAATTGAACCACTCAAGGGGGATAATACCCGCCGCTTAAAAGGATCCGGGTCCGGGTACTTCCCGATGTTCAATCGCAATAAACGATCCGTATGCCTCGACCTGAAGAACGAGACCGGCCATGGCGTCGCGCTGGACCTGATCAAGCAAGCCGATATCGTGATTGAGAACTTCCGCCCCGGTGCCATGGACAAACTTGGGTTTGGCTATGAGACGCTTAAGAAGATAAATAAGGGACTCATCTACTGTTCAGAAAAAGGCTTCCTCGCGGGACCGTATGAACACCGGACAGCACTTGATGAAGTTGCCCAAATGATGGGGGGCCTCGCCTATATGACCGGACCACCGGGACAGCCTTTACGCGCCGGGGCCTCTGTCATTGATATCACGGGCGGCATGTTCGGCGTCATTGGCGTCTTGTCCGCATTGGTCAGCCGTAATCAGACCGGGGAAGGCCAACATGTCGTCGCCAGCCTTTATGAAACTACTGTTTACTTAGTTGGACAGCATATGGCGCAGTATGGCGTAACCGGATCACCGGCGAATCCCATGCCAGCCCGCGTGTCCGCATGGGCCATCTATGACGTGTTTGAAACCAAGGACGACGATAAAGTTTTTGTTGGTGTTGTGTCCGATACACAATGGAAAAACTTCTGCAAAGCTTTCGGCTTGGACGAGCTTTGGGCGAAGGAAGAATTGAAGTTAAACAATGGTCGTGTCGATGCACGCCCCTGGCTGAAGCCACAAATAGAAGAACTCTTTAAGGGCTACACCAAAGCCGACTTGATGGAAAAACTGGAAGCGACAGGCATGCCCTTCGCCCCCATCGCTAAGCCCCATGAGTTGTTTGATGACCCACACCTCAACGCCGGCAACGGTCTCTCAGAGGTCACGCTGACAGACGGGGACGGCGCTGGCCGCAAAATCAAATTGCCGAATATGCCCTTGTCGATCGGTGGAGAGCGCCTAGGGGTCCGTCGTGATTTGCCGCGCGAGGGTCAGCACACACGTGAAGTCCTTAAAGAACTCGGTCACGATGAGGTGGAAATTTCAAAGATGTTAGACGATGGCATTGCCGCCGGAGAGTAGTTTTACTGAACGTTTCTGTTAACCCGCATACTGGCAGTATCAAACTTTAAGGGTGGAGCGTCACAAACTCATCAGTCTTGTTGCAAGCCACAGTGATACCGTCATAGGCGAGGGTAAGATTTTCACTCATCGGTTTCGCGTCTGCAACAGCTAAAGACTCACCAGAAGCTTTGTCATTCAACATCAGACGCAAGAGGTCGTCGCGACCAAAGCCATCCACGGCAGGGTACTCGGCGCGCAATAACAGGGCCTCAAGTTCCCTGCCGTCATCCGTCGTCAAACTCATCTTAAACCCGCGATCATGGCCGACCGCTTCGGTCTCACGAGCGGCCTTTGCATTACAAACATAAGGCCGTGCCCGATGCAGTCGTATATGGGTTTGATCTTCTCGCCCAAGAAACAGCATACCGGCCGACCAGTTGTTATCGTAAAGCCAAAGTTGTTCTGGAGTTAGAACCCATTCAGCGTCGGCGCGAAATTCCTCACCCGTGCGCTCTGAAATAAAAGAACACGTCCCTGGCCCATACGCTTGTTTGTCAGATGTGTTGCCTTGGAGAACACCGAAAATCTGATCGCCATCACGGCGCCAAAGCCAATCGCAGTTCAATGCTGGGCGATCACGGAACTGAACTTGTCCCCACAATTCAGGGCGCTCATGCAGGTTTTCAAAATTTTCTGGGTCACTTGGTCCCTGGCCAAATATATT
>CAYGSZ010000100.1:0-9500 GCA_964352705.1 uncultured Rhodobacterales bacterium
GATAGCCAGACTTCTTGCGGCACCATAAAATACGACTGACTTTGCACTTCATCTCCTTGCCGATATTCCAAAGCGCATTCCAAGCCGTCCGCGCCCGCCAATGTTACCGGCGTGTCGCCATCAAGAATAATGTCCACGTACACTGTTGGATCGTAAAGACTTAATCCAACCGGCTCAGTCATTGGGTTGATGGGATTGCTTAAAACCAGATCAAACTCAAAAATGAGTTCGCCTGAATCTGAACGGATCACAAAATTTTCCACTCTATCGAAGGTCTGCTCTGACTGAGCCTCACCTGTGCGCAAATGAGTGAAGTATCCAAAATCTTTTAAGCTGGTAAAGACTTGGTTTTTCATCGCTAGTGTTTCAGCGTCGTCGAAGCTGCCGTCGCTGTTGGTGTCAAAGTCAGCCTCTAAGACTTGACTGAAGAAGGCATCAAATTGCCACCGCATTCCCACCTTCACCAAAGCCTGCTGTTCAAACTCAAATGATGCTTCTCCGGTGACCCACACATGGGGGTGAGCCAGACTCGGCGACGCTGCAAACGCTCCTAAACTTATGCAAATCCATAGCCGCAAGTGACTGTAACTGTGGTGAAAAGTTCGTTGCATTTGCTTAGGTTACCCAATGGTTTGAAAGGTTTTATTGGTGTGATCGTATGGCGATAATGTGGCCGAATTCGGTTGCTACCACCTTGATATCATCATATGTCTAATACCAATGCGATCTAAATAACGCGTCAATTTTATTGCGAAGCGAAAGGCCATCACAATGACCCGTGACTTCAGTCAAGAAATCAACCTCCACCCAACCCAAGATGAGCTGGCTCGCCAAGCCTTTATTGTCCAGTTCAAACAGAAAGTGAATCTGGATCTGCAGAAAGACATTCGGGCGTATGTCAAAAACAACATCACGCCTGAACTTGAAAGCGCGCTGGGTGAACCCCTGGAGGATATGAACCGTGATCACCGCAAAGCTCTAAAAAAGCGGATGGCTGATGAGCATCTTTTCCAAACGTGGGAAACATTGACCTGGGTTGGTCAAGACATGATGTGGAACTGTGTTGATGAAACACTAACTCATGATCTACCACGCATTGAGGCGGCGGCAGCGCAAGCCGTTAATCGTGGCGACAAGGTTGGGTCTTTGAATCTGAACCCTGAATTGGATTTACCCGCCAATGTGGCGAAAGTCGAAATCCATCGTCAACCGGGTGGCTTCTGTTTAGAACGGGAAGGTGTTGACTACGATATTATGTCCGGTGCCCGCATGACCGGCGGCGGCATGATTTATGGGGCCGGTAAAGGGCGTTCATCTAAACCCGGGTACTCAGCGGCACATTTCCTGATTTCTGAAATGGAAAAACAGTTCGGCCCGCAGCAGCCAAAACGCATTCTTGATATCGGGTGTGGGACAGGCCTCAACACCGCGACATTTGCGCGCCATTACCCGGATGCAGAAGTATACGGCATTGATGTTGCTGCAGGCTTGCTGCGGTGGGGGCATGCACGCTGTGAAAGTGAAGGTGTGCCGGTTCATTTTGCTCAAATGAGCACTGCGGATATGGATTTTGAGGATGAAAGCTTTGATCTCGTGGCTTCAACCATTTGGGGGCACGAAACCACACCTCAAATTCTAAAAGACTCTGTTGCTGAAATTTGGCGCATTCTCAAGCCCGGCGGTGTTTCCTTCCATATGGATGTGACCAATCAACCTGGTTATCTGGGTTTGGTTGACCAAGTGCTTAACGATTGGCAAATCCGTCACAACGGTGAACCGTTTTGGATGGGCTGGGCAGAGTCTGATCTGAACGCATTAATGACAGAAGCCGGCTACCCGGAAGACTGCCAATTCACGGGGTACCGTAAACGCACCGAGGGAGCTGGAGACTGGTTTGTTCATGGTGCACGTAAGCCTGCTTAAGGCTTCTGTATTTTCAACTTAAAAAAAACCCCGCCACGAAGGGCGGGGTTTAAGTGAGGTTACTGGAACTTGTCAGCAGTCGTCCCGCCCAAAAGGGCGCGACACACAAGAAGGATAGTGTCACGGTGCTGAGTCTGAATAACCTGTGCGTTCTGACAGGTTGGAGCTAAATGACCCTGTTAGGTCTGACAGGTCTGTGGTCGCCACACTTTAAAACCAACACGCTCTAATCATCTGTAGGTCTAGGCAAATCTTGGCAAGTTTACGTCAGGCTGCGAAACTCGTCGGTGGCGTTGATGAGCGCTGTTTGGACGCCAGGCTCCATCGAAGAATGTCCGGCATCCGCAATAATCCGATATGCTGCGCCATCCCAGGTTTGAGCAAGTTTGTCTGCGGTGATGATGGGGCAGACCATATCATACCGGCCTTGCACGATGACTGCCGGATGTTTGGCCAGGACCTTCATGCCCTCTAGCAGTTGGTTCGGTTCTAAAAACCCTTTGTTGATCATGTAATGCGCTTCCAGGCGGGCCATTGAGAGTGCGCCCGCATAATATGAGGCTTTCTGCCTGGGTTTGGCCGTTAAGGGAATTAGGCGAGAGCACGCATTCTCATAAGCGCACCATGCTGCTGCTGCGGGCCTATGTGTTTCCGGATTGGCGTCCGTAAGGCGTGCATAATACGCTTTTAGCAGGTCATGGCGTTGTTCGACGGGGATATGGTTAGAAAAAGCGCGCCAGGCCTCTGGAAAGACCCGTTTTATTTCATGCAAAAACCAATTGATTTCTTCATCAGAAAATAAAAAAATCCCACGCAGAATAAAACCGATGCATCGGTCTGGGTGGGCTTGTCCATAAGCCAATGCCAGGGTCGAACCCCAAGATCCGCCAAAAACAACCCAACGTTCAATGCACAGGTGTTCACGCAAAAGCTCTAAATCCGCAACCAGGTGCGCCGTTGTATTATCTCGAATTTCGGCTTCTGGTGTAGATCGCCCTGACCCGCGTTGATCGATGAGAACAATGCGATAATGATTTGGGTCGAAAAAACGGCGGTAGATAGGTGCGGTGCCGGCCCCAGGCCCGCCATGCAGAAAGACGACGGGCACACCGTCCGCATTGCCACTTTCTTCCCAATACAAGGCGTGGAGTGGTCCAGCCTTCAGGAACCCGGACTGCCGCGCTTCAAGGGCAGGATAAAGTGAGCGACAATCAGTTTTGCGCATGGTTTTGTTTGAAGTGGCTTTAGAATCTGTAATTTCTGGCGGAGAAATAAAGCGCGCTCCTGTTTGGAAAAGTCGGTTCTGGCAGCAAAAAACGTAATTAAATTGATATTGGAGGAATAACGAAAAGCAAAAGGGTTGCCTACCCTACATCAGCCTCGTCCAGGTATGATTCAATCAATTTAAACAACTGCTCTGAATGATCTTCCGGTGAAATCACGAGATTGCAATGATCGCCGTATATGTTGAGTACATAACCTCGTGCATCGCAGACTGTCACAAGTGACTTTATAAAAGGTGTGATCACCTGTTTGTTTAAATCTTCTGCGGTCTGGCATTTCTCCATGGCGGCTTGAAGAGACCTTGCCATATCCTTCCGTGATCCATTTTTGGAGCCGTGTTTTTGGCCCTGTTTTTGGCCATGTTCTGGGTTGTGGCTGCGTGCTTTTGAGCGTGTCTCTGGCTTTTTGGGCGGGTTCATCCTGAGTCTCCTTATGCAGCTTTTTTTAAGCGCGAATATTTTGAGGCTTACTTTAGAGCATACTTTAAGACAACGGATAGGCCCACGCAGACTTTGATTTCCGGGCCTGCAAGCCTTATGACCTCAGACTATTGTTTCGTTAATGGGGTGCCTGAGCATGGAACGGTCACAGCAACAACTGGATGATTTCTGGAACATTGTTCTCGATGTCTGGACTACAGGCGTCGTGGGTGTTGATTTTGGTCGCATATTAATCGCACTCGGAATCGTGCTGTTTTTCTTGGTGATCCGCGGTTTATTTACCCGCTTCGTGCTGGGCGCAATCCAACGCCTGACCGCCAAAACTGAAACAGCAATAGACGATAAGGTTTTTAACGCTCTGAGAGGTCCCATAAGGCTTATCCCTGTGATCCTAGGTGTTTTTATAGCGATAGACTACCTGGATTTGGAGGAAAAGTACGATAGCATCGGGACCTTAATCATACGGACTCTAGTCGTCTTCGATATATTTTGGGGGCTTTACCAGATCACAGGTCCGGTCAGTTCGTCGATCAAACGGCTGGAGACGCTTTTGACCCGAGAAATGGTCGACTGGTTGGTCAGCTTTCTGCATATCGCCGTTGTGTTTATTGGTGTCGCTACAGTACTTGAAATTTGGGGCATTAAAGTCGGTCCTATTCTTGCCGGTCTTGGGCTCTTTGGCGTGGCTGTTGCTTTGGGCGCACAAGATCTCTTCAAAAACCTTATCGCCGGAATACTCGTTATTGCAGAAAAGCGCATGCGGGTCGGCGACTGGATTCTGGTGGATGGCGTTGTCGAAGGCACAGTGGAAACGATTGGATTTCGATCAACCCATGTTCGTCGTTTTGACAAAGCCTCAGTTTATGTTCCCAACGCAAAGCTGTCTGACAATGCGGTCACGAATTTCACTGAGATGACCCACCGTCGTATCAAGTGGATGATCGGTGTTGAATACGGCACAACGATTGATCAGTTACGCGCTATCCGCGACAAAATTGAAACCTATATTTTTGAAAACACCGATTTTGCACCTCCCTCTGAAGTCTCCACCTTTGTTCGGATCGACAGCTTTAATGATTCCTCGATTGATATCCTGCTGTATTGCTTCACCAAGACGACAAAGTGGGGAGAATGGCTCAAGGTCAAAGAGACGCTTGCTTATAAAATAAAAGAAATCGTTGAGTCCGAGGGGTCTGCTTTTGCTTTCCCCAGCAGGTCGCTTTATCTTGAATCTGTTGCTTCTGATGCTGCAGAAGTGTTCATGCCACCATCTTCGCCATCAGGGCCAAAACCAGAATAAGATACACAGTATTATTTGATCATGCTGTTATGATAACGGCACCGTCCGTATTCGCGCGGCTTAAAATTGTATCGGCGTCCCCATGACTCCCATGATGATTTTGTTTCTCATCGTATTCGTTGATTTGATCGGCTTCGGTATTATGGTGCCGTTGCTACCTTTCTATGTTGAGCGTGTTGGGGCAGGTCCAGAAGTCATTACCATTACGCTTGGTCTGTATTCTCTATTTCAATTTATTGCGGCCCCTCTTTGGGGACGGTTAAGCGATCGTTACGGTCGCAAGCCTATTCTCGCCTGGACCCTATCCGGTTTTGTGATTTCTTATGTGGTTCTCGGCTTTGCAGAAAGCCTATGGTTGGTGGTCGCGGCGCGCATCTTTGGTGGGCTCATGGCCGGAAATATTTCCACCGCATTCGCTTATGTTTCTGACATCACGACCCCTGAAAACCGTGCCAAGGGCATGGGTTTGCTTGGTGCTGCGTTTGGTTTGGGTTTCATTTTTGGCCCCGTTATCGGCGGCCTGCTTGCAGGCTCTGAAACATCAACAGCAAATTTCTTGTTGCCTGCTTTGGCCGCTGCATCCTTAACCACAGCGGCTTTGTTGGGTGTGGTTTTTATCTTGCCAGAATCTTTGAGCCAGGACGTTCGAGATCAAATTCGCAACAAACCAAGGAGGTCGCTTAAAGTAAAGCTTCAGACGGCTTTTGGCCGACGTGCCCTGATTCTTCTGGTGATCATAGGTTTCACCTTAACGATGGCGTGGGCCTTGTTAGAGGTTACTTTGGCTTTATGGGTGAATCGTGTTCTCGGCTTCGGCCCGCGGGATATCGGTCTCACGCTTGCCTATGTTGGCGTCGTTGGCGTTATCATACAGGGCGGCCTTATTGGCCCGTTGACCAAGAAATTTGGCGAACGCATCCTTGTCGCATCAGCGGTTGCATTCTTGCTCAGTGGTTATGTCGTCCTCGCTGCTGCTAGTGATATTTATGTGCTCATTGCCGCAATGACGTTGCTGGCCATTGGCAACGGCTTGTCCAATCCCTCCTTATCCAGCCTTGTATCGAAAGAGGCCAGTGCAACGGAGCGCGGGTCTGTGCTTGGCGTCTACCAAGGGGCGGCCAGTCTCGCCCGGTTTGTTGGGCCATTATATGCCGGGTTTGTATTTGCTCAATTTGGTCCGGCGTATCCATTTGTCATTGCAGCAGCCTGTATGATTCCAGCTCTGGTGTTTGTATTTTTACTGCCCCGGCATGAAACTTAACGAGGCGGCTGGCTTTGACGATTAGGTCTTGGTCTTGCGTCGTATTAAACTTAGGGTAAATCTCTGCATTTTTTAGGGTGGTGACGTATGCTGGAAGCGTTCGATTTACAAAAAACTTATGGGAAGCATCAGGCCCTAAAAGGGCTGAACCTTTCAGTGAAGTCGGGCGATATTTATTGTCTTCTGGGGGCCAACGGTGCTGGCAAAACTACGACCATAAATCTCTTTCTTAATTTCATCAGTCCAACGGGCGGCAAAGCTCAGGTCAACGGGATTGATGTTTCAGAAAACCCAATCGAGACCAAAAAGCACCTCGCGTACATTCCTGAACAAGTGATGCTGTACCCCAATCTCACGGGCCTGGAAAATATCGAGTATTTTGCCCGCCTTGGAGGGCATGAGGATTACAGCAATGATGATTTACGAAGCTTTTTGCTCCAGTGCGGTTTGCAGTCAGAGGCTGCAGACCGCCGGATCTCGACATATTCAAAGGGGATGCGCCAGAAAGTTGGCGTTGCCATAGCGCTTGCCAAACAGGCGAAAGCGTTGTTGTTGGATGAACCCACGTCCGGCCTAGACCCCAAGGCCTCTAGCGAGTTTTCAGAGCTTCTGAAACACCTTCAGAGCGAAGGTGCAGCCATTCTTATGGCCACCCATGATTTATTCCGAGCCAAAGAAACCGGCACACGTATCGGAATTATGCGGGAAGGAATTTTGATGCAGGAACTGAGCACGGGCGAAGTTTCACACGCTGACGTCGAACGGATTTATCTCGAACATATGCACTAAAGTACTCCCGTAAGGAGGGCGATATGCTCAAGTTGATCAAACGCGTGGCCATTACACTGGTTATTGTTAGCGTGAGCGTGGCGACTGCTGGATACGGCACATTTTTCTATATGAACGGCACGCCGCCGCAGCTCAAAGAGCCAAACTATTTTCGTATTTACAAAGAACAACTAACCAGTGATGAGGCGATGACCCCAGAGGGTGACGTCGCCATCTTTATGTCGGGTCTCATCATGCCCGAAACCTTCCGTCTTCAAGATTTTTACAATCTGGCCCTAAAGCCCAGCCAGTATATTCCATGGCCGATTCGCAGCCGGGCGATGGCTGATCCTGGCGTCATTCTGCTCGATACAGAGCGGTATTATGAATTTGCGGCCTTCCTCCCCACCAATCTTGTTGATGCTTATGGCTCCACATTAGATGTGGATGGAACGCCCTGGGTTGAGAGATACCATAACGGTGAGTTGAGGTGGGTTGACCCCAGTCCCACGCAGCATCTTGATCATGGGTACTTTATATACGAAGGCCGCAAGGGCGGCATGCCGGGGCCAGCCCAGAAACTGATCAACAAGGCGCGCGTCTATTATTACGGTAAAGGCAAGGGCTTCATGAATGGCAAAGTGCCTCATGAAGCCGGAACGTGGGCGATTATCGAAGCCACCCTGCGTAAGGTCCGCGCCAAGTATGGCGATGTACCCTACCGCTGGGTGACCGCCGAAGACTTTCATTTGGCACGAACCGCGATGTTTGAACTGCTTGATGGTGGGGCCGACACCATCATCCTGGCCGCTCCACGCCCGTTGTATTCACACCACGAAGAATTCAATGGGTCCATCAAACATGCGATGCACTACATCCAGGAGTGGGAAGAGGTCAACGATAAGAAAATCAAAACTATAATTACGCCGAATCTCGCAAATTTCCCGATCATTCATGAAGCGTATGCCAACATGTTGCGCGATCGTCTTGATCAATTGCCGCGTGGCGCTGATGTCAAAATCGTAGCGTCAGTACACGGCATGGCGTGGGACGTGGTGCCGAACGAGGCTTGGATTGAGTTGGCGCCAAGCTACATCGAACCCGCCATGGCAAAGTTGAAGTCTGTTTTGTCCAAGTATGATTTTGGTCGCACAATTGTGGTGCAATCTCAGGATCATTTTGCTGATCCTCACAACGATCCCGAGGGCAAATATCTCTCCACCAACACAGCGTTCTGGGACGGTATTCATGACAATTACGACTATGTCATTAACTTACCCATCGAATTCTTCGCAGAAAATACCGACACCGTTTTCTCTCATGCGATGTACAACTTCGAAGGCTTTCCCGGCTACAATATCTATGATCCGGTTACGTATAGCGATTGGTCGGTGCCGTACACGCGAACGTTCGATATCGAAGGCACACAAGTGATCTACAATGGCTTACCGATCGGCAAGTATAACAAACCGATTGTTGAAGCCTTTTTTCAGTCCATGGACTCTGTTCTGTCACGCTCTCAAACAGCAACCTCCTTTTCAAGCGATGTTGCCGCGAATATGAACGAACGTCTGGATTGAACCAGCGCTATCTGCTGCCTTGCTGACCTTCTCTGACGCCTATAAAACAATGGGTTCAAGCCGTGGGGAGTTCTGATGCAGCGTCTATTTGTACCAGCCGGAGATATGCAGTTTCATGTCAGGCGCGCTGGCAGCGGCCCACCAGTCATACTGTTGCACCCGTCTCCCCAGTCGAGCGCGTTTTCCGTGCCGATGGCGACGCGGTTGGCCAAGAATTTTACAGCTCTCGCTGTTGATACGCCTGGGTATGGTTTGTCTGATCCCATTCCAGGCGGCGTAAAGGGTCCGGCTCTGGACGATTATGTTCAGCCGCTGGTGGTCTTGCTTGATTCCCTCGGCATCCAAAAAGCAGCATTTTATGGCAACGCCACTGGTGCTGAAATCGCCCACATATTTGCGGCAGCACACCCAGAACGTGTCGCCGTATGCATGCTGGATACGGCGGGAGATGTTGCCGATGAAGATGTCGATGTTCTCACCAAAGGCTACTTTCCAGATGTAACGCCCCGTCGCGACGGCGGTCATCTTCTGACCCATTGGGATATGGTGCGGTCCCTCAATCTGTTTGCGCCGTGGCAGTTTACGGCCAAAGCGGCCCGCCTTCCTGTTGACATGCCAGCCCCTGAAAAAATTCAGGAAAAACTGCTCGACTACTTACGTGCCGGGGCAAACTATGCCGATGCCTATAGGCCTGCGTTCTATACGGCCAAGCATCATCTTATCAGTCGCCTTACAGTTCCCGCGACGCTAACGCGGTGGGAAGCGAAGCCAGACCTGACGGAGGTTGATGATCTGATCGCCAAGGGGTTGCCTGACAACTTTACGGTTTTGCATGCAGGGCCGACTATGGATGAACGTCTTGCTGTCAGTGAGCAATATCTCATCGATACTTATTTACCGACTGGTGTAGCCGCTCCTGAGCATCCCTCACAGATAGATGAGGC
>CAYGSZ010000101.1:0-9497 GCA_964352705.1 uncultured Rhodobacterales bacterium
TTAGAAGTTCCAAACAGTCGTTTGGCCAGAGCGCCGAGCATGGGCACCTCGATAAGAGGTTAAAATAAGGCGCATCGGGTCCGATACACCGCCGAAGACATAAGAACATGGCTGGCAACTGTCAACGATAGCGAGGCATAAATTGACCGTTTTCAGTGCTTTAGAGACTCTTTGGGTCAGAAGGCAGTGCTAGACGTGAGTTCAACCGTATGCGAATAACGGCGTATAACTAGGATATATTGCCATGACTGACCTCAAATCTCCTTTCGCACCTGATCATTTTCCTGCTCTGCCGGCGATAAAGGGCGTGCGCCTTGCAGCCTGCGCCGCTGGAGTGAAATATGTGGGACGCCTTGACTTGATGCTGGCCGAGTTTGTACCTGGAACGGTCGTGAGCGGTGTTATGACAAAATCAGTCACCGCTGGCGCACCCGTGCAGTGGAACCAGGTGGCCATCAAAAACGGCCAAGCCCGCGCTCTGGTCGTAAACTCTGGAAATTCTAATGTGTTTACCGGGCAACGTGGACGGCAAGCAGTGGAAAAAACTGTCGCCGCCGTGGCCGACGCCCTCTCTTGTGACAACGAAGATGTATTTGTGTGCTCCACCGGTACCATTGGTCAGTACCTTCTGGAAGAGCGCATTACGTCAAAAATTGACGACCTCACGGCGAATTTGTCGGACAGCAACTGGGAAGATGCCGCCACCGCCATCATGACGACAGACACCTACCCCAAAGGTGCCGTCCGGACTGCAAAAATTGATGGCAAAACCGTGACCCTGGTCGGAATCGCCAAAGGGTCGGGCATGATTGCACCAGACATGGCAACGATGCTCGCCTACGTGATGACGGACGCGGCCCTCGCCCCGGACGTGGCTCAGAGGTTCATCGCTGATGGGGCCGACAAGAGCTTTAACGCCATTACAGTCGACAGCGACACATCGACATCTGACACGCTGTTGTTGTTTGCAACGGGCCAGGCCCCGCATCAGACCATCACTGAAATTGGTGACGAGCGCGCGAAAGATTTTGAGGCCGCTCTCAATGATCTGCTGCTTGATTTGGCGCACCAAGTTGTAAAAGACGGGGAAGGGGCTCAGAAGTTTATTGAGATTCACGTGACGGGTGCCGAGAGCGATGCTGCTGCCCGCAAAATAGGTCTGGCAATCGGCAACTCCCCTTTGGTCAAAACAGCAATTGCCGGTGAAGATGCAAACTGGGGCCGCATTGTCATGGCCGTGGGAAAAGCCGGTGAACGCGCCGACCGCGATAAACTGGACATTGCCATTGGCGGCATCCAGATCACCAAAAATGGTGAGCCCGTCGAAGGCTATGATGAAACCCCGGTCACCGCACATATGACCGGACGCAATATTGAAATTAAGGTTGATGTCGGAATTGCCAATGGCGCGGGGACAGTCTGGACCTGCGATCTGACGCATGGATACATTGATATCAACGCAGACTATCGATCATGAGGGTGATCACTGTTGTCGCTGCGGCCCTCATGAATCAACGTGATGAGATTCTGATCACGCAGCGCCCACAGGGCAAAGCCATGGCTGGACTTTGGGAGTTTCCAGGCGGAAAGCTCGAAGACGGTGAAACCCCGGAACAAGCGTTGAGCCGCGAACTCAAAGAAGAGCTGGGCCTGACCCTAGAGCCCAAAACCTGCACACCCTACACCTTTGTATCTCACGGCTACGACTCTTTTCACCTTCTGATGCCGCTTTACATATGTCGTCAGTGGACGGGGGATGTTGACCCTCAGGAAGAGCAAGCTTTCGCATGGGTCAGGGCTAAAGACCTCAACAGCTATCCAATGCCTCCGGCAGATTTACCCCTTATTCCGATGTTCGAGCGTGATTTTTAACACCGTTGCGCCATGTCAGATCGGACCCTAGAGTGCGATGCATGAGTGAAAACCCCACAGCAGCCCTTATCGTGATCGGCAACGAAATTTTGTCTGGCCGCACACGCGATGCCAACATTCAGTTTCTGGCGACAGCGCTGGGGCGCATCGGAATTCCGTTGCGTGACGTGCGTGTTATTCCAGATATTGAAGATGAAATTATCGACGCCGTGAATACGCTGCGTGCAGCGCATACTTATGTGTTTACGACGGGCGGCATTGGACCAACCCATGATGACATCACCGCAGCGGCTATTGCCAAAGCCTTCGGCGTGGGTTTGAAGCGGCATCAAGCCTCCGTTGATAAGATGTCTCAGTACTACGGTGCAAAACTCAACGAAGCGCGCCTGAAGATGGCAGACCTGCCCGAAGGCGCATTACCCATTGAGTCAAAAGCGACATCCGCACCCGGAATTCAAATGGACAACGTCTATGTTTTGGCCGGCGTGCCCAGTATCGCGCGGGCCATGTTTGATTCTATTGCGCCCACCCTGGCTCAGGGGGCTCCGGTACTATCCAGATTTGTTGAGGCACACCTGGGCGAAGGTGACTTAGCTGATCACCTCACCCTTATTCAGAACCAGCATATGGATGTCGATCTTGGCAGCTACCCATTTTTCAGGGGGAAACGCATCGGACTCAGCGTTGTTGCCAAAGGCACGGAACAAGAGAGCATTGATCAGGCCATAGAAAAGGTCATCGCGGCGATTGAAAGTCTGGGTCATACACCAAGTATTGACCAGGAAATTCAAGACTAACGGAATTGGCTCTCGTTCTTTTCAACGCAAAAATTTGAGAATTGACGTTGCGGTTCTCGCTCGCAGCGGCTACCTAGACTAACGCGATGCCCTCCTGGCGGAACTGGTAGACGCAACGGACTTAAAATCCGTTGTCCGTAAGGGCGTGCCGGTTCGACTCCGGCGGAGGGCACCACTAAACCTGCAAATCATATCGCACTGGTTTGATGGCTCAGAGGTTTGATGTCCCTGAACTCCTCTATCCCCACCCTTGATATACAGAGCTTAAAAGCTAATCCTTTACAGTTCGGTAAAGCTTTAGGGCAGGCCTGGACGGAAACCGGCTTTGTGGCGGTCACCAATCACGGCATATCTGAGGATACGATAGGGAAGTGTTTGCTGGCGGCGCGTGGGTTTTTCTCCCTGCCGAGCGAGACCAAACAACGCTACCATATTAAAAATGGCGGCGGCCAACGCGGATACACTCCCTTCGGAATTGAAACCGCAAAAGACGCCGAGACGCCCGACCTCAAAGAATTCTGGCATGTGGGACGAGAATTCAGCGCCACCCAGATAAATAATAACCGCGCACTTGCAAATATTTGGCCGACAGATAACGAAAGCTTCAAGTCGGATTGTCTGTGCTTTTTTGAATCCATGGATTTACTTGGGCGGCAACTTCTCAAAGCTGTTGCTATTTATCTTCAACAATCTCCAGACTTCTTTGAGCCACGTGTGGCAAAGGGCAACAGCATATTGCGCCTTTTGCATTATCCACCATGCGAAGCTGTTGGTTCTGGAACACGCGCGGCGGCACACGAAGACATCAACGTTATCACCTTATTGGTTGGTGCTGATCAGGTCGGCTTGGAAATTTTAAGACGAGACGGAACTTGGATTCCGGTGCAAACAGACTCCGGGTCGATTGTCTGTAATGTAGGCGATATGTTGGAACGCTTGACCAATAACCTTCTGCCCAGCACCACGCATCGGGTTTCAAGGCCCACTGGAGAAGCCGCCAAAGTTTCGCGCTATTCCATCCCCTACTTTTTACACTTCGCACCTGAGGTTGTGATTGAAACCCTTCCAGAATGTATTACGCCAGACAATCCCAACCGCTATCAATCTCCCATCACGGCGCAAGCTTTCCTGGAGCAGCGTCTCGCAGATATTGGCTTAGCTTGACCTAACGCTCACCTGGCTCAGACTTGATTTTGATGTTGGTCATGGCCTCCAGCTTAGCCTCGGCACCGCAACGCTGATAGTAGGGTCCATCAACGGGCTTGCGGGGAGCTAAGACACCGTCTCGTGGTCGAATGGCACCCTCGCGCTCATTGCCACGCCCGGCAACCAAATCAACGATTTCTGCGGCGTGTTCACGCGGCACAACAACGACACCGTCTTCATCTCCGAGAATGAGATCGCCTGGATTGACGATGACACCGCCACACACGACCGGTGTATTGATCCAACCGGGATGCTCCATACCCCGCGACACCGAAACCGTACCGCGACAAAAAACGGGAACACCTTCTCTTTTACGCATAACTTCAGCCGTCAGGACATACCCGTCCGCGACGATTCCTGTTGCGCCCATTTCCTTAAAACCGTTGACCATGCTCGCACCCAAACAGGCTGAATGAGGCTGGCCTCCGGCATCAATGACAACAACATCGCCCGGCTTGACGTATTTACCCGCCAATTGCGCCATTAAAACATCGTCCGTATGTTCTGGTTTTACGGTGACCGCGGTGCCGCAAATACGCCAATCACGATCTAGCGCCTTAATACCGGCATCCATGACATAGCGTGGACCTACGCGCCCACCGACAATGCAAAAATAAAGCCCCATAGCGCGCTCGACCACATCAGGGGCAACGCGCGTAAAGTCAGTTACAATTTCGTAGAGAGACATTACCAAACACCCACTTAATCAAGCACCGCTGTTGCATGCGTTTCTAACATTGCGCCAGGAAGATAAAGACTGGAAACACCAACGCCCGTCGCCGCCGGCATAGCCGCACCGGCATCTTTGTATATTTTCTCACGCACCCAGGATGCACGACTGAGGGCTGGAGAATTGGTGGTGAAGTTAATTTCACTGACGACATGCCGTAAATCTGCATCGCATTTTGCTAGCACGAATTTTAGCCGATCGTATATGCAGCGGATTTGCGCTTCCATATCGTTCTCGCCGACAAGGTTAAAATTATCATCCGCAGCCAACAGACCAGATAAATAGATTGTGTTGCCCGCTTTCACCGCATAGCTGAGGCCAAATCGATCTTCTAAATCTGGAAACACCGGTATTACATTTTCGAGACGTGCCATCACTTCCTCACTTCAGAAAATTTGATAACCCTAGACTAACAGGTCTCTCTCCCGCTGTTCAGGTTAAGAATGACAACACGCAACGAATTTTAAACTGCACAAACAAAAAACCCCTCGCACGTTAATGCGAGGGGCAAGTTGATATCTGGACAGCTCCTCTTGGGGAGGGGATAAAAGGAGCTAGTTCCTTGGTTAAGCGGCTTCTTTGGTGACCGAGCTTTGGATAACTTTTGGCCGCCTTGCTGCAGCAATTTCAATGCGCTTTGGTTTCAAGGCTTCTGGCACTTCGCGTTTGAGGTCGATATGCAACAGACCATTTTCCATGATGGCATTTTTTACTTGGATATGATCCGCCAGTTGGAAACGTCGTTGAAAGGATCGTCCGGCAATGCCACGATGCAAGTATGAGACATCTTCGTCTTCAACTTGTTCAACTTTTCCGGTCACCGTGAGAGAGTTGTTTTCGATCACCACATCAATGTCATCTTCCCCAAAGCCAGCAACGGCAAAGGTTATGCGATAATCATCGTCTGAGGCTTTCGCGATGTTGTAGGGAGGGTATGAGGCTTGGGCACCGTCGTGTCGTGCTGACGCCTCAAGAACGCGGGTGAGATTGTCGAATCCGACAGAAGCACGGAACAGGGGTGCGAGATCTAAAGTACGCATGAGATATCCTCCTTAAGCGATATCAAACAGCGCGCTGCTGCGACGCCAATACGAGCCGCAGTGGCCACGCTTGGTTAAGGTAACGACAGACCCAAAAGCGGCATCCGTCTCGACTCATCTAGTGTGTAAAATGAGTTGCGCAAGTCCTCAAAAGTGATTTTTTTGCCCTTGCTTCCTGTGACTTTGAGAGTTGATATTTATTGACGACCTTGTTCGGATAAAAACGTCTGAACTCATAAATTTTGGCCTCATAAGCATAGCGCAGGCGCGTTTTGCGCCTTATATCGTAAGTAGGCGCTTGATTCGTAATCCCGAGCCAAGGTGTTCTGGAGACCTGAACCAATGAGTAAACCTGAAGATCTCTATGCCACGCTTGGCGTTGCAAAAACGGCCGGCAAAGATGAAATCCGGACAGCCTATCGTCGTCTCGCAAAACAGTTCCACCCCGACCTTCATCCAGGCGACACTTCCGCCGAAGAGAAATTTAAGGCTGTCTCGGCCGCGCATGCCATATTGAGCGATGAAGAAAAACGTAAACGTTACGACCGTGGCGAAATTGATGCATCTGGAACCGACACGCCGCAAGCTGGGGCCTATCGGCAGCATGCGGAAGGGCCTGGGCCTCATCAATACTATACCTCGTCAAACTTTGAAGATGCCGCTGATATCAACGAGATATTTTCAGACTTGTTTAACAAACAAAGACAAGCGGGTCAGGGACGCCAGAGTTCTAGCTTTTCAATGCGTGGCGGTGACCTTCAATTCACCTTAGGTGTTGAATTCTTAGAGGCAGCGCTTGGCGGCACCAAGCGCCTCATCTTACCGGACGGACAAAGCCTGGATGTTGATATCCCAAAAGGATTAACCGACGGGCAAATCCTTCGACTGAAAGGCAAAGGTCAATCAGGCCTCGGCGAGGGTGGGCCAGGCGACGCCTTGATTGCCGTTGCGGTAAAACCTCACCCGCTGTTCAAGCGGCAGGACAAAGATATACAGATTGATCTGCCTATTACGTTACCAGAAGCCGTTCTTGGCGGCCGCGTTGAAGTGCCAACGATCAACGGCAGCGTGACGATGACCATACCCAAGGGATCAACCAGTGGGGCCACCCTGCGATTAAAGGGCAAGGGCATTGAAACAAAATCGACGAAGGGGGACCAACTCGTCAGACTGAGTATTGCGTTGCCCGACACGATCGACCCTGACTTAACGAAATGTATGACGGATTGGGCCGAGTCCCATCCCTACAACCCACGCGCCAAGATTAAGGAGTACGTCTAATGTATGCGGAAGCTGACATCATCAAGCTTTGTGCAAACTTGACTGACACCCGGCTGGACCGCTGGGTGCAAGAAGGGTGGATCACGCCCAAATCTGAGGAAGCACAAGACGTATACAATGATCTAGATGTGGGACGCGCAGATTTGATTTGCTACCTGTTGGATGAATTAGATCTTCAGGATGAAGCCATACCCGTCATCCTTTCACTTTTGGATCAGGTTTATAGTTTACGCGGCGAGTTAAAAAGTGTTGGGCTAGCTATTCGAGATCAACCGAAAGAAGTGCGTACGCAGATTTCTATCACCATACAGAATTACAAAAACAGCACCTCTTAACTTCCGGCAGACTCTTTGGCTAACATCGCCCAGCGACGAGGAGCGCCCCAGCGATAACGCTTAAACAAACCGGTCGACCTCAAAACACGATGGCACGGCACAACATAGCCGATGTGATTTGCGGCAACGGCTGTGCCAACAGCACGGGAGGCTTTTCTGGTACACACCTGCTCTGCAATTTGACCATAGCTGGTGATCACTCCAGACGGGACACGTAAAAGCGCCGACCACACTTGCAGTTGCCAGGGCGTCCCCTTCATAAGGACCGGAACTGTATGGCCCTCTGAAAAAATGCGCGATGCCATCTCCTTGGTTAGGCTCTGATTTTCTTCGAAATGGCTGAGTGGCCATCTTGCTTTTGCGGCTTCGAGCAACGTGGCAAAGTCACTTGTGAAAAACTCAAGCCCACAAAGACCACGATCAGACACCAGCAACAGCGCTGCTCCAAAAGGTGTGGGAGCTTGACCATAACGGATGGTGATATCTGACCCCTGGGTTTTGTATTGACCTGGCGTCATGGCCTCGACCGATACCATGAGATCATACAGACGCGATGGCCCAGACAAGCCGGTATCCAACGCGGCATCAAACACACTGGCGGACTGTTCCAGTTTTTGTTTGGCGTGTTCGACCGTCAGATAAGACAAAAACCGTTTCGGGCTGACCCCGGCCCAACGCGTAAATAAACGTTGAGTATGAAAGGGGCTCAAGCCAATGTTCGCTGCAACGTCATCCAGCTCTGGCTGCGACGAACGGTGCTCTATGATGTAAGCAATAGCCTGCTCAACCCGCTGGTAATCACGGGCATCAGCTTTAAGATTCATTTTTGGCGAGACGCGGTTCATCTCTAACAGTACCGTTTAGATATAGAAAAGGGCGACCCGATTCTTGCGGTCGCCCTCTCCAAATAACGCTCTACACTCAGCGCTGAGGCTAGACACCGTCCTTGAACGGTTGTGGGTCCATTTCACGTTCGTAGACTTCATAGCTGGACACATTTGGCTCCTGCCATTCCGTCGGGGCCGTGAAATAATCTGGATAGTTAGCTTCCGTATACTCGCGAATATGCTGCGGTAAGCCTTCCACGCCTTCTGCCATGCGACGCGTTACAGTTTTATAGAACAGATGGCCAGACTGACGCCCCATCAGCATCCATGGCAGCCACGGTGAAATACGTTGCCAGGAACCCGAGGCCTGCACCCGGGTTTGGTTAGGATCCATAAGATCAGATAGCCGTGCATGAACCTGGATGGCTTCAAGCACCTGGGTGATTTCACCATGAGATTCGCGGGGCCAGTCTTCCGGTTGAAGCACCGCACGGTGGGTGGTGTTTACGCCGAAGTCGACGACCGCGTTATCCCCCATCACCAACCACGGAAAGACAAACGGATAGGTGACTTTGGTTGGGCCCACACCGAAAGAATAGGTCGGCGCCCAGGTAGAATTGACCACATCATTATGGACCTGAACCACCTTAACCGTTTCGTCGAGAAAGGGGTTGCGCCATTCATCCATCACTTCACCGGTTTTGAGGTCGGTGTAGTACGCCACTTCTTTGTGAAGCTTACGCCACGCATAGTCACCGGTTTGGAAGGTTCGTGTCATCCCGAAGCCTTCATAGCCAAACAACGGCTCTAAACGCTTCTCCGGACCAACATAGGCAAGAACATCACCTTTAAAATACCCGCAAGTTTCTGCACCATCACGCGTATCCGACATGAGTTTGCAAAAAGCCAACGTGTTATGTTCCGGCTTTTTTGGATCGAAGGCCCCACCAAAGTCTAAGGCCGTGTCAAAGCCATTGGATTTTGCCAACGCGGGCGAAGTAGACACCCCAGCGGCAACAGCGGCAAGCCCTAACCCCGCACCAAGTGCGCGGCGCCGGTCCATCAGAAACCGATCAACGGATGATACAATCATGAATGTGATCCTTTGTTTATGTAATGCGTCACTTGTTATTATCTCTAGTACTATTGTCGCCGGTCTGGGAACATCTGCTAAGGTCGACTTTTACAACATCCACGCGTTGGACAGATAGATTAACCCCACCCTCAAGACCGTAAAATAGGCCTTCCAGAAGGATAGTCAGAGCGCTTTATGTGCAGGCTTGGAGGCTTATTTGGCTCTGGCCAAAGCATTGGAAAAAGATCGCAGGGCATGGGGTTTCCATTGCTGAGGCCAGGATCGATAATCGGCTGCGATCCCTTTTTGCGCACGGTGTAACGGGCATCATCAC
>CAYGSZ010000102.1:0-9234 GCA_964352705.1 uncultured Rhodobacterales bacterium
TGGTGATGGGCGGCGGTGGGTTTGTCTTTGAGCAGATGCGCATGAAGGAAGCGGTAGAATGAAAACAGCAAAACTGTTTCTGACATTTGTAAGCCTGGCTGCCCTGACTCTGCCAGCGAGCGCCGAAACCTTGCGGGCTGCGGCAACCGGAAATATTTCAACTTTGATGAATCCGTTTTCATCCATGGTGCAAGGCGTCATCAACCCGCACGCCATGATCCATGACATGCTGTTTTATGTCTCTACCGACGGCACCTTAGAACCCGGACTTGCGCTGAGCGCCGCACCAACCTCAGACACCACCTGGACCATAAAACTCCGCCCAGATGTAAAATACTCGAACGGACGGGCGTTCACCGCCGAAGCGGTTGTTAAAACCATCACCTATTTGCAAAGTGCAGAAGCCGGACGTTATGTGCTGTCTGCGGAAACTTCGACGATAAAATCAGCCCAGGCGATTGATGACCTGACGTTAGAAGTTGAGACCCATCAACCCGATGTGCTGCTGCCGCGCCGGTTCGGCACCATTCCCATGCCAGAGCCCTGGCTGTACGAAGAACTGGGGCCAGATGCGTTTAGTCGGGCGCCAATCGGCACCGGGTCTTATGTGGTGGAAGACTGGCGTTTGGAAGCCCAGCGCCCCCTGCTGAAAGCCAACTGGGAGAGCTGGCGACCACCGGTCGAAATTGACACGGTGGATATTCGCCTGGTCAAAGATGCCCCAACGCAGGTACAGGCGCTGCTGTCTGAGCAGGTTGATATCGGCTACAATTTCGGTGTGATTGAGATTGATGTCCTGCGCGCGCAGGGCTTTAAGGTGATTACCCGTCCCGGCGGTCAGATCGCCTCACTCGCCTTGTCTAACACCGATCCGGACTCTCCTTTTGCCGATCAACGTGTGCGTCAGGCGCTGAACTATGCGGTGGATAAAAACGCCATCGCCGACATTATTATGGTGGGAACCACTCAACCCGCAGGTCAGCCGGGGTACCAGGGCATGACCGGGTATAATCCGGACGTTGTGCCTTACCCTTATGACCCGGCGCGCGCAAAAGCGCTGCTGAAGGATGCGGGATACGGCGATGGCCTGTCATTTCGCGCTGACGTTTTGGTCGCAGGCGGCATGCTGGAAGCGGCGACCACTTACCAGAAGGTTGCACAAGACCTGGCCGCCGTTGGCGTTGATGTGGAATTCAATGCGGTGCAAGGGCAGGACTGGATTCGTAAATACTTCAGCGGCGACTGGGGCGGTGCAGATTCTATTTCCGCCACCTGGAACGGGGCCTCTTACTGGGATGTCGTCCGCGCCATTGAGATCTTCTCGTGCAACAAACCCGGTGCTTTTTTCTGCGACGAGAGTGTCATGCCGGTTATCACAGCTTCAAACGGCATGTTTGATGAACAAGAACGTGCGCGCACGCTTCAAGACCTGTCCAAGACCATGCACGACCTCGCCCCGGCGCTGTTTCTGGTGTACCTGGTTGATGTTGTTGCGGTGAGCGACCGACTGGGTGACCTGCCCTTTCGTCACAAACAACTGGCCGTCGATCAACTGCGCTTAAAACGTTAGTTGGGCTGGCTGAGCACGCTTCCATAAAGAGATGTGCGCAAAGCGTTCTCAAGAGCGCTCTGATCCGGGGCGAGATACTGGGTCATGGCCACGGCGACGATTTGGTTTTCAGGATCAATAAAGAAAGTGGTATTGGCAAAGCCATCCCATCTAAACTCGCCGCGCCCACCACCAAGGGTATGCGGCTGATCGTCCAACCGGACGCCAATGCTGAGGCCCCAGCCATAGCCATTGGCCTTGGCCCAGGGATCATTTTCAGTGAACCGGCCTTTGGCGTACCAATTCAACGGGCCTTGTTCCGGCGTCAGATGATTGCGGGTCATCAAGGCGACTGTTTCAGGCTGGAGAAGGCGCACGTCTTCTAAAACACCGCCGTTCAACACCATTTGAGAGAAGCGCAGGTAATCCATGGCCGTGCCGAGTAAGCCACCACCGCCCGAGAAAATGGTATCGCCTGCACTGTAAAAGTCGATGGGCGGCATGCGGGCGGTGACATCCTGAAGCACGCCAGCTTCATCGGGGCCGTAGACTTTAGCCAGACGGTGCTTTTGGTCGTCTGGGATTTGAAACCCCATATCGCTGAGGCCAAGTGGCGCAAAAATACGGTCGTGCAAAAACGCGTCATACGGTTGGCCAGACCAAATTTCGACCAGACGCCCGAGAACATCACCGGAAAACCCGTAATACCAGCGCGCGCCAGGTTGAAACAACAACGGACGGGTCGCCAAGTAATTAACGCCCTGCTCAATGGTCTGGTCGCGGGGGAAGACCTTTTCAAAACTCACGTCGAGAGTGGCATCGTAATCGAAGGGATAGCCAATACCGGATGTGTAGGTGAGGAGATGCCGTATGGTCAGCGGTGAGGCTTGTGGTTCTGTATCTCTGGAATCGCCTTTGCGGTTTTTAAGAACGGGGGTGTTGGCAAACGCCGGGATATATTTGGAGACTGGATCGTCGAGCGCAAACTTACCCTCTTCATACATCATCATGACCGCGACACCGGTGACCGCGCGGGTCATCGAATGCAGACGAAATACGCTGTCCGTCTGCATGGGGAGATCCGCTTCAATATCGCGAAGGCCTGCCGCTTTGTGGGTGACCAGCTTACCATTTTTGGCAACGGCCCAAACAATGCCTGACCTGCGCCCGGTTTCAACCAGGGCTGTCATCGCCGCATCGAGATGATCGATGGCATAGGGCGAGAGGCCGACGTCTAAGGGCGCGGCCTCATCTATAGCCAAGGCCACCGGGGCCGCGAGAAGAACGCAGAGCAGACCAACAGTTTTGAGGGCGGTGCGCATGGCGTTATTTATCCAAAGCGCCGTAGACACCTTCTCTGAGGCGGAAAGTAAGTTCATCGCCGGTTGGGCCAAGGTATTGGGTCATGGCAACGGCAACGATGTTTTCAACCGGATCAAAGAAGAATGTGGTGTTGGTGAGGCCGCCCCAGACCAGATCACCCGGTGAACCGGGAACCGTATGAGCGGCGTTCGGCAACCGCACTCCGATGGCCAGGCCCCAGCCATAACCGGTGAAGGGGTGCGCCGGGTTAAAGCTGTCCCCAAAAGACAGTCGACCTTGCTCGGGCTGTAATGCATTGGTGGTCATAATCGCAACGGTGCCCGCCTTGAGCACCCGCTCGCCCTCTAACTCGCCGCCATTGAGAATCATCTGACCGAAGCGGAGATAATCCGGCACGGTTGAAACAAGCCCGCCACCAGCAGAGAACAGTGTGCCAGGCTGGGTATAAGGCCCTGACGCAGGCGCAGGGGTGACGATCAAAGCCCCCGACTCGTCCGGACCATAAACAGCGGCCAGGCGATCATTTGAGCCACGGCGGACCCAATAGCCCGTATCGTCCATGCCAATGCGCTTGAACAAACGACGGTCGAGGAAGTCATTAAAATTACGCCCAGACGCCACTTCGGCAACGGCCCCAAGAACATCGGAATGAAAACCATACACCCAGCGCGCGCCGGGTTGGGCCAGCAGAGGATACTTGGCAAACTTTTGCACCATGTCACTTAACGTGCTGTTGAGATCGAGAATATCCCGCTGCTCGATGCCAACACCTGCCGGCCAATCGCGGGCATAGCCCAGACCAGAGGTGTAATTAAACAAATGCCGCACGGTCATCGGCGGGTCTTGCGGAACGGTCTTGATAACCGCGTCGCGACTCAGTTCTGAGATCACCTGCATTCGACCAATTTCAGGCAGGTAATTGGCGACTGGATCATCGAGACCCAGTTTTCCCTCATCCACCAGGGTCAAAATGGCCGCAGCCGTGACCGCCCGGGACTGAGAATACAAACGGAAAACCGTATCCGTTTCCATGGGTAAGTTGGCGGCGATATCGCGTTGACCATAGGCTTCGAGCTGAACGAGCTTGCCGTCTTTAACAACTCCCCACACCACGCCAGCGCGCAAACCCTCATCGACCAGCCCACGCATTTGACCGGCCAAGCGGTCCAAACCAGCCGTGGTCATGCCAACGCTTTCAGGAGACGCTGTGGGCAGCGGATCTTTAGCAAATGCAGATGCAGACATCACCGCAAGCAGCGATGTGGCCGCACAGATCAACTTAAAAGACATGATGCCCCTCCCCTTAACGTAACAAGTGGCGTGGCTTTTTCTAAAGCGCGCGCTCCATAATCTCGAACGCGGCCCGCTCTCCGGACTCAGCCGCAGCCTCCATGCCGTTTTCAATACTACGGGTTTGTTCACCGGCAAGGTGCAAGCGCTCGTGCGGTGTGGCCATGACGCCTGCCCACAGACCAACCTGCCCAGCATTATAAACATGACGACAACAGCCCGACGGTGAATGCTTGGCCCAAGAGTGAACCTTCAACACCTTGATCTTGCCTTTTGTTGAAGGCCGGATGCGCGCGAGCGTATCGACGACAAAATTCCCGACTTCTTCTTCAGGCAACTGATCTAAACGATAGGCAGAGTTACCGTTAACCCAACAGTCGAGCCCAAATATTTCGTCTTCTTCGTTGGTCCGCGCAAACACCCGTTCAATCGCTGTATCCGTAAACAGACCGGGATCACCAATGTCATCCCAGAACGGTGAGGAGAACTCCATGAACACACGCAACGTGTTGCCGTGGGCAGACTGACGGACAGCATCAAACTGCGTGCCGACAAAATTTGGGAAAACATCAACATTGCGGAGCGCCGTAAACGGAACAGCCGAGATCGCATACTTACCAATATAGCGGCCGCCATCTATGGTTTTGACTTCGACGTCGCTGCCCGTCATGTCGATGGACTGCACAGTCTTTTTGAGATGAACCGGTCCGCTTAACGCCGCCCTCATTGCTTCTGGCAAGCGCTGGGTGCCACCGGCGATTTCATTGAATTCAAGCGCAGCATCGGTGCCGCCGCCGTAGGTTGTACGCGTTCGGTCATCAGGATTTCCCATGCCCCATTGCAGGCGCTTGATATCGCGCAAATACGCCAAGGCCGATCCGGATGACAAATCAAAAACGTTGATGCTCTGACCAATCAGTCGCAGCGCTTCTTCGGACGCGCCGTTGTCCCGCAAAAAAGTTTCCAGGGGCACATCAAACTGAGCCTGCTCGGCTTCGGTCCAGCTTTCCACATCAGGGAGTGGGTTTTTACCAGAGAGATAGAAAAATTCGAGCGCACCAGGCTGAACACCGCGCTCTGGACCAACCGTCTTGTTAGCCTCGGCGTTTGGCCAATCCGCAGAGGAGACCAGGGTATCGTTAACATAGTTGCCCATGGCTATGCGCCTTGGGTTAGGAATCAACGGCACTTTAAGCCGGGTCGCGACATCACGCACACGTGCATAGTATGGCCCGATTGTTTGACCGCCCGCGTTGGTTGGACCAATCGGCAGGTCAAACGTGCGGGTGCGTCCCCCCACATAGTCAGCAGCCTCCAGCACAATCACACTCAAGCCTTCTGACTCCAGATTGAGCGCCGCGTTCAGGCCTGCAAGGCCGGCGCCAATGATAATCACGTCGGCAGATTCAAAGGCATAGGCACGACGCCCCATGAGTGCGGCAGAGGCTGTGCCAGCGGCAGCTGCGGTGAAGCTCCGGCGGCTCAACGGGCCAGAGAAAATCTTTGATCGTGTCATCTGTACGTTCCTTTAAAAGCGTATCGTTATGCTTTGAGTTATGCTTTTGGTTATGCCGTGCGTTCGAGGATTTCAAACGCCGCGCGTTCACCGGATTCCATTGCGGATTCCATTCCAATTTCCAGGCGGCGTGTGTGCTCGCCGGCAAAGTGCATGCGGCCATGGGGCTTAATCATTTCATGGGCAAACCGGGTCACCTGACCAGGCCCGTAAGAATGGCGACAGCCAGAAACAAAGTTATACTGCGGCCAGGAGTGCACCCCTGTGACTTCGATTTTACCTTTGGTGGAGGGGCGCAAGCGTTCAATTTCTCTGACCACAAACTCACCGCGTTCTTTGGGCTGCAACTGGTCGAGGCGTTCGCCTTTTTTGCCGACACATAAAGCAACCAGACGATCACGGGTGCCGTCATAACCAATCGGCTGGCGCACCATGTTAAGAGGGCCGTCGGTCCACAGTGACGCATCCATACCGTCTTGCTCCCAGAACGGCTCGCCTTTGAGGCGCATGTGAACCTGGGTGTTGTTGGCATAAGGCATGTGGCGCACGGCTGCCGCCTGCTCGCCCATGAGGGTCGGTAATATGGTGACCCGGTTTAGAGGACCAAATGGGATCGCTGAGACAACAAAATCAGATTGATACCGAGTACCATCAAGACAGGACACATCGACACCCGGTCCGGTCATATCAATGGTGGTGACGATTTTATTGAGCAGCACAGAGTCCCCAAGTTCGCGCGCCATCGCTTCGGGCAAACGGGACGTGCCGCCAACCACATGAGCACTGGTCAATGCCGCGAGTTCGAATCTGTCTTTGTCGCTTGTGCCGCCTTCACCCGACATAAGTTCTGCGCGCGTGTTTTCTTGCAGCAACGTTAAAAGAGAAACGTTCCACGCATCCGGTGCAATAAGCCCTTCGTTGACGAGACGCATGCCTTCTTGAGAAATGCCTTTTTCCATTAACCACTCGGCCAATGGGATATCGAACCGCGCGGCTTCAGGCTCCAACCAATCGTCAAAGCCTTCGAACGGATTAAATTTTTTCATGTAGTAGCCCTGCATGGCCGAAGGCATAACCGTGCGTTCTTCGCCGACCGTTTTGTTGAGCTTGTGACCTTCCCAGTTTTCTTTGCGCACCAGCGTGTCTCCAAGCGCAAATGTGAACGGCGCATTGATGTTGGCCCCCGGTGCCAATTCAACGTTCAAGCGGTGGGCCATATCACGGATGCGGGCGTAATAAGGACCAATTTGATTGGCGCCTAACTCCGGTTTCCCATGAATGTGATCCGCCGTGAACGCCCGCCCACCAACGCGGGAGTTGGCCTCTAAGACGGTCACACTGAAACCTTCATCGGCCAGCATGATGGCGGTGTTCAGACCGGCGAACCCAGCACCGATGACAATGACGTCACTTTTTTCTGCCGCGCTTAACTGCTTCGGCACGAATGATGCAACAGCCAGGCCACTCGCACTTTGCAGAAGACGGCGGCGTGATGGTTTGAAGTCAGACTTAGGCATGTCACACTCTATTCACTGTTGTTTCCCTGACCTGATCATGCTTTCGCGGTTGAGGTCTGACAATAGGGAGTGTGCGAAAACCGCTCACCCTGCGGTCGATTTGTAGAAGCAGGTTGGTTGATGAAGAGGTGCGCTATTTGGTGCATCACACAAATTTTTAAAATGTAAGGCCCCCTTTGACCAACACCCCCTCCTCTGAAGCCGTAACCAGCATCTGGCCGCTTTTGCGCATGCCCCTGTTTCGCGCCGTTTGGCTGGGTATTTGCCTATCGAATCTGGGCTATTGGATGCAAACCATCACGGCAGCCTGGCTGATGAAAGAATGGACCAATGGCGACCCTATTTGGGTGTCGCTGGTGCAAACGGCTTACTTCCTGCCGACGGTTCTACTGATTGTTGCTGCGGGCACTTTGGCCGACACCTTTGATCGCAGACAGCTTTTGATTGTCGCCAACACATGGATGATGGTGGCGGCGGCCGCTTTGGCCATACTCATACTCATGGGCAATCAAGACCCGATGATGATGCTGGCCTTATCGGCTTTGCTGGCCGTCGGCTTTTCCCTTAACCAGCCGACGCAATCTGCCGTGGTACCAGAGCTTGTAGGACTTCAGAACGTGCCGTTTGCTGTGAGCCTATACAGCATTGCAAACAACGGCGCGCGGGTGCTCGGACCAGGACTGGCCGGCGTGCTGCTGCCGATCATCGGCGGGGCAGCTGTGATTGGACTTAACGCGGCAACCTACATTTTTCTACTGGCTGTATTGGTGTGGTGGCGACGCAAACCCCAGGCCGCTGACACATCAGGCGGCAGCTTTCTGAAAGCGATTAAAACCGGCATCGACTTTGCGCGGGGGTCTGAGCAATTCAGAACCGTGTTATTGCGCGGCGGTCTGTTTTTTGCCGTGACCTCAATCATTCTGGCGATGATGCCGATGCTGGTGCCAAATTCTGAAGACTATGGTTTGGTGTTCGGCTGTTTTGGCCTGGGTGCGATTGTGGGTGCTTTGAACTACGGGGGTCTCTCGCGCCGATATTCGCGGAACACCATCGTGCTGGGCGCTATCATCATTCATGCCAGCATGCTGATGGCATTGGGATTAACTTCAAACCCGTTGATTATGGGGCCGCTGTTGTTGATTACAGGGACAGCCTGGTTTTTTGTAATGTCAGCGCTGCAAATTTCAGCGCAACTTATCCTGCCAAACACCGTGCGCGGGCGCGGCATTGCCATTTTAAATATGACGCTGATGATGGGGTATGCGTTAGGAAGCCCGCTTTGGGGCACAATTGCTGCCTTTACCAGCCCGCAAACCAGCATGATTATTGCTGGCGCTTTATCGTTGGTGTTTTTAGCGCTGACCTATCGTTTGCCGTTTCCGCAGGATGTTGAAAAAACAGCAGCGGCTTAGCTTAGCCTTAGGTGGCGTCTGGAAGTTTAGCCTTCCACGCGCTGATATCCACACCCATCTTTTTCGCTGCCGTGCGAATATCGTCTGCATAACGTTCGACTGCTTGCTGCAGAGTCATAGCCGTGGTGTAAAAGCGCGCGGATACGGTTGCGAACACTTCACCCTCAACTACAACCGGGACGGCCAAGGCATTGTGATTTGCCTCGACCACGCGCATGCAGGAATAACCTTCGGCGCGGATGGTATCGAGAGACCGCCGATACAATTCAATATTGCTGCCACCGCGTGACAGCGCCTCGGGGTCTTCTCCCAGGGCAAACTCAATGAGTTCTTCTCGTTTGTGCGGATCACAAAAAGCAAGGTAAGCAGACCCTGACGCCGTGCTGAGCAACGGGATCTGAAAACCACCACGGTGCCGTCGCAACGCAAACGGACTGATTTCATCGGTGGTATCACGCACCAAAATGCTTGAGCCACTAATGGTGCCAAGCGCGAGGGGCCAGAGAATTTTCTTGCACAACTCAGCCATGATTGGCCGCGAGACTTTGGGGATCCACTCTTCCTGATCATAACCATGACTCAGGGTGCGAACCTGCAATGTTAAACGGTATTTTTTATCCTGTGGGT
>CAYGSZ010000103.1:0-8998 GCA_964352705.1 uncultured Rhodobacterales bacterium
CCGGTAGAAATTTAATGCACGAGAGCAATGCACACGAAAATCTCTGATCGCGCCGATTGAACTTTATGATCAAATCGGGAGGGCGATTTGCGTTTGATAGACTTTTCGCGGCACTCGGCCTGATGGTCGTTCAGCATCAATCATTTCCGAGCGGGCTTACCTGACCATAGAACACCGTTATGTGCTAAATCCTATAATTAGATTTTATCGGAATTGGCACATAAAACGCGAAATTGCGAACCATTCTTAAAGTCGCCGGTTTTTGAACTCCCGCGCAAGGGATTGAAGCCGGATAGCTGAAATTCGTGAAAAATGATCCTAACTTGTGAAATTTGATCACAATTCTGGATATTCCTCGAAAATCGATACTTTACGCGCCCGAAGGCTTTTCGACTCTGCTGCAAGGAATCATGCTGTTTTCGACAGCTTTGAAGGATTTTCGACCTCTCGCTTAATCCGAGGAGAGGTAGCAGGTTTACGATATTATTTGCGTAAAATATCACATTTTGATACAATATGCATATGATATTGGAATCAAATCAAATGCATGCCCGCGACTTTGTTGCCAGCCTTGCCGCTGGCGGACGCTATCACTTTACGTCCGCCGATGCACGGAAGGCGCTCGGCGTATCGGCTGACGCAGCGAGACTTGCTCTGAACCGCCTGTCGCACCAGACGATGGTCGCCTCACCTGCCCGTGGATTTTATGTCGTTGTACCGCCAGAGTACCAGTCACTCGGATGCCTACCAGCCGACCAGTTCATCCCTGCCCTGATGGACCGCCTCGGGCTTCCTTACTACGCCGCACTGCTTTCGGCCGCCCAATATCACGGCGCGGCGCATCACCGTCCGCAGGAATTTCAGGTCATGCTGGCCAAATCCCGCCGCCCGCTCAAATGCGGGCTGATAAGGGTTGCCTTCAGCGTCCGCAAGGACCTGAAGGATGTTGCCGTACAGAAATTCAATACGCCACGCGGATCGGTCGCTGTCTCTACGCCGGAAGCCACGGCAATCGATCTGATCGGCTACCACAACCATGTGGGCGGTCTCGATCAGGTCGCGACGGTCCTCGCCGAACTGGCGGAACAAATTGATCCTGACAAGCTGGTCAGCGCTGCGCGGACGGCTCCGGTCGCTTGGGCGCAACGGCTGGGCTATCTGCTTAACCTTGTCGGACAAAGCGACAAGACAGCCCCCTTATGCGCATACGTCAAGAACGCGGCACGGGATGCGGTTCCGCTCCTCCCCGGCGCGTCCAAGGACATGGCCTCTCGCGATGCGGATTGGAAACTATTCGTCAACGTGGATGTGGAGGAGGAAAGTTGATCCCACGCGACTACATCACAGAATGGCGGACACAAGCGCCATGGGTGCAGGATTTCCAGGTCGAACAAGACCTTGTTATAAGCCGCGCACTTGTCGCGATCTTTTCCCATCCGCTCCTTGCGAAGTCCCTCGCGTTTCGCGGAGGTACAGCGCTTTACAAACTTTATCTGAAACCGGCAGCGCGATACTCGGAAGATATCGATCTCGTCCAGATATCGGCGGAACCGGCGGGGCCGGTGATGGACGCACTCCGCGAAGTTCTCGATCCGTGGCTCGGCAAGCCACAATGGAAGCAAAGCGAAGGCCGCGTAACGTTCACTTACCGCTTCGAGTCAGAAGACGCGCCGCCGCTGCGCCTTCGCCTCAAAGTCGAGATTAACTCGCGCGAGCATTTTTCGGTCTACGGATTTACGACCACGCCGTTTTTCGTGGTGTCCCGATGGTTCGAAGGATCGTGCGAAATTGCGACCTATGAGCTCGATGAATTACTGGGAACCAAGCTGCGTGCCCTTTATCAACGGAAGAAGGGCCGCGACCTGTTCGACCTTGCCGTTGCTCTTGAGGCCATCGGAACCGATCCCGCGCGTATCATATCGGCCTTCTCAGCCTACATGGAACATGGCGGGCATAGCGTGACACGCGCACAATTCGAGGAAAACATGGCCGCGAAACTCTGCGACCGCCAGTTCACGGCGGACATTGGCCCATTGCTCGCGCACGGATATCAATGGGATGTTTCCCGCGCTGCTGAAGCCGTTCAGTCTTCGCTTATTCAGCGTCTCCCCGGCGACCCGTGGAAAGGCGTTGAATAACACCCTCAAAACCGCGAGAAGGATCGATGCGAATGGCCGAAACCCGAAAAGGGGATTCGGTTCACGAGAGCCCGGTACGGGTCAACCGGACGCGCACGACTCACTTTGAAATTATATGAATTTGCACAGTCTCGCTTAGCATTTTGCGCCTCTTTCAAAGTGCCCGTTCGCAAGAAATCAGTATCTTTCAGAGTTTAGTGATCAGACTTTGTATGCCAGCGTTTCGGAAACTCACCGGCATCGATAAGCGGTGAAACCGACTCAAGCTCTTCGCCTATCTTTTTTGAGAGTGAGGTACTCCTAGTTTGTGAGCATGGTCTCACCGGAAAACCGCTCATACTCTTCCGGAACATGCCCTAGTCGTCAATGGCCAGCGGTTGAATTTCACCGCTCAGAAAATTAGCTTTGGCTTTGCCACGTGCCAATTTACCGGAAAAAGCCTTCGGCAAAGTGCTCGCTGGAACGAGAATGACATCACATAGTAAGCCGACTTGGTCTTCCACCCGGGTGCGCACGTTATCGGCTAGGGCTTTGCGCAACTCGGGATCAGAGGGACGGCATTGCACCAGAATAGTGGGTTTGTCGTCGGCACCATCCTGCTCAAGGCAAAAAGCCACCGCATCGCCCGAACGCATACCTTCGATATGTTCAACGATCCATTCAATATCCTGCGGCCAATAGGTGCGGCCATTATCGATCATCATGTCTGCTGAGCGACCGACGATGACCAACTCTTCATCGAGGAAGTAGCCAAGGTCACCCGTATCAAGCCAGCCTTCTTGCAGACACGCGGCGGTGGCCTCCGGATCGCCGAAGTAGCCCTGCATCACGCTGGGACCGGAAACGAATACGCGCCCGACCTGACGTCCGGCTAGCGTCTGATTTTCATCATCGCGGATTTCGACGGTATGCCCCTGAATCACTTTGCCGCAGGCGACAAAGGTGCGGCCATTGCCTGATCCATCATCGGGAACGGGAACAGCGCGATGATTGTTCCCCAATTCAGCCTTGGAGATATGGTCCAGTTTCATGCCGGTGCCCGGCGAGCTGAAGCTTACCCCGAGCACGCATTCGGCCAAGCCATAATAGGCGTTAAACGCTGTATTCGCGAAGCCGCTCGGGCCAAAAACATCAGCAAAAGCGTCCATCACTTGCGGCCTAATCATCTCACCGCCGATTCCGGCAACGCGCCAACTTGATAAATCAAGGTCTGGTGCGGTTGCCGTGGCAAAGCGGCGGCTACACAACTCGTATCCAAAGCTCGGCCCGTAGGACATGGTGCCACGATTATCGCTGATGATGCGCAGCCAAGTGAGCGGGCGGCGGGCGAAGTCTTCTGTCGGTAAATAGTCCACCGTAGTTTGTGCGCTGAGACAACCCAGCATGAACCCAACCAGGCCCATGTCGTAATAAAACGGCAGCCAGGACACGGCGCGTTCGCCGGGAGCATTGTCTATGGCCACGTTCATCGCCGCACAATTGACCATCAAACTCTCATGCGAGACCGCAACCCCTTTTGAGAACCGGGTGCTGCCCGAACTGTATTGCAGATAGCACAGATCTTTCGGGCCGCCTGGCGCTAGCGCATCACTCACGGGTAAAGCGAGCAGATCATTAACAGTGCCCACCAACTTCATTTCCAAGCCATCAACCGCGTCATCAACGAACTGCTGGTAGGCAGCCGGGGTAATGACCATCACAGCGCCGGACGAGGTGATCTGGTTGCGGATTTGCCCGGCATAGGCCTCGCGCCGGCCAAAAGCGACCGGCGTTGGCATAGGCACCGGAATCACACCGGCATATTGGCAGGCAAAAAAGGCAATGAGAAAGTCTGGCGCTGTTTCTGCCAAAAGCGCGACCCGGTCGCCGGGTTTAGCGCCCCCTCCGATGAGATGTCTGGCAGCCTGCTTGGCCTCAGCGCTCAGCCTGGCAAAGGGCAAGACCTGCTTGAGGTCGCCCCGCGACGTATAGAAGTTAAATCCGGTTTGGCCCTGGGCCGCATAATCCAGCGCGTCTGGAAGTGTTAGAAAATCCGCCAACCTTTTAGGAAGACTAGCGTTGTCCGTCGGCGTTGGGATAAGGTTTTTAAAAGAGGGTATAGGGTCAGCCTTGCCCTTGGAAAACTCAAGCGTGCGCCGATCATGGGTATAGTGTGGTCCAATAACGTAATCGTCCAGTTCAAGTTCTGGATTCATCATAGAGGTCGTAAATATAACTTGGTAAGGCACATCAATTTCCGTAGCGGTCTCCACGATCAGCTTTTGGAATAGATGGCTCCGTGCGACTTCCATACCCTTGTCTTCTATATTATCCAGAAGAATAAATCGCGGGTGGAAAAATTCGGCATCTCTGCCCGCTGCCAGAAACATGCCAAATATCGCCGCGTTCTTGAGAAAGACGTTGCTGCTTTCTGCAAAGTTCATTTTTCCATCAACGAAAATCGCGTCATCCCGGAAATTCAATTCAACCTGCTGGGCAGCCCGGAACTCTGCTTGCCGTTCCAAATCGCGTTTCAATAAGCTTGCGGCAATGTCGGAGATTTCGGTTAGAGATTTCTTTCTCCTCTTACCAGCGTGAGCGGTAAGTGCTTCACGCCTATCTTTCAGTTTTTGAATTTCTTCTTGAAGTTCACTCTTTCGCGTAGACAATCGCTGGATTTCTTCAGCAATGTCTAAGGCTTTAACAAAATATTCTATCTCCCGATCAATTTGCCCAAGCCTCTGATTCCTGGCGGCAAGAAATGCTTCGCGGGGTGAAGTGCTGACATCGTAATTAACAGAAAACTCGGACAGCTCCTGCGCATAAGTTTTGTTGAGGCGACGAAGCTCCGCCTTACTTCTGTTTAAAGAAACCGTTTTCTCATCCACAAGCTGCTTTGATTCTCTGGTCTGAATTTCCAGGTCCAAGCGAATTTGATTGTATCGCGCTTTGTCTTCATCCGGGTCAGTCGGCGACCCACATACATTGCATGTGTGAGGATCCGTTGCTGCTGGCAAATCAGCTAAACAGGCTGGACAGTGTGTGAATTCTATCCCACCTATGGCGCGATAAGCCCTTTCTGCAAGGCCAACCTTTTCCAAGAGGTCGCCAAGGTAGTTTAAGAATTCTGCGAGTTCTGATAATTCGAGTTCATTTCTATTGACCAGAAATTCGAGTTCCGAGATTTTTTTCTTGTCGCGATTCAAGCGATTATGGGCCGCATGACGCTGCTTCAGAAAGTCGGACACTTCTCCCTGATTAACAAGATCATCAACATTCTCGATTTCCCCCGCAACTCGCACCCTTTCGTCTTCAAGGCCTTTGATATGAGCTTGTATAACGCTCGGATTATTTAATTTCTCTTCTGCGGGCAATGCATTGATCAGCGCTGACAATTGCCTGCTGAGATCACCAAAATCATTATCCAGGTCTCGTAAACGCAAATTTATTTCGTAAATCTCATATCCGCTAATACCACAAACAAGGTCCCCAACTGCTTCACGGATGTTTTGTGTGTCGAATGACTCAAAACGGAAAAGACGAGGCGCTGGCGTCCGTTGATCTGAATAAAGTAAACGCATCAACTGGTGCATAGTTATATTGGACGCCCCTTCACTTTGGGCCTCTGGTATTAACATTGACCGGAAAAGAATTTGTGACACACTTTCTTGACGTTCCTGACGCCTGATTGGAAAAAGTTCCCAACCATCGAGAGAGTGCGATTCCGCTTTCTCCATAGGTCCAAAATAGACCTTTATTGGTGTAGTTTTCTTACCGACGTCTCGACGAAGAGTTAACTTTCCTCGTGGCGTTTCGATCTCGGCTTGAACTTCTTCGCACTGACCAGCAACGTCCTTCCAGTCTTCGTATTCCCCTCCCAGTACATAAAAAATGAAATCGGATACCGTTGATTTTCCGGAACCATTTTCACCCCTGATGATATTAACGCCAGCATGAAATTTCTGATCATAGACTGGCACGCCTCGCCACATGACACGCATTCGATTTAGACGAAGAAATGATAGTTCTGCCATCACACTATCCTCCTCAGGCCAGTGCGCCCACGGAGTTCTCTAGTATTATCATCACCAATGACGGCAAACTGTGAGGTAAGAAATTCAATCAAGCCATACTCATTACCTGTCGCAGCATTTCCCAATTCTTCACGGACAAATGCTTTACCTCTCGCAGTAAGCTTTACCAACCCACTGCGGGCTGAACTCGCATCAATAACACCTCGGCCTACTAAGGCCTGGAATGCCTGCTTCTGTATCGGTTCCATCTTGTGAAATAGAATTGGCGCACTTGGGTAACTAAGAAATGTCTTTTCAGGCCGGGGAATGGACAACTTCTGGAATTTCTCCCGCACCTCGCTTGGCATACTGGTTTTATGTAGTAGCGGTGGGTTGGCGAAAAAGAAGTCCGCGATATAGAGACGCTCTACAACCGGCCACTCTTGACCCCACGCAGTCAGAAGAAGAGCCATTCTGCGAACGGCATCGTAGACGTCCAACTGGGGATACCAAATTCGTCCATTCATTTTTCAGCATCCCAACGGATATGGCATTGCTCGGTAAGAAAATACAGCGCTCGGAGAACTGTCTTTTCGCTGAAGCCATTATGGCCGGTACGCTTTGCACAAATTGGATCAATAATTTCTGTTTGAAGAGCCACTCGTATCTTGTCGTCAGATTCTCCCTTACATATAAGCGGGTGGTATATATGAGTGATAAATCTTTGCTCAACTTCAGATAACAACTTATCACTATCTTCGCGAGCAGAAGTATAGAGTCCGAGCTTAAGATAGTTTTGAGCAAATTGATTCTGATAGTTGTTCGCTGCCGCGTACTCGTGCTCGCGGTCTGCCGCTATTAGCTTTTCCAGCAAATCCCTTCTGTCACGATCTGACCTAGCGCTGTAATCGTCTTCTTGGAAGGCTCTTTCCTCGGATAAAGCAGAGTCTTGGGTGCCCGTCAGCGCTTGTTTGATATGTCTTTGCAGTCCTGCATAAATTGGATCGTTTCGGTCACATGGCTTGCAAATGTTCAAATGGTCTTTATCTGTGGCGACTGGGTGCGTTCCCTTCACACCCGGATCGGCAGATTCTCTCGAAACCACCAGAACAGAGTTCTTTGTCTTATATTTCTCGTAATAGGCAGCGGTCTTGAGCTCGTCTCTATTATTCGCATAGCTGCGATAGTGCTGATTAATATCTTCCAGAATCCCCATTCCGTTCGAGAGCAGATCAATATGCTTAGAAGCAAAATGCGGAAAGACACATTTCAAAACCGAAGCCAGCGAAGCACCGGTATGTGGAGTAGCCAGGAAGGCCACTAGACGCGTGGCGACACACACCTTTTTCCAATCCCCGTCATCTGACTCACAGGATTTGCGAATGATTGCCTTCGCAAGAATCCCACCCAGACTATGCGTGATAAAAGCGACCGGTCTATCGCCGATTCCTTTCGCTGAAAGGTAATCCAGTGCGCTTGCCGCTCGTTCGAAGATATCCATTTCATTTTTGGCCCACTTTTCAAAAATGCTGGCCGGATATCCGAGTGAGTAAACAGCGATATTTGGAAAATCTACACACAACCATTTTGGCCAGAATTCTCTAGCCCCCTCCGAAGTCCAGGTTTCTTCAGGATCGCCAGTGAGGCCGTGGATAAAAACAATATCCAAAGCAGGAGTTCCCGAAGAGCATATCTCTGAGAATGCAAGCTCCTCAGCCATCAACATTCCCCCCCGATTGCAACTCTGCATGCATAATGCCCGCAAGCGTTGCCCTACTCCAGCGCTTGAATATATATCGACATTGATGTTCAATTCTTGTTTTTGTCATTTCACTCTTTTTTATCTGCTCATTCAGATTGCATAGTTTCTTAGGATTGTCCCTCCTTTTTACCTCATCCGCCGGTATTCATGATGCAGTCCGCCAAGGTGCTGACGCCTGACAACAGCGCCATCATGCTCAACCGGCCGCGGTGTCGGGGAATCTTTCTCTAGAGACAGGTGCGTCCGAGCATGATTGTAGTATCGGGCATAATTTCTAAGCGTCCGGCGAAGGTGTGCCTCGCCAAAGATAAGCGTGTGATCAAGACACTCCCTGCGGATGGAGCCTATGATCCGCTCAACATATCCATTCTGCCACGGCGATCTGTAAGCTGTTGGGCGGTCTCTGATACCCATCGCGTATAATCGACGTTTGAATACTTTGCCGTAACTGGCGTCTCGGTCACGCACTAGATATTGCGGCGCGGTCTCCCAGGGGAACGCTTGGCTGACCTGATTGGCAATCTACTCCGCTGTCGGATGATAGGTCGCGTTGGTCCAGACCAGGTCTCGCCGGTTTAAGTGAAGGATCGCGATTCCATAGAGAAGCTTGAATCCCACCGTGGGAACAACGAACAGATCTACCGCCGCGATTGCATCTTTGTGGTTCTGAATGAATGTCTTCCAGCTCTGCCCTCTGGGCCTGTAGATTCTAGAGAGGTATTTACTGACTGTAGATTGCGACACGTCAAAGCCTAGCTTGAGCAGTTCGCCATGGATACGTGGAGCACCCCAGAGCGGATTTTCCCGCGCCATCGTTTTTATGAAATGCCGGAGCTCTCTATCAATGGCTGGCCGTCCGCCAAGATTGCGGGACTTCCAGCGCCAAAGCGCTCTGAAACCGTACCGATGCCACCTTAAGACCGTCTCAGGCTTTACGATGACAATTGCCTCGATAACTGACGGATACAACCTGGATAGCCAACTCAGCAATATCCGATCTAGCCTGGTAACCCGGACGCGCTCAGGATTTTTACGTCTCAAAACTGAGACCTGATGCCTCAGCACGACATTCTCCGCGGCGAGACGTTTTTGAGTCTTACCCAGAG
>CAYGSZ010000104.1:0-8966 GCA_964352705.1 uncultured Rhodobacterales bacterium
CACAGCACAGCCATGATCATGCCCAGTTCCAGCATTTCACCATCGGTGAAGTGCTGGCTGCAGCGCTCATGTAAGTCTTTGGTCACACTGCCGTTGGGGTTGGTCAGCACCATCACATCTGCCAGGGCGAGGGCGGCACGTTCCTTCTCAGAGAAGGGACCTGTTTCGTAGGTGTCCAGGCCGTCAATCTGCTCTTCTGACACGTTAGCCGCACGGGCTGCCGCTTTGTCAGAGCGGTTGCAATGAGCGCAGCCATGAATGTTTGCCAGTCTCAGGCGCACCAGTTCAATCAAGCTGCGTTCGATGCGGCCCGAGTAAAACACCTTTTTGTAAAAGTCATTCATGTACCAGTCGTACATATGCGGGGCATTGCCAAACACTTCCGTAAAGGTGGCGTCGCCATGCATCTCCATGGCGTTGTCCCATGAAGTTTGCATGTGCGCGGGCAGTTCGTCTTTGGTGAAGCGTTTCAAATGTGGGTCTGGTTTCATAAGGTCCTCCGCTGATCTGATCTGATGTTTTGAATTACGATCCGATCTTGCCATATCCGGCGGGCTTGCCATAGTGGCGACCATAAGTGACGGAAACACTATGATTCGAAGGAACTCAGGCGATGTCTGATGCATTGAACAGCCTCCTGCCGGAGTATCAATTCTCCGAGCATCACACCACGGTTGTGCTGGGGAAACCGGACCGGGTGTTTGAGGCTGTCGAGGCTATGGACCTCAGTGATTCCCGCATTGCCCGGGTATTGATGCGGCTGTGGCGTATTCCGGCGAAAATGGTGTCGAAAAAGGTCTCAGACCGCAATATGTCAGTGGCGGACTTTATCACCCTTATCCGCACACCCCCGACCGATCTGGCACGCGGCTTGATCGGCGGTCGCAATGCCCCTGCTGACAAAGCCTCCGTTGATGCCGAGGCCTTTCGCGTCTTTGACGCACCAGGATGTATCAAGCTGGTCTGGGCCTTTTGGCTGACCGACCTGGGGGATGACCGGGTCAGGGTCGATACTGAAACCCGTGTGCTATGCACCGATCAGAAAACCCTGCGCGCCTTTAGGATTTACTGGTTGATCATCCGGCCCTGGTCGGGGCTGATCCGCATGCGTCTGCTGGCGTCGATTAAACGCACAGCTGAAGCTGCTTACAGCAAAGCTAAGCCTAAAGCTTAATCACGACCTTGCCGATGTGCGCGCCGCTATCCAGATACTTGTAGGCCTCTGGCGCGTCATCAAAGGCAAACACCTTGTCAATCACCGGGTCGATGCCGTTGACTTCAATCGCCGCAATGCACTCTTCAAGCATGGTGCGACTGCCCGAAGTGATGCCTTTCAGCGTGAGGTTGTTCAGCAAAAGAGTGCCGAGGTTCGGCTCGCCTTGGCCCCCCAATGCGCCAATCAGACCGATCCGCGCATTTGGCGCACAGGCCGCCATTGATTTTCCAAGGGTGGCGGTGCCGCCGGTTTCCACCACAATATCGACACCCCCGGTCTTTTCCTTAACCTCTTTTTCCCACTCCGGGTTAGAGCGATAATTGACGGTGATATCCGCGCCCAGCGCTTTCATCCGTTCCAGTTTCTCATCGCTGGACGAGGTGATAACCGCCCGCGCGCCGAACATTTTGGCGAACTGAAGGGCAAACACAGATACACCACCTGTGCCGAGCATCAACACCGTTTCTCCGGCTTTGATCTGAGCAAAAGCTTGTACGGAAGACCACACAGTGGCCCCTGTAATCGGCAGAGTCGCGCATTCTTCTGCGGTCATGTTTGAGGGCGTTTTGGCCAAACAATGTGCAGGAACAACAATGCGCTCCGCCAGGGTGCCATCTACCGTGCTGCCCAGGTCCTTGCCGAAATAGGAGGGTTTAAACGCCCCGTCGACCCAGCCCGTGAAATGGGTGGCACAGACTTTGTCACCGAGTTTCACATTGGTGACCCCTTCGCCAATAGCGACCACTTCACCCGCGCCATCGCCTAAAGGAATGCGTGTTTCCGGCTTTGGGCCGCCATATCCGCCGCGCATGACCATCAGGTCACGATGGTTCAGTGCACAGGCTTCAACGGCGACAACAGCCTCCCCATAGCCTGCAACGGGATTTGGGCGCTCGACCATGCGCAGTGAGTCCAATCCCTTTTGATCGCCAATTTCCCAAGCTTTCATGGTGCAGTCCTTACTTTTTCCAGCGTTTATAAGTTTCTGATGCCGATCTTACCTAAATGCGCCTGACTTTCCATAGACCAAAAGGCAACCGCCGCATTTTGAGTGATCAATCGCAGACTACATATGTGCAGTCAGACAGCGTACACTCGCAGCTCGTTGAGGGGGAGATCAATCGCATGTCAGGACTTTCATCACGTTTTTTGAGCGGCTTTTGCTGTGCGGTGTTTCTGAGTGTTGCAGTCCTAGGGGTGTCTCAAGCGCAGGCTCAGCCACTGTCTTGTAATGCAATCATTGCTGAAGATTTCTCCCGTGTCCCGGACGCACCGACTCAAATTACGGCAGCCCTTGAGATAGCGGCCACAGATGCGTTGCCAGCATATTGTAAAATCGAGGGTTACATCGCTCCGACCATTGGCTTTGAAATCCGAGTCCCGACGGAAATCTGGAACAGCAAGCTTTTGATGCAGGGCTGCGGCGGCTTTTGCGGCACCACGGCAATGATTGCCCAATGCGATGATGCCCTGGCGCGCGGTTATGCCTGTGTCTCAACAGACCTGGGCCATAAGAGCACGCCGATTGATGCCAAGTGGGCGTACAATAATCCGCAGGGCGAGATTGATTTCTACTACCGCGCCACTCATGCAACCGCACAGGCCTCGAAAGCCATTGTGACACGTCTAAGCGGGCAGATTGAACGTTCTTATTTCCGGGGATGCTCCACCGGCGGTCGTCAAGGTTTGGTGTCGGCCCAGCGGTTTCCGGCTGATTTTGATGGTATCATTGCAGCGGCCCCGGCCGGCGTCAGTGACGGGGGTGGTTTGCATCTCATCTGGAGTGCACTGGCGAACATGGATGCAAACGGCGCACAAATTCTGCCGGCCAGCAAAGTCCCGATGCTTCATAAAGCCGTTCTTGCTGCCTGCGATACAGACGACGGATTGCAAGACGGCCTGATTGATGATCCGCGCACCTGTGCCTTTGATCCTGCGTCTCTTCAATGTAGTGGCACAGATCGCGAAAGCTGCCTGACGGAGCCTCAAGTCGAAGCTGTGCGTCGGATATATCAAGGGGCGACTGATCCCAACGGCACGCCGCTGTATCGCGCGGTGCCGATGCCCGGTTCTGAGCTAAACTGGGTGCCAGCCTACGTGGGAGTTAACGACCAACCGTCGATCTATTATGATTTTGGCGGCGACTTCTTCCGCTATGTGGCCTTTGCAGAGGATCCCGGTCCAAGTTGGCAACCCGAAGACTTTGATTTCGCGGTTGATCCGCCGCGCATGGGCTATAATCGTCACCTCAACAATGCAGCAAGCCCTGACCTTCGGGCTTATGTCGCGCGTGGCGGTAGGCTTATTTCCTATCAAGGCTGGTCTGATCAGTCTGTGCCGCCGCTCGGCGTGATTGATTACCTGGATGACGTTGAACGTTTTATGGGCGGGAAAGCGTCTGTCTCTGAGTTCTTCAGGCTGTTTATGTTGCCCGGTGTGGCGCATTGCGTCGGCGGCGAGGGGCCAAGTCGCGTCGATGCGCTGAGGGCTTTGGAAGCTTGGGTGGAAGCGGGGAAAGCCCCCGATCAGTTGGTTGCTTATAAGCTTAAGGATGACCCTGGTGCCTTTGCCGCAGCGGTTCTGCCGCCATCACCTGATAATGTTGCACTGTCCCGGCCTGTGTATCCCTACCCGGATGTCGCGCGTCATGCGGACGGCGATCCAAACAAATGGACCAGTTTTAAGCGTTTATCTCCACCTTTGAAGTGACCATACCCTGAGGGCGAAATTTGCAACCATATTCACCTATTGCGCGTTTATGGGGCATGCAAACATGGCACACTTCTGAGCGCAAAGACCCGTTTCTTTATGTGGGACTCTTATTGCTGGCGCTGTCTGTTGTGTCTGGCCTTTTGGCAGAAAACCCTGAAGCTACGGTTACCCTAGTCGTCTTGCTGGACTTAGCTGCCATTTTTCTAGCGGCTGTTGGTTTCTTTAGTGTGGCCATAAATCCGGTGTGGCGGGCTTATAAGTCACGCACTCTCTCGTAAGCCCTCCCCTAAATGCCTTCAATTTTTATATAATTTTTATGCGGTTTTACGGGCGTGCAGGCGACCCCTAAAATTTTAACCATGACTAGAAAACCACAGAAGACAAGCCTTTTGCAGTAGGCAGGGCGGTTCTAAAGGCACCGTAGAGGAACTCTCTGCCATAGTTTTGCCGCGCCAACACTTACGCCTTTTTTATGCAAATAGACTGCAATCCACATAGCCTTTTTATGGTCATTCGGCAGAACCTCATACTCGGAAAAAAGACGTGGAGCGAAAAAATGCTCACGGATCGTACCCAGTACTTTTCGCCCCATGTCTCAACCGATAAGGAGATTGAGATGACTGCATTTGATACGGATATTGAGACGCTTCTGCCTGATTTAACCAGGTTTGCGCGATCCCTTACACGTTCGGAAGATGACGCATTTGATCTCGTCCAAGACTGCGTCGAGCGCGCTCTCATGAAGAAAGAGTATTACGAGCAGGGCACCAACTTGAAATCTTGGTTGTTCACGATGATGCGCAATATCTTCATTAGCCAAAAGCGCCGTGAAACTGTTGCTCGGAAGTACGTTAAGCACATCAGCAATAGTGGCGATCGTGTGCAACGGGCCTCTCAGATGCACCATATTTTCTTAAAGGAAACGATGTCTGCGATCCGCGACTTATCATCCGCAGAGCGTGACGCCGTCGTCATGATGGGGGTTGAAGAAAATTCGCATCGTGAAGCCTCTGATAGCGCACGTTTGCCTGTCGGGACGATTAAATCACGTTTGTCTCGTGGCAGGACGAACTTGAGAGCCGCCCTTGGGCTTGAAGGTGCCCTTATGGTTGCTGTCTAAAATGTAATTCAGTTACCCACTGTCGGCGTCTCCCATCCCCCCATTAGCCGTCAGTGGAACCTTCTCCCCGCAGGGCTTGCCCTGCGGGGAGTTTCTTTTTCGACAGCTTTTAAGACTCAGACTTGAACCGATAGCCCACGCCGGGTTCGGTTATGAATACCTTTGGGTTTGCCGGGTCGGCTTCCAGTTTCTGCCGCAAGTGCCCAATGTAGACTCGAAGATATTGTGTTTCTTCCACATACCCCGGTCCCCAAACTTCAGTCAAAATTTGCTGGTGCGAAATGACTTTATTTGGGTGCGAGATCAGTATTCGTAGCAGGTTGTATTCTTTTCGCGATAGACGCACTGGAGTTCCGTTAAGTGAGACAAGGCGCTTGCTAAGATCAATCTCCAAATTAGCGGCGCGAATCACAGGATCGTCTGCAGACTCTGATCCTGCAGCTTGGCGCAATATGACCCGCATGCGGGCCATTAGCTCAGCCATGCCAAAGGGTTTCGTTACGTAATCGTTGGCGCCACGATCAAGGGCATCGACTTTATCGCTCTCATCGGAGCGGATCGACAATACGATGATAGGAACCTGAGACCATTCTCTGATTTGCGAGATCACCTCCAAGCCGTCGATGTCCGGTAACCCGAGATCAAGGATGACTAAATCTGGACTTTCGACTGTGCAGGCCTTTACGGCTGATTTGCCGTCGCCGGCTTCCACGACGTCGTAGTCGTGAGCCCCAAGGCTGGCTTTCAGGAATCTGCGAATCTGGGGTTCGTCATCAATAATGAGGATTTTCGCACCGGTGCTCGCAGAGTCCATACCAACGGCCATCATTAAGTGCTCTCTATTACGTTCGCCGTATTGGCTGGCAGGTGAATACGTATCGTTGTGCCCTTACCAGGGCCATCACTCAAGGCTTCAATGGTACCGCCTTGGCCTTCAATAATACCTTTGCAGATGGCTAACCCCAAACCCGTGCCAGCGACTTTCCGATCACGGGCTTTAACGCGGAAAAACTTATCAAATACAGCCCCTAAATCGCTGCTGGGGATTCCTTGACCTTCATCTTTAACGTCAATCACCACCTGATTGTTTTGAGCATAAGCCGTTACCATGACCGCTGTACCTGGCTTGGAGTATTTACAGGCGTTCTCAATCAGGTTCATCAAAACCGTTTCCATCAGTACAAAATCAATATTTATGAGAGGAAGACGTTCCGCTACATCAACATAAAGACTGTGCTTCTCCAGGCGCCGCTGGGCGTTATCTAATGCGGTACCTATTAGGTCGTCGACATCTGCCAAACGTAAAACAGGCACCAGCGCTCCAGACTCTACGCGGGTCATTTGAAGGAGATTGTTGACAAACTTATTGAGACGCTCAGCTTCTTCGAGAATGGTGGATAGTAATTCTTGGGTGACGTCTGGGGTATAATTTGCCCCGTAAGTGATGAGACTAGATGCAGACCCAATCACTGACGCGAGAGGGGTTCCGAAGTCATGGGATATTGAGGACAGAAGCGCGGAACGAAGGTTTTCGGTTTGGGAAATAACGCGCGCCGCTTCAAGGTCTTGCGCTTGTTGTGCCCGTTCGACAGCGACAGCGGATAATCTGCAGACAGAGTCAAACATCCGGCCCGCTTTGGCATCACGAAGTATGCTGGTGTTGAACTGCCTAAAAGCAAGAACACCAACTACACCATGCGCCGTGATCAAGGGGTGAAAGAACGCATTGATGATCGAAAACTTGTCTGTTCCCTGTCCGCAAGGTTGACTGTGTGAAAAAGCCCACCGCGCAGCTTCAATCTCATCCTGGTTTAAGCTCGCATCTTGAGGGTAGACCGGTTGCAGGACGGTTGGGTCAGTTCCTTTCATCGCGTATCGTGTATCGTTTGAAGGCTTAACGTTGGTCTCGACTGATTCCGCCTGTTTATGCGGCAGCAGAAGGTGGGTTTCGGTATCAAAAAGGGCCGCGCTTTGCCGTGCTACAGCAGCATATGTTTCTTCGGGCGTGTCTGATGTCGCGATGTCACGCGTTAATTGGAAAAGAGACCGTGCTTCGCCCTCGCGTTCTCGCGCAGCTTCAGCTTGATCACGCAGTCGCCCCGCCAAATTGCTTGTTATCCCCGCCATCAGAATAAACAAAATCACCAGCAAGATGTTGTCCGGTGAAGTCAGTGAAAAAGAAAATGAAGGGGGAACAAAGAAGAAGTCGAAGAGAACAACACTGACTACTGAGGCAAAGAGGGCTGCTGCAAAACCGTATGCCGTGGCGCTAAAAATAACAGCGGTCAAAAAGACGATAGACAAATTTTCCGCTGGCATAAGGTTTTTGAGCCATTGGATTGAGAGCGCAGCGATGCAAACAGCGAACAAGCTTAGAACGTATTCGTGATACCAGGGGAGATGTTGATCAAGTCTCCAGGCGAGATTGCTTTGGGTCTCGCTTGGTTTTGGAGGCTCTTGTGTGGCGGCGAGGCCTCTATCGTCTGCGATTGCCTTCAAACTTTTAATGACCTTCTGACTTAGGCCAATGTCCCAAGGCCAACGGCGCTTCGGTCCGAAAACGATGTGATTTGGCTTCTGCTGGAGCCAGTCGTTAGCAATGACTGAAACAGCATCTTTTGGTGTTGTGATGATGAGGCGGGCATCAAGTCGTGTGGCCAGCCGTTTGATTTGCTCCGCTTGAGGGGTCATTAAAGCGCTCAGCCAGGGCGTCGTCGGTCCGATTAAGTAGATCGTGAGTGGTGCGCCAGCTTCCTTTGCCAGCCAATGCACCTCACTGACCATACTGACGTCGTATGCACTTGCGCCAATAATCGCTGCAAAACTTGGGCGCTCCGCGTTATCGCTTTGCACAACATCGCTGCTGGAGACGCGTCGATCCTTCGATGAGGTAACGACCTGATTTGAGTCAGCCGTAGACATACTTAAAAGCGCTTCCTGACGGTGCGAATGATGCTTAAGTCTTTACAGGGACCCATCATATTGCGCTGTGTGGTACGAAGATAGCTAGGTAATTAAAGCGCTTAATGTCTCTGTCGTTGTCGTATCGGCATGACTCTATGACGCTGAGTCGAGCGTGTTTCTTATGGCACCATAAGCCATTCCTGTCGCGAACAGGGCAGCGGCGGCCAAGACAATCGATGGCCCGGCGGGGACGTCCCATTGATAGGAGGCAGACAATCCTAAAACCGTTGCGATACATCCCGTAAGGACGGAGGCAAAGGCCATCTGTTCAGGTGTTTTTGAAACATGCCGCGCCGTTGCGGGCGGGATAATCAGCATGGCGGTGATCAGAAGAATACCGACAACTTTCATTGAGATGGCCACCACGATTGCAATGAGAACGACAAAGGCCATTTCAATATGTCGGCCTGCAACACCTTCTGCTCTGGCCATGTCTTCATTCACTGTTAGTGCGACAAGTGGGCGCCACAGGATGCCGATGATTACGGAAACAACTATAGCTCCGACCCACGTCCACGCGACATCAGCGACCGAGACCGCTAGGATATCGCCAAAGAGATAGGCCATCAGATCGATCCGAACGCCTTGCAGGAAAGTGACCGCGATCAGGCCCGCCGCAAGGGCCGTGTGTGACAGCAAACCCAAGAGCGTATCGCTGGACCAATCTCGTCTCTGTTGCAGCCAGACGAGAAGCAGTGCAACCGCAACGCCAGTTGCGACCGTGCCCAGCGTCGGTGCGGTCCCGAGAAAGAAGCCAATTGCAACGCCGAGGAGTGCAGCATGGGCGAGGGTATCGCCAAAGTAGGCCATGCGCCGCCAAACAACGAAGCAGCCCAGCGGACCGGCCGCGACGGAAACGCCTAGGCCGGCCAAGGTGGCGCGGATAAGAAAGTCATCCATAATTTAGACGTTCCTTACCCATGTTAGTGATCATGCCCATGATGATCGTGATGC
>CAYGSZ010000105.1:0-8727 GCA_964352705.1 uncultured Rhodobacterales bacterium
GCCCGGGGCACGGCCCAAACCCACATCAATCCGGTCGGGATACATGGTGGCCAGAAGAGCGAACGTCTCGGCGACTTTGACCGGGCTGTAATGGCTGAGCATCACACCCCCAGAACCAACACGGATTGTCGATGTGGCTGCTGCAACACGGGTGATGAGAATCTCCGGCGCACATCCCGCAAGACCCGGCGTGCCATGGTGCTCGGCCAGCCAGTAGCGTTGATAGCCAAACGCCTCGGTCGCGCGAGCCAGTTCGAGTGTTTCATCGATGGCTTCTAACGCAGTGCCGCCGGAACGGACGGGAGTTTGATCAAGGACGCCTAAGGTTAACATCTGTATCCAGACTATACTGACGCTGACTCAAGAGCCGCAATCCTACCAGCTTTAACCAGCAAACGCTTCGCTTCTGCCACATGAAGCACTTCAACCAAGCGGCCATCAAGCGTGGTCACACCCGCGCCTTTGGCCTGGGCCGCTTCGTGGGCGGCAATAAGACGATGGGCATGGGCAACCTCGTCTTCGGACGGAGCGAAGGCCGCATTGGCCCCGGCAATTTGTTTGGGGTGAATCAGGGTTTTGCCATCGAAGCCTAAATCGCGGCCCTGACGACAGGCCATTTCAAAGCCCGCGTCATCCTGCAAATCAACATGCACCCCATCCAGAACAACCAAACCATTGGCCCGTGCCGCCAGAACAACCAACTGCAACGAGACCGACATGGGACCGCGATCAGCAGGGTGGGCGCATTGCAGATCTTTCGACAGATCTGCGGTGCCAATACAGAGCCCGACGAGCCTGGGGGATGATTGCGCGATTGCATCCGCAGACAAAATACCGCGCGGGGTTTCCATCATCGCCCAGACGGGGAAATCAGCGGGCGCACCGGCGGCTGATAAAATGCTATCGATCTGAACAACGTCATCAACCGTCGAAACTTTTGGCACCACAAGACCATGAGCCTTGGACTTCGCAACCGCTGTTAAATCATCGGCAGCCCAGGCCGTATCTAGACCGTTCACGCGGATCAGTACTTCCCGCTGACCGTAGTCCCCCGAGTTTACCGCAGCGATGGCAGACTCCCGGGCGGACTCTTTCGCATCTGGAGCAACGGCGTCTTCGAGATCGAAAATCACCGTATCGGCGGCCAGGGTTTTTGCTTTCTCAAGCGCGCGCGGATTTGACGCTGGCATATATAAAACGCTGCGTCTTGGACGATCAGCGCGGCGGTCAGGTGCTGACATTTACAACCCCTTTGGTGATTTCCTGAATACACGTTGCGCCGGTATACCGGCCTCCTGTTTTGCAGACAAGGCATGGTCTGTAGATGCCAGCACAGCACGACTAGTGGCAAAAGACATGTCGTTGTAAGCTAAGACCCTTTAGCGGCATCAACAAAGAGTCTCCTGAAATGAGTCTATCCGACACCGGACCCGGCATAGGCAATCTGCGGTTTTTGATCGTCGATGATCAATCGCAAATCCGGCTATTGGTCAAAACTATTTTGCTCGCTTTGGGATGCCGGGACGTCATTGAAGCGGAACAGGGCAATGAGGGGCTCGAAAAAGCGGCGATTTCCAAACCCGATATTGTGATTGTAGATTGGGCGATGGAGCCAATGAGCGGCATTGAGATGGTCAAAGCCATGCGGCAATCGGATGTTGCCGCCGTAAAGTATATGCCTGTGATCATGTTGACCGGATTTTCTGAACGGCGGCGTATTGTATCTGCGCGCAATGCCGGGATTAACGAGTACTTGCTGAAACCGGTCTCACCAAAGTCACTGTTCAGTCGCATTCAAGCCATCATTGAACAACCCCGGCGCTTTGTTAAAACGGCTTCGTATTTCGGTCCGGACCGGCGGCGCGGAGAACAAAAATTTAATGGCCCCGATAAACGTGGGACCGGCGAAGAAGGGGCACAGGTGGATATGAACGCGCAGATGTCACAGCAAGAAATTGAGGATGAATACTTCATGCCGACAGAATCCGGCTCTGCGGCCTCATCGGAGCAATACATTCCTCCCGGCCTTCGGCGCGCCCAGGAACTCGCCAAGAAAAACCGGCGATAAACCGAACATTGAATTTTAGATCATGGAACATATAGCCCATGGCGCGCTGATCGGCCTGGCACTGGCCGCCCCGGTTGGGCCCGTTGGGATCATTTGCATCCGTCTGGCGTTGATGGAAGGGCGCTTAGCCGCAGTGATTGCCGGGCTTGGGGCTGCGACAGCGGATACAGTTTTCGGTGCCATTGCCGGACTGGGGCTTATTTTTGTGCAGACCTTTGTGACGGAACATAACGTCGCGCTGAGTGTTTTTGGCGCCGTGATTGTTATAGGGCTGGGCCTCGCAACATTGAGAAAAGCGGTTGTGTTTGAGGAGCGCCCGACAACGCTGGCAACGCTGTCTCAAGATTTTTCCATGACCTTCACCCTTGCCATCACCAACCCTGCCACCATGATTGCCGCCCTGGGACTGTTCGCGGCCCTTGGCCCGATCGACATGTCCGCACAATCGACAGAAGGCCCATTGCTGGTGCTTGGGGTGTTTCTGGGGTCCACAGCCTGGTGGTTTTTCCTGGCCAGCATGGCGGTGGTGCTGCGCCGCCACCTGCTCGATAACTTTACCTGTCTAAACAGAATTTCAGGCGGCTTACTGCTGCTGTTTGGCGTAGTTTTGATTGTCCGCCTGGTCACAAGCGGGACTTAGAGCACACCCTGAGTGTCGTGAACTCTAACCTTTGACGCTGAGGTAATCCCGCACCAAAACTTCCGCAATTTGGACCGCGTTCAGAGCGGCCCCTTTGCGCAGATTGTCGGACACACACCAGAAGGACAGTCCATTATCGACGGTGGAGTCAGAACGGATGCGTGACACATACACCGCGTCCTCGCCCGGCACTTCTGCGGGCGTGACATAGCCTTCGTTGAGGCGATGATCGACGACGGTAACCCCTGGCGCTTTTTTAAGAATTTCCCGGGCTTCCGTATCGCTGATGGGCTTGTGCGTTTCGATGTTCACGTATTCCGCATGACCGATGAAGGTTGGGACACGCGCGCAGTTGGCATGGACTTTGATTTTGGGATCAAGAATCTTCTTGGTCTCGACCATCATTTTCCACTCTTCCTTGGTCGCACCGTCATCCATGAACACATCAATATGAGGAATGACGTTGAACGCGATTTGCTTTGGGAAGATCTCGTTGGTACCAGCCGGCGCTTGATTGACGAAAATGCCTTTGGTCTGGTTGAACAGTTCATCCATCGCTTCTTTGCCAGCACCGGACGTGGACTGGTAGGTTGAGACGACGATGCGCGTAATTCCAAAGGCCTTGTGAAGAGGCTTGAGCGCCACCACCATTTGAATGGTCGAACAGTTAGGGTTGGCAATAATGCCCTTCTTTTTATATCCGGCAATCGCCTCCGGATTCACTTCCGGCACAACCAACGGCACATCAGGGTCCATACGAAAGTGAGAGGTGTTGTCAATCACGACCGCACCCGCAGCGGCGGCCTTGGGGCTATACACCGCCGACACTTTTGCGCCGGGGGATGACAAAACAATATCAACCCCTGCAAAATCAAATTTGGACAGGTCTTGGACCGTGAGAACTTCGTCTTCGCCGTAAGAGACTTCAGCGCCGATAGACCGCTCGGAGGCCAGCGCAATAACTTTGCTGGCCGGAAACTGTCGCTCCCAAAGCGTGCGCAGAACTTCGCGGCCGACGTTTCCTGTGGCTCCGACCACCGCTACGACATAACCCGCGTTATCATTTCTCTTACTTGAATTGTCTAACATCGTTGATCTCGCTGTTGTTTGTCTCTTGCGCCGTGTTGCGCAACCGAGGCACGCTTGTGGAGCGCTTGAATACCACCAACGCTCCTGGATTGAGCGTTTCAATACCTTCAACGCTGTGGGAACACAAGAAAACCCTGGGAAATGATAGGAAATATGGCCGCACGTCTGACCTCCTATGATGCGTTTTGGTCCTATTACTTGAAGGAGCACAGCAAGCCCTTAACCCGCGCTTTGCACTATGTGGGTACGGGTTTGGTGTTGATGCTGTTCGGACTCGGGGTCATTTACGAGTCAGCTTTGTTATTTTTGATGCCCGTGGCCGGGTACGGATTCGCTTGGGCGAGTCACATTTTGATCGAGAAAAACCGGCCGGCGACGCTTACCTATCCGGTGTGGTCTTTGATCAGTGATTTTCGCATGTTTGGGCTTTGGATCACCGGAAGATTGAAGCCACACCTTGAGCGAGCCAACCTATAAAGGCTGACGCCTTTAGAATTTAACCCGCAAGTCGGGTCATTTCTGCCAGTACTGCATCACCCATTTGAGTGGTGCCGGCTGTTGCCACACCGTCTGCTGCAATATCGCCGGTGCGCACATTGTTGCTAAGCACCGCCTCGACAGCGTTCTCAACCAAATCCGCTTCGGCTGGCATATCAAAGGAATAGCGCAGCATCATAGAGGTCGAGAGAATCTGGGCCAGCGGATTGCCGATGTTTTGCCCAGCAATATCCGGGGCCGAGCCATGCACCGGTTCATACAACGCTGGCTGGCGACCATCTTCACCGATGGCCCCAAGACTGGCCGAGGGCAACATGCCCAGCGAGCCGGTCAGCATGGCTGCGAGATCTGACAGAATATCGCCGAACAGGTTATCTGTGAGGATCACATCAAACTGCTTCGGCGTGCGCACCAACTGCATGGAGCAGTTATCGACAAACATGTGACTGAGCGTGATGTCGGTGTATTCAGCCTGGGCCAGCTTCGTGGTTTCATCACGCCACACCACGCCGCTTTCCATGACATTGGCCTTATCGACCGAACAGACGCGGCGATCACGCTTGCGGGCCAGATCAAAAGCCACATGGGCAATACGAAGAATCTCATCGGTGGAATACGCCTGGGTGTTGTAGCCGCGACGCTTGCCGTCGGACAACTCTTCAATGCCACGAGGCTCGCCGAAATAAATGCCACCGATCAACTCGCGTACAATCATAATATCCAGGCCCTTGACCAAATCAGTCTTGAGCGAGGACGCGCCCGCTAGGGCATCGAACACAATGGCGGGTCTGAGATTGGCAAACAGACCCATCTCTTTACGCAAACGCAGCAGGCCTTTCTCGGGCCGCAAATCGTAATCTACGTCGTCCCACTTTGGGCCACCGATAGAGCCGAACAAAACCGCATCTGAGGCCATCGCCAGTTTGACGGTCTCGTTGGTCAGGGGCGTGCCGTGCACATCATAGGCCGCACCGCCCACTAAACCTTCTTCAATTTCAAAAGACGCCGCACCGGAGGCATTGAACCAGTCAAGAATGCGCCGAGCTTGAACCATGACTTCCGGGCCGATGCAATCCCCGGCCAGAACCAGTATTTTTTTGGTGCTCATAAGGTTTCTCGGAGCCGTCAGCTATACAGCCAAGGTTGTTCCGCCTGTTGCTTGGCTTCAAAGGCCTTAATTTTGTCGAGGTGTTTGAGAGTCAGCGCAATATCGTCCAGGCCATTCAGCAAGTTATGGCGACGAGTCGCATCCAATTCGAACGGCGTGGTCGATCCATCGGGCGCGGTGATCAGCAGGTTCTCAAGATCAACGGTGAACTCACTGCCATCCGCCTTGGCTGTGAGAGCCTCAACCTGGGCCTCGGACAACGTCACGCACAGGATGCCGTTCTTAAAACAGTTGTTGTAAAAAATATCGGCGAAGCTGGGGGCAATCATGCAGCGAAAACCAAAGTCGAGCAGACCCCAAGGCGCATGTTCGCGCGAAGAGCCGCAACCAAAGTTTTTACCGGCGATCAGAATTTTAGATTGACGAAACGGCTCTTGATTAAGAATGAACTCAGGGCGCTCAGCTTCATTATCGTCATAACGCATATCAAAGAATGCGGCTGTGCCGAGGCCTGTACGCTTGATGGTTTTGAGAAACTGCTTCGGCATGATCATGTCTGTATCGACATTAACCATGGGCAGTGGGGCTGCGATGCCCTTGAGTACGGTAAACTTTTCCATGCCCTAACCCTTCTTCTTATAATCGCGCGTGCGCCCGGACAGTATAGTCATTTCCGCGCCACCTTCTAACACGTCAGCCAAACCAATCGTGTCCGACAGATCGACGTAAATACCATCTTCGTCTTCGAAGACCGGAGCGCCTTTGTTCAGCAACGCATCCAGATCGACCCAGATGGCGTCTTCTGTATTCGCCGCCCAGGCCTGAAATTCAGGAGTCATTGTGCTGCGACCTTACGGACATCGGTGAGGTGCCCCGTCACAGCAGCCGCGGCCGCCATTTCCGGGCTGAGCAAATGGGTGCGTCCACCGCGACCCTGACGGCCTTCAAAATTACGATTGGACGTTGAGGCACAACGTTCGCCGGGTTGGAGGATATCCGGGTTCATGCCAAGGCACATAGAGCAGCTGGGTTCACGCCATTCCGCACCAGCCTCTAGGAAAATGGCATCGAGCCCCTCTTCCTCGGCTTGATGCTTGACCAAACCAGAGCCCGGAACCACCAGCATTTGAACACCAGCGGCGACTTTGCGGCCCTTCATAATGCCCGCCGCCGCGCGCAGATCTTCGATGCGACCATTGGTGCAGGAACCGATGAACACTTTATCGACCGGAATACCGTCCAAGGGCGCACCAGCTTCGAGGCCCATATACTTCAAAGACCGCAGTGTGCCTGACTTCTTATTGGGATCGGTCATGGTCGCGGGGTCTGGAACCGAACCCGTAATGGGAAGAACATCTTCTGGCGATGTGCCCCAGGTGACGTGAGGGACGATTTCTTCAGCCTTGATGATAACTTCTTTGTCGAATTTGGCACCCTGATCGGTCTTTAGAGTTTTCCAATATTTGACTGCGGATTCCCAGGCTTCGCTTTTCGGCGCATGGGGACGGCCCTTGAGGTACGAAAATGTCTTCTCGTCAGGCGCGATTAAACCGGCGCGCGCGCCTCCTTCGATGGTCATATTACAGACCGTCATCCGCCCTTCCATGGACAGATTGGTGAAGGCTTCGCCTTGATATTCAATGACGTGGCCGGTGCCGCCTGCGGTGCCAATGCGACCGATGATCGCCAGGATCAAATCTTTCGACGTCGTGCCGATCGGCAAATTGCCATCCACACGCACCAGCATGTTTTTGGACTTCTGCATGGACAACGTCTGCGTGGCCAACGTGTGCTCAACATCGGACGTGCCGATGCCAAAGGCCAGAGCGCCAAACGCGCCATGGGTAGCGGTGTGGCTATCCCCACACACAATGGTTTTACCAGGCTGTGTCAGGCCCTGTTCCGGCCCGATGATATGCACGATGCCCTGGCGGATATCATCCATGGGGATGTATTCAACACCAAAGTCTTCGCTGTTCGTCTTGAGGGTTTCGAGTTGCAGACGGCTTTCCGGGTCTTCGATCTTGACCAAACGATCCGGCGTGCTGGGCACGTTATGATCCGGCACCGCAATGGTTTTATCGGTACGGTGAAGCTTACGATTGGCCAGACGCAAACCTTCATAGGCCTGCGGCGTCGTGACTTCGTGAGTCAGATGCAGGTCAATGTATATGAGAGCCGCGCCATCCGGGTCTTGGTGAACGACGTGGCTCTCCCACAGCTTATCGTAAAGCGTTCTCGGCTGAGACATCACAAGGCCTCCTCAAAATAACCAGCGTTCGCAAAGCTAGTTTAGCTTAGCCTTCAGAAGCTTTGGCAGCTTTGGCGGCTTTATTTGCTTCACGCTCTTTAAGGACGGCTGCTGTATCTTCTGCGATACGAGCAGACTTGCCGCGACGGCTGCGCAAGTAATACAGCTTGGCACGACGGACCCGGCCATGACGGACCAGCTCGATGTGATCAATGATCGGACCGTAAAGCGGGAATACGCGTTCTACGCCTTCGCCGAAAGAAATTTTCCGGACTGTAAACGCCGAGTTAATTCCAGCGTTCTTGCGCGCAATACAAACGCCCTCATAAGCCTGAACGCGCTCGCGCTGACCTTCCTTAACTTTCACGTGCACGCGGACGGTATCGCCCGGTGTGAAGTTAGGAATGTTTTTGCCTGCCGTTAACTGAGCAATCTGTTCTTGCTCTAATTGTTGGATAATATTCATTGGTTATAACCTTTCTTGTTCGGCCCTGCGGCGACGTACTGATCCCATAGATCAGGCCGTCGAGTGCGGGTTATGATTTCTGCCTGGTCCCGCCGCCAGGTTTGTATATTTTTATGATGACCGGAGCGTAAGACCTCGGGCACCGTGCGGCCGTTCCAGTCTTCTGGCCGCGTATAATGGGGATATTCTAACAACCCCTGTTCAAAACTCTCTTCGTCCAGCGAGTCTGCGCTGCCCATCACGCCCGGTAACAGGCGGACAACCGCGTCGAGAACTGTAATCGCCGCCGCTTCACCGCCAGACAGGACGAAGTCACCAACGCTGACCTCTGTCATGTCCCAGGCTTCCAAAACACGCTGGTCAACGCCTTCATAGCGTCCACACAACAACGTGACACCTTCTGCCGCTGCCAAAGTCCGCGCCATCGTCTGATCGAACAGATGCCCGCGCGGGGTAAAGTAAATCAATGGCTGGCCATCGGTGTGAGCCTGTTGAAGCGCGGCATCAATCACATCTGGCCGCATCACCATGCCGGCACCACCCCCAAACGGAGTGTCATCGACAGAGCGGTGTTTATCGCTCGCAAAGTCCCGAATGTCTACTGTTT
>CAYGSZ010000106.1:0-2446 GCA_964352705.1 uncultured Rhodobacterales bacterium
AAGCCGTTGGGCTAAGGGAGAATGTGGGATGTCTGAAGATCTTGATGAAGATTTTGATGACGACGTAGATTTCGATTCCGGCGGCTATGACGAAGGTGGCGGGAAAAAGCGTCTCATCCTTCTTGTCGTATTGCCGCTTCTGCTGGTGATCGGTGGAGCTGCTGGTGCGTATTTCTCTGGCTTAGCAGACCCTTTACTGGCAATGCTCGGCGGTGAAGAACCTGCTGCTACCGAAGAAATATCGGACGGCGAAATGTCTGGTGATGCTGGTGGTGGTCTGGGTGCAGGCGGCGCACCGGTTGGCTCGGCGATTTTTTATGACCTACCGGAAATGCTGGTTAATCTGAATACGCCTGGCCGTACCCGTAACTTCCTGAAGATGCGCGTTAGCCTTGAGCTTGCGAATGAGAATGATATTACGACCATTGAAATGGTGTTGCCCCGGATCGTAGATAATTTTCAGGTCTATCTGCGCGAATTGCGTATGGAAGACTTACAGGGTGCTGCCGGCATGTATCGATTACGCGAGGAACTGTTGAACAGGGTCAATTCTGCTGTTCAGCCGGCGCGGGTTAATGATGTGCTTTTTAAAGAAATGATCGTACAATAATATCAATAAAAACAGCGCTTTAGCGGAAAAACGATAATGGTTCCACCCAGCGAAGATGAAACGCCCGGAGAAGACGACGAAGACCTTATGGCCGAATGGGAAGCCATGGCGTCTGACGGCGGGGATGATGGTGATGGAGATGAAGCTGACTCCATGGCCGCCGAATGGGAGGCTATGCTCGGCGGCGATGATGATAGCGATGATATGGCCTCTATGGGTGGCCGTGAGTCGACCCGCGTTCTCAATCAGGACGAAATCGACAGTCTTTTAGGGTTTGATGAAGCCTCAGACGAGGGCATGGACCGGGCTGGTATTCAGGCCATACTGAATTCAGCGCTGGTTTCCTATGAACGTCTGCCCATGCTTGAGGTGGTGTTCGACCGCCTCGTCCGCATGATGACGACCTCTCTGCGTAATTTTACCTCCGACAACGTTGAAGTCTCGTTGGATGATATTCTCTCTCAGCGGTTCGGCGATTACCTGAACTCTATTCCGCTGCCCGCCATGTTGACGGTTTTCAAGGCAGAAGAGTGGGATAATTACGGCCTGATGACCGTGGATTCATCGATGATCTACTCCATCGTTGATGTGTTGCTTGGTGGTCGTCGCGGCACTGCGGCTATGCGTGTTGAGGGTCGTCCGTACACCACAATTGAACGGACCCTGGTCGAACGCATGATTCATGTGGTTTTGGCTGATTTATCAGCCGCCTTTGATCCATTGTCCCCGGTGACGTTCCGTTTTGATCGTCTTGAGACAAACCCAAGATTTGCAACAATTTCCCAGCCTTCTAATGCGGCGATTGTGGCACGCCTTCGTATCGACATGGAAGACCGCGGGGGGCGCCTTGAAATCCTAATCCCATTTGCCACTTTAGAGCCGGTGCGCGAACTTCTGCTCCAGATGTTTATGGGCGAAAAATTTGGCCGTGACTCCATCTGGGAAACCCACCTTGCCGAGGAAATGTGGTTTACAGAAGTTGGGCTCGAGGCCGTCCTGGACACTCAAACGATGTCTTTGAAAAAGGTCCTGGATCTGCAAGTTGGCTCTCGTCTTATGCTCAATACCGAGCCCAATTCAGCAGTTGAATTGCGCTGTGGGGATGTTCCAATGTTTGAGGGCCGGATGGGCCGTCGGGGTAATAACATCGCCATTCGTGTCGATCACAAAAAGAAAAAGGCCGTCGCCCAGACTTAAGTCGAGTAAAAACAGGGTCTTAGCAACGTTTCAATATCCGAAGGGTTTAACTCTTTGTTATGGGCTTTGACCTATATTTTGCAGGTGATTAGATATCTTTTGGCCTGCACAGTTCAAAAAGCAGGTTAAAGTGGCGCAACATTCGCTGCCAAACTGGTGTGAGGCTGACAAATGATGGACATCCCTTTCGATACGATTATGGACTTGGCCATCATTTCTTTGCTGGTGCCGACCATCGTATATGCGGTGATCCTGAATCGTAGATTGAGCGCGCTTAGAAATTCACGTGATGAGCTGGCAAAAGTCGTCAGCAGCTTTAATGAAGCGACCATGCGGGCCGAAGCGGGTATTCCAAAACTCAAAAAAGCGACACTCGACGCCAACAATGCCCTCCAGGAACGTGTTGAAAAGGCGCATGCCCTGCGCGATGATCTTGCCTTTATGGTCGAGCGTGCCGAAGAAACCGCTGATCGTTTAGAAGGTGCTGTCAGAACAACGCGCGTGGTGGATGCGCCTCAGGCAGTTCCGGCAGCGCCAACTCCAATTCGCCCTGCCTCACCTCGTCCGGCCCTCCCGCGTGCTGTTCAGGGTGACCCAGGTGTAAATGCGCGAACTCTGGCAGGGGCTGCAATGGCTGCC
>CAYGSZ010000106.1:2546-8607 GCA_964352705.1 uncultured Rhodobacterales bacterium
ATGATGATGGCGAGCTAGATTTGCGCGCGGCCATTGGTGCTGCAAGAGCTGAGGCTAAAGTGAACGGACAACGCGAACCTGGCCCCGTTTTTGGCGCGCCGCGCCCTCTTGCTGAAGCTATGCCAGCCGAAGACGAGCGCTCAGAAGCCGAGCGTGAGCTTCTTAAAGCCCTACAATCAGCACGCTGATAAAACCCAGTTTCTGTGGTATCGTAACATCTTATGAGCACAACCAAACGTCATCCCAGGCCCAGTCAGCCTAAGAGCGGAGCCCCTACGGGACAAAAACCCCGTAGTGCTGCAAAGAAGAAAGTGCGGCGGCGTGGCCCGATTGTTCGGGTTTTGCCGCTCCTTATTTTGGTTGCGGTTTTTGTACTGGGCTTTCGCGTGACTGTGGTTGTCAATGATGTCCAGACTCTTATGGCCTCCGTCGATGTTTCTCAGCCTGGTGCTTTTGCTCAGGAAGGGGCTGGAGCGCGCGTTGAGGATGCAGCTGCCGCTACCGCACCGGCTCAACTTGCCCAGGCCGAGACCAATACGGCTCCGGGGATGGCTGGCACTGCTGGGGCAGACCCGGCTGTTAATCCTGAAGATAATGTCGACGTTTTAGATTCTTCAAATCAAAACGATGCTGAATTCAGCACGGATCCACAGACTTTTACGCAATCCGAACTGGAACTCTTGCAACGTTTGTCTGAGCGCAGGAAGGTCATTGAAGCCCAAGCGCAAGAGAATAAAGCCCGTGAGGCTATGCTAAAGGCCGCTGAGGCGCGTATTGATGGCAAGATCGCAGAGCTCCAGCAGCTTGAGCAAACGTTGTCAGATTTGGTGGCTGAAGCTGATGGTCAGCAGAAAGCCAAAATTGAACAACTCGTGCGTATTTATGGTGCCATGAAGCCCAAGGATGCTGCACGGATTTTCAATGATCTGGATATGCCCATCTTGCTGACGGTTGTTGAAGGCATGAAAGAGAACAAAGTGGCTCCCATTCTTGCGGATATGGATGCGATGAAAGCCACGGCGGTGACCGAAGCCCTTTCTATGCGTAAAATCATCCCTGGTATCAATGACGACCCCCAGGGCTAACAAGCGCTCTTGCGTCCCAAGTAGATCAAACGGCGTAACATGCGGAATTTAAAAGAAAATTCTCAAAATCGCGATCCTGTAAATTAACCGGTCGCTAACCAATGGCTCCTAACATCAAATCTGCGGTCCGTCTGTTTCGATCAGATAAGGGAAGGCCGTGACGACGTCTGCAAAACGCAGGTCCGCCCTTGTGGTTGATGACCTGGATGTTATGCGCCGGTCCGTTGCCAACCTTCTCCGCAAACAGGATTTCGGCCCTGTTGATGAAGTGTCATCAGGTCCAGAAGCCCTTGATCGAATAGCGGCTGCAGGTGGGTATGACCTGATTGTGTCGGATTGGAATATGGATCCGATGACAGGGTTGGAACTGTTGAAAGCAGTGCGTGCTGATCCTCAGCATTCACAGTCTGTTTTTGTTCTGATGACGGCCGAACCCACTGAAGCGAAACAGGCAGTCGCCGAAGCTGCCGGTGTCTCAGGGTTCTTGGTTAAGCCGTTTGCGGCGCCAACCTTGGTCTCTGAGATCAAAAAACATTTCGGCTGCGATTAACGGGTTCGCTGTTGGGCTCGTGGGGAAAGAGGCAAAGCAGAAATGGCTGTCCGAGGCAAACTTGGAACCCCATTTTCCATACCAATCGCTGCTGCGCCCCGCCGCGGTGACCAAACCCTATGGCTGTTTCTCTCTTTGTACTTGCTCTTATTTGCTTTCTTTATTGTCCTGAACAGTTTCTCGACCTTTGATACTGGTCGCCGCGACGCTGTCATCAACAGCGTGCTTGATGCTTTTGCACAGATTGCCGGGCCGGGTACCCAACAAGATCTGGGCGGTACAACCGGTCAAGAGTTTCAAGCCCGGCGTTTTCAGGATGCGGTCACAGATATTTTTGAATCTGCAATTCCATTGGCAAATATCAGGGTCGCAATTACCGGAACACGAATGGAAGTCGATGTGCCATCGCAAGTCTTCTTTGAAGGTGACAGTGTGGTAGTTCGCAATCCTCTGCCAATGCTGGATCGCATCGTTGCTACCGTAAGTTCGCCGCCATTGGGGGCGGCTTATGAACTGTCCGTTGTCGCCCGAGTGCCGACGCAAGACGGTGACACACTGCCGATAAATATGACGACGGATATTGCCCGCGTTGGAAACATTGCCCGCGCCTTGGACGCGCGCGGAATGCCCCCTCAATCTTTGTCTATTGGTCTTGATCAAGGCGACAGTAGCACTTTCACACTGATCTTTTTCGCCATTGAAGAGCGGGCAGGCCGCACTGTTGGACCAAACGCGTCTGGTGCAGGTGCGCCATGACTTTCAGCACATTACGCACGTCAGATTTAACCTCCCTTCAGCATGATATGGGGCTCGCCGTAGAATTTGGAGAGTCTAAAAGGGACCGTTCATCGGTTGCCTGGTTGCTCACGTTCAGTGATCTGGTTCTTCTGCTTCTGACATTCTTCATCCTTTTGTTCGCCATGTCGGACATTGATTTGGGAAGATACGGTGCCCTCTCACGATCAACGGGTTTATCGTTATCGGACCCGTTGCGCGATGAGACTCAGTCGCCAACGACCAACTTCACCATTCCACAACAGGATTTTCCTCCGGCTTCAGACCTCGGGTTCTTGAAGGCCGTTGTGTCAGATGCGCTATCAAAAGATGCCCGTTTTGGTCGTGTTTCAACGCGTTTGACGGAAGAGTATCTGGTTCTTTCACTCCCTGGTTCGCTGCTGTTCGAGGCTGGGTCGGCGGATATTGGAGAACAAGCCCGTGCCGCCTTGTTCGATCTGGCAGGTTTGTTAAGTGCTTTAGAAAATGAAGTTGCTGTGACGGGGCATGTTGGACCTGAAGGTTTTAACAGCACTCCCTTCCTGACCACTTGGGAGCTATCCTTAGCCCGCGCGGTGCGTGTTTCAGACGTTTTAAGCCAATCCGGCTATCAAGGAGAGATGAGGGTTTTTGGTCGTGCAGATCTTGATTTTAAAATTCGATCTCAAAATTTGCCCGCGGCGGCGCGTAACGCCTTGGCCGAGGCTGCAGACAGGGTCGATATAGTGATTTTTCCTTACGTCTCAGGGGTGTAGACTAAAGTTATGACCAAGATTAGACCCCTATCGAGATCGTGTCTGCGGATGGCTTGCGCCGTCGCGCTGCTGATCGCTATGGGGCAATCTGTATTGTCTGCGCCAATGCGCGTGGTCGAGCGAGACGGATATGGCAGAATAGTCTTTGATTGGCCGACACCGGTTCGGTACTCCGCCAGCGTGATTGGTGGCCAGTTGGTCTTGCAGTTTGACCGTCCCATCACCGGCGATGTCAGTGCCGCCGCCGCCGCTTTGCCGGGGTATTTAAATTCTGGGCGGATCAGTCCAGATCGTCTGACGGCCTCCTTTCCACTGACGAACACTTTCCAAATGAGGTCTCTGGTCGTCGGGACAGCGGTCGTTATCGATTTATTCGGAGCCGCACCTGTGTCGCCGACGCCTGTTGTGTCGTCTTCAATTGCAACACCAGCGACTGTTCAGCCTGCTACAGGGGCTTCGCCTCCTTCTATAATGAACCCTCAGACTCAGGTGCAACCTGCTGGGCCTGTCTCTATCAGCGTGCGAACCGGTCGCCATCCGGATTATACGCGGATTGTTTTTGATCTGCCCACGGCAGTGCCTTATGCGGTGCAACGCGATGGTGATCGGGCTTCTGTGGTTATCCAAAGGCCGTCTTCATTGACGATTGAGGCTTTGCGTCGAGGCCTTCCGGTAGAACTCCGGGCTGCAACTCTGTCGGTTTCCAATAGGGCGACCAACGTCAATTTGCCAATGCCGGCAGACCAGGAAATTCGCCACTTCGTCAATGGTAACAGTATCGTTGTAGACCTGCTGTCGTCCGGTGCTGTTGCCAATGCGCCTTTAACTCAAACGACACAGGCTCAGGCCCCAAGTCCAGCAGCCGTATCGCGGCCACCGAGTCCCAGTCAGTCGGCGGAGCCTGCCCCAACTCCGGCGCGCGCTATCCGTCCTTCTGGCAATATACCTCTGGCATTGCTGGGGGAACTCCGCATCCCTGTGCCGCCTCCTGTGAAGCCGCAATACACCGGCGGCACGTCACAACGAACGGCGAGACCGGCAGTCCAGGCCGCGAACGATGCAACTGCTGCTGGCGCTCCGGCGATGCGTTCGACCGCTGCTAGGGAAGACATGGCACCTGTCGGAGCAGGACCTAGAGATGTCAGTTTGGTTATACCGTGGACAGAACCCGCCGCGGCGGCGATCTTCCGCCGGTCAGGGTTTTTGTGGGCTATCTTTGATCGCTATCAGCAACTTGATGTGGACGCCTTAACGCGCGCGGGGGCGCCCTACATCACGTTTGTCGAGCAGCTTCCTTATCGCAATAATACGATTTTACGCATGGTGACCCAGCCGGGTGTGAACCCGTTTGTGCGGCGTGAAGGCCTGGCCTGGATTATCGACTTTAGAGCGTCGCCTTTAAGACCAACGCGGACCATCGAAGTGCAGCCCCAGTTTGAGCGGACTGATCCCAACTTGTTCTTGCCAATCACCGAAGCGGGCCGAACCATCGCCATTGAAGACCCTGAAATAGGGGATTTCTTTCTCGCTATACCAGTTATTCCCCTGGGGTATGGAATTTTTCCAGATCGCAGCTATCCGGACATTGATATGCCAGCGACGGCCCAGGGCGTGATTGTTATTCCGAAAACAGATGGCGTGCGTGCTCAGGCCTCTCGTATTGGGATCGACATCGACATTGATGGCGGCATGGCTGTTTCGCAACAATCCCTCGCCGGCGGCGAAGTCATGATCCCCTTTGAGTCAGCGGAACAAATGCAGCGCATACTCAACCTTGGTGATTGGCAAATTGGTGATGCTGCGAACTACAACCGTAATAAACAGGCGCTTCAATTTGTGCTGGGGGATGAGCGCGAAGAGGTGCGTGAAGAAGCCCGGTACAGGCTGGCGCGATACCAGTTTGTAAACGGTTTTTTCCCTGAGGCGCTCGCTATACTCAGAATCATGTCGGACAAGGACCCTGATATTACCGGCACTGGCCCTTATCGGGCCTTGCGCGGCGCGACAAATTTGATGATGCGGCGTTACGAGGAAGCGATTGCAGACTTCAATCACTACTCCCTAGCCAACGAAGACGATACGCGGTTCTGGACATCGATTGCGCGCGCCCAGATTGGAGATCCCACACTTGAAGCGGAAACCATCATCAAGACGGGCTCGATCATTGAAAGTTATCCCCGGCGCATCAAGATTCCTCTGGCTTTGATGGCGGCTGAAGCAGCCATTGATGCGGGTGATGATTTTGGAGCGCAGGGCTTTTTAGATATGATTCGCCGCCAAAACCCAAGACCGAATGAGCTTGCGGCGATTGCCTATCTCGATGGCAAATTAAACGCTAAAATTGGTGAGTTGCAGGTCGCTCTGGAGAGTTTCAAAGTTGCAGAAGAAAGTAAGAGCAGGCTTTACCAAACCTTAGCCTCGAAAGAGCGCTATGAGCTAGAGCGCCAACTCGGCGAAATCACAACGCCTCAACTGATCGAAAATCTTGAGAAACTTCGCTATCGCTGGCGCGGTGACGACATTGAACTGAGCATCCTCAAGCGCTTGACCGACCTGTATATCGAACAGGATAACTACGGCGAGGCCTTACGCACATTGAAACTGGCAGCGTCTTACTTCCGGGATGACCCGGGTGTTGAACAAGTGGCGGCCCGCATGAATGAGGTTTTTGAAGAGCTGTTTCTCAATGGCGAGGCTGACGACTTATCCCCCATTACGGCCATCGCCCTGTTTGACGAATTCAGTGATCTCTTACCACCAGGCAATCGTGGCGATGAGATGATCCGTAAACTTGCCGATAGACTGGTGAGTGTTGACCTCTTAGATCAGGCGGCTCTGTTGCTTGAGCGCCAGGTTGAGTTCAGGCTTGCCGGGCCGGATCAGGCGCGGGTTGGTGG
>CAYGSZ010000107.1:0-8391 GCA_964352705.1 uncultured Rhodobacterales bacterium
AGTTTCTGGATTATTTCAGTCATTTGGTCCCCTCTGCCGGTCATCAGCTCTGAAGTGGCTGATTACGGTTTCTTGACACTATAGGGGATAGCATAATGGACGCCTTGGGAAACGAAAAAATGTGAGCGTTATTGAGGAGTTAGTGCAGGTTACCAGGAAAAAGCACTGAGATAGGCGGAGATACGTGGACAAAACCGCCCAACCCTCCGTATACACCTCACTATGAACCCAATTCTGAAACTCGTTTTAGAAATCGGCCCTTTGGTCGTCTTCTTTATCACCAACGCGCAATTCGGCATTTTCAACGCCACCCTGGCGTTTATGGTCGCCATCGTGTTTGCCCTCGGCGTGTCATACAGCCTGAATAAGACGATCCCGACGATGCCGCTGGTGACGGCGGTGTTTGTGCTGGTTTTTGGAGGCTTAACCCTGTGGCTTCAAGATGAAACCTTTATCAAGGTCAAGCCGACTATTGTTAACTTGCTGTTCGCTGCCATCCTCGCCTTTGGCCTGTTGACAGGGCGTTTGTTTCTCAAAACCGTTTTAGACTCTGCTTTGAACATGACGGATGAGGGTTGGCTCATCATGACAAAAGCCTGGACCGGCTTTTTTGTGTTTCTGGCGATTTTAAACGAAGTGGTGTGGCGGACCGTGTCAACGGATACGTGGGTCTCATTCAAGCTGTTTGGCGTCATGCCGATTACTTTGCTTTTCAGCTTTGCGCTGGTGCCGGTGATCATGAAGCATACAATTGAGGCGCCGGGTGAACCCGCAGAAAAAGAGTCAGAAAAAGATCCCGAGAGCTAACGCCTAACGCTGCAACTGCAAAAAGCGCTCGACTGAAATAACGTCCGACTGCAAGCGGTTGAGCCGGTCACGTGACTCTTTATCCTCTCCCCAGCGTTCCATTTGCCAGAACTCGTCTAAATTGGCAGCGGCAGAAACTTCTGCACCTGAAAGGCGTCCGGCGACCATGGCCAACGCCAGAGTCAAAGACGAGGTGAGAGCGGCGACGCCCTGTACAGCGGTTAACATGGGAGGCTCAAAAGACAACAGCACTGCGCGCATCCGCGTTTTAATGTCTGGGGGATGTGAGACCGGCACAATGCCCGTTGCGACTGGTAGCGCAATACTGTGAGTCGCTGACAACCAATCCAACACAGGTTGCCAAACTTTAGACTGCCGCTCGACCAGAGTCTCTGGCCCGGCTGCCCGGTAACACAGAAGATCTGTGTCTAGATACTGAAGCAAGCCATCGACGATTTGTTCTGGGTTGGAAGACACGCGATCAATGCAGGTGTTCAGTAGTTTTGTTAACGGCATGGTGGCCGGGTCGATATACTCCGCCTGCGCGTCCCATTCAGACACAACCGCCTCGGCTAAAGATTTAAATGGTGTGACGAGTTTTGCCCGCAATGGGGAGTGAAGCACACGACCATCAAGATGCAGGCAATAGCCCTCATCATCCTCAGCGACAGCAACCGTCTTGTAGACTCGTTTCCGACGGGTTTCTTGTTTTGGCAGTCTAACCGGGTGCTGCTCAGTTCCCAGCAAGGTGCCACGTCCGTGCCGTCTGGCAGGCATCGCCGGCGCTTTGCCCTCTTTCCAGAGCGCCTTCAGCCAGCAAAGAGGCCCCACCAGTCGCAAAAGCGCCCGCTATGGACCCCAGAGATCTGACAGCGCCCGCCGCATCAAAACCGATGCCGGGCTTTGAGAGAGGGCCGCTGATTTTCACAACTTGTGTGAGCTTGCCCATGCCAACGCCAAGACCTTCTTTGGCCTTTGGCCGAATGTTGAGGTCTATTTTTTCTTGAGCCAGATTAATGTTGCCCGAAGAAGTGACTTCAATCCGGTCTGACACAAAGGCAATGCCTTTATCTGTGCGTGCTATTCCGTCTTGGACCTGCAAATTAACCACGGCACATTGAGCGACTGTGAATTCTTCCTGGGCCATAAACGGATTAATATTTGAAATCAATTGAGAGATAAAGTCAGCCCCGGCCATATTTATGGCATCGTTACGAATGCGGGCTTGCCCCATACCGCCAACAATTGATCCATTAAGGCTTGCCATGATGGCCGCAACGCTTTGCCCCTGCCCCTTCAATGATACGTCGTAATCCAGTGCGCCGTTGGTAATGATATCGGTCGCCTCTAAGTCTTTGGCAATGCGTTCGGCAGAAATTCCCCTACCATTGGCACTGATTGTCACGGCACCGGACGGCGCGGAGAACTGAATGTCTGACTCCATTGTGCCGCCGGCAATCTCAGCGGTTTGGCTTTGCTCCAAGCGACCATCGACCAGTTTGATTTTCGTTTTTACATTGGTCAGGGCCAGCGATTTCTGCAGGATGAGGCGAGCGATTTGTACGTCCAAATCGGCATCCACGGCTTTGAGCCCGTCCATGGGGATGGGATCAGACGGGAACAACTTGGCCGTAGCGGCATCTTCGGTGGGCGGCAGCTTTGTAAGATCAATCGTGTCTGCCGTGACTGACCCTGAGATTTTAGGCCGGGCCGCTGACAAATCGACGTTGATGTCTGTGTTGAAATCGAACTCGCCCAGCGCAAGAGCCAGCTTGGCCGGAAACGCACCATCCATTGCAATCAAGCGACCAAGCGGGCCGATGGTTCCGTCAGCCTTTATACTTTGTCCTGCTGCGGTTGCTTCAAGTGACAGGTCAGCCCCATTTGAGTTTGCACCAACGGTTAAGGACGTCACGACAACGGATGTCGCTTCTGCATCACCAGACGCGACACTGGCATTCAGATTATCAAGGTCAATCGCCTCGATGGTTGGTGCGAGCAAGTCGCCGGAGATTTTAGCCCGCAGCTTTTCCAGGTCGGCGCTGACTTTAGACTTCGCTTGAGTGTCATTAAAAACGAAGACGCCGTCATCAATCTCAATGGCTGAAATGGCGAGTGCGGTTGTATCGGCTTCCGCACCAGCGGCTGTTTCTGAACTGCTGAATTCCCAGTTGGCGCGACCGTCTGCATTGCGCTCCAACAAAATGTCCGGCTTGATAAGCGCGAGGCGGGTGACTTCGATATTACCAGAGAGCAGCGGTATGAGAGGAACCGAGGCCTCAATGCGCTCGATGACGGCCATATCCGGGCGAGATCCCCACTCCGCATTTTGGAACCGCACGCCGTTCAGCTGGATCGCCGGGTTCAGAGACAGGGCAAGCTCAAGATCACCATCGATGGTGAAGCTGCGACCTGTCGCCGCCGTCACTTGCTCCTGTATCAACCCCTTGTACTGATTGATATCGAGAGTCGCCAAGACAATGAAGATGCCAGCGACAACAACGACAAAGACGCCGCCCACAATGAGTACAATACGTTTCATCTTGCGTTCCCCTACCCTAATACTTGTGAAATGACCTGCGGCAGGTCTTTCATACTCTGTACTATATGGTCTGCACCGGCTTGCTCAAGGGCGGGGATCGGATGATTGCCCCAGCCGACACCGATGGCAAAAACCCCAGCATTCCGGGCCATTTCTATATCAAAAGTTGTATCGCCAACCATCACCGCGCGCGTTATTGAGGTGCCGGTTTCAGAAAGCGCCGACTCGACCATCCCGGGGTGCGGCTTTCCTGGGTTGGTATCGGGCGTTTGAATGGTGTCAAACCATCCCACCATGTCGTACTTCTCACAAAAATGATCAACACCGCGCCGCGCTTTACCGGTCGCGATTCCGAGCAAATAGCCGCGCTCTCTGAGCAGGCTCACGAAATCCCTGGCACCAGCGAAGAGGATCTCGGGGTCATCTGGCAGGGCCCGCACGCGCAGGGCTTCGGTGCGATAGGCCTCGACGACCTCCGGCAGCTTTGCCGGTTCCGCCGTGGGAAACAGATCAGAAATAGCGTGATCCAATGACAACCCAATGATGTTCTTGACCGCAGCGTCAGAGGGCACAGGCAAACCTGTTTGAATTGCCGCGACCGTCATGACCTGGACAATGACGTGCTGGCTATCAACCAGGGTGCCATCGAGATCGAGAATGACCAGAGATAAGTGTGACATTTAGGAACAGTCTTAAATGTTATCGGCTTCGGAGAGTTCAAACCCGAAATACTTGAACGTTTCTGCTATTTGCGGTGGCAGCGGCGCGTAAACCTCCAACGCGGGTCCTTGCCGGCGCGGAAGACGAATACCACGGGCAAACAAATGCAGCGCCTTTGCGCCAGGCAGGTCCGCCAAGAACGCCGTGCGTCCGCCGTATTTGCCATCGCCTAAAATGGGAGTCTCAATGGCGGCGCAGTGGACACGAAGCTGATGGGTTCGCCCGGTGCGCGGGCGCAGATCAAGCCATGACACTTTACCCGCCGCACTGCTGATGACCTTAAAATCGGTGATGGCCGCTTTGCCGTGCTCGGCATCGACATGCATGCGTTCATCCTGGGGGCCGCCGCTCTTGGACAGGGCCGCTTCGATTTGGCCGTCGGGCACCTCGGGGCATCCGATCACCACGGCCCAGTACAATTTCTGTGCTTCTCGGTGACGAAACGCTTTAGTTAACTCGGCTGCCGCTGAGGCACTGCGCCCGAGCAGCAACACGCCTGCGGTATCTTTATCAAGGCGGTGGACGAGCTTGGGACGCTCTTTGGCACCGAACCTCAACTCATCCAATGCCCCATCGATATGAATGGATACACCGCTGCCGCCCTGAACCGCCACACCGGCCGGCTTGTTGATGGCGAGCACGTCTTTATCTTTGTACAGAATGCTATCCAAAAGGGTCTGCACCAGTTCGGGATCAGCATAGGCCTCGTTCTTTGGCTGGCGCGGCGTATCGGAAGCCTCGGGCATTGGTGGAATGCGTAACGTCTGACCTGGCTCCAACCGGACATTTGCTTTCGCGCGACCGCCGTCGATCCGCACCTGGCCTTTGCGCAGCATCTTTTCCAGTTGGCCATGGGTGAGACCGGGAAAATGCCGCTTAAACCACCGATCCAGTCTCAGGTCAGCTTCATCGGCAGCAACGATACGATGATGAACGCTACTCATGTCAGCACCATCCTTGTTAAACTCATGCCCGCGAATAAGGCCGCGATACTCAGCACCACCGACGCGACCACATATCCGCCAGCAGCGAAGGTTTGATTGCGTTCATAGAGAGTCACCACATCCAAGGAGAACGCTGAAAAAGTTGTGAACCCGCCGAGTACACCAATCATAAGAAACGCTTGCCCTACTTGCCCGAGAGACCACTTTAACGCGATTGCTGACACCAGCATGCCCATCAGAAAGGAACCCAAAACATTCACGCTGAGGGTCCAGATGGGAAAACCGGTGCCAAACGCGCGTTGCACAGCGATGGAGGTTAGATAGCGTAAGGCGGAGCCAACAGCCCCGCCCGCTGCGACCGAGGCTATGACTGTCCAGTTCATGATGTTTCATCCTTAGCTTGCGCGTTTTTCTCACGCCGCAGCTTATTCCAGTAGTTGAGTCGCTTGTTGATCTCGCGCTCGAAGCCGCGCTCGGGCGGACTGTAAAACGTTTCCCGGTCCATCGTCTCAGGAAAATAGTTCTGCCCCGAAAAGCCGTCGTCGCTGTCATGATCGTAAGCGTAATCTTTGCCGTACCCCAAGGTCTTCATCAGCTTTGTCGGCGCGTTCAATATGTGTTTCGGCGGCATCAGGGAGCCGGTTTTTTTAGCGGATTGGTTTGCAAGCTTATGGGCGCGATAGGCGGCGTTGGATTTGGGCGCCGTCGCCAGGTAAATCACCAACTGAGAAATCGCCAAATCGCCTTCAGGAGACCCTAACCTATCATACACATCCCACGCGGATAACGCCTGCACAACAGCCTGAGGATCGGCCAGACCGATATCCTCGACGGCGAAGCGGGTTAAGCGGCGGAGGATGTACGTAGGATCTTCTCCGCCGTCAATCATACGCGACGTCCAATATAAAGCAGCGTCGGGGTCTGAGCCCCGGAGAGATTTGTGAACGGCGCTGATGAGATTGTAATGCCCCTCACGATCTTTGTCATAGACAGGCGCGCGACGCTGCAACGTTGCCGCGAGATCAGAAGGGGTCAGTGGCGCGGTTACACCCGAAAGAGACAGAAGCTCGTCGGCAAGGGCAAGAATATGCCGACCATCTCCGTCGGCCATAGCACGGAGCGCCGCACGTGCCTCTTCATTGAGCGGGAGTTTAGCCTGTTTGGACTCCTCTGCCCGACACAGCAATGTTTCCAAAGCAGAGTCACTGAGGCGGTGTAGCACCAGCACCTGACACCGTGACAACAGCGCCGCATTTAACTCGAAGGATGGGTTCTCAGTCGTCGCACCAATAAGCGTAATGGTGCCGTTTTCAACCACTGGCAAAAAAGCATCCTGTTGCGCCCGATTGAACCGATGGATTTCATCGACAAATAATAAAGTGCCGCGGCCTTTTGAAGCTCTTTCTTTTGCCGCTGCAAATATTTTTTTGAGATCTGCCACGCCTGAGAAAACTGCAGACAGAGGTTCAAAATACATATCTGTTCGCCCGGCCAGGAGCTTCGCGATGGTCGTCTTCCCGCACCCTGGAGGCCCCCATAGGAGAATGGACGACACTCGCCCGGACTCGAGCATCCGACCGATCGGTCCCTCTTTGGCCAACAAATGATCTTGGCCAACTACGTCTGTAAGTTCATCGGGTCGCAGACGGTCTGCAAGCGGTTGCCCTGTTAACTGAGCATGGCTTGCTTGCTGTGCAGAGCGCGTAGACTCCTGATCATCAAACAGTGAGGTCACAGCCCGATTGAACGCTCAAGGACGCGCCCACCACGCTTAATGGAAAAAGCCCATTGCCGTCCACCCTTCGCCAAGACAGCGGAGAGGTCGCTTACGTTTTTAATGTCTTCGTCATTGATCTTAAGAATGAGGTCGCCGGGAGCCAAACCTGACTGACGCGCAAAACTGCGCCTTTTAAGGCGGAGAACAATCACGCCGTCTTCCAATTCGACACCAAGTTCTTCGGCCAAAGCCGGGTTAATATTTGCAACTGTCGCACCGCCAAAGGGAAGCAATTGATCAGATAACTCTGTTTCGTCGCGGGCTGGGTTCTCGGGCGGCTTCACCAGATTAACTTTTACGGTGCGCTTGTTGCCATCGCGATATAGTTCAACATCCGCAACTTCACCGACAACCAAAGTGGCGAGACGATAACGGAGATTCTCGGCGTCTAAAATTTCGCGTCCATTTACCGCCGTTAACACGTCACCGACTTTGATGCCCGCAGTATCCCCAGGGCCACCTTCATAGACGGAGTTAACGATGACACCCAGTGGTCGCTGAAGACCCAGGGCTTCTGCAAATTCAGACGTAACAGACTGGCCGCCTGCCCCCAGCCACGCACGAACAGCTCGACCCTCTTTAAGAATGCTGTCTAACACCGCGCGGATCATCGCTGTCGGGATGGCAAAACCGATGCCGACGCTGCCACCGTCTTGCGAGTAAATCGCAGTGTTGATTCCAACCAATTCCCCACTAATGGTGACCAAAGCACCGCCAGAGTTGCCTGGATTAATCGCAGCGTCTGTTTGAATAAAAGATCGAAAATCAGACACACCGACGGTAGAGCGTGCGACCGCAGAGACAATGCCACTGGTGACGGTTTGACCAACACCAAACGGATTTCCAATTGCCAGCACCAGATCCCCGACCTCCAACGCGTCGGCATCGCCAAGCTTTAGGGCTGGTAGGTTTTTTGGCGCGTTGTTAATACGCAATACCGCTAAGTCTGTGCGTTCATCCGTTCCGACAATCTCAGCATCAAACTCACGACGGTCAGCCAGGACGACCGTGATCTCATCTGAGTCTGCAATGACATGATTATTGGTAATGACAATACCGTCTTCACGTACAACCACACCTGAGCCAAGTGAATTTTGAATACGCTCTTGCGGCATGCCAAAACGTTGGCCGCCATCACCGAAGAAACGTCTGAAGAATGGGTCATTAAAAAGACTGGGCACGCGCTGTTGAACAACACGTCTGGTATAAATATTGACCACGGCAGGTGCAGTCCGTTTAACCACCGGCGCAAATGTGAGCTTGATCTCGCCTTGAGACGTTGGAACGCTGCTTGTTTGGGCAGGTGTTTCATCTGCCCCTATGAAAACGGCAAAGACTGCCGCTAGAACAACCACCGACCTCATTGCGATCACGTTATTTCTCCTTTGTTCGCGTGACATAGTGATAGCAGACTGCTGTTCAGGATCGAACTTAAGATATTGATATATTGCGATTACAACAAAAAAGGCGGGCCACTAAAGCCCGCCTTTTGTAATCTTTTAGCCTAACACGGCTCCTAAACTTCAGCCGGGATTTCCTCATCCATGACCTTCTCTTGCACCGGGCCAGAGTCTAACCCCTTGGCATCTTGGTCACGGTCT
>CAYGSZ010000108.1:0-8374 GCA_964352705.1 uncultured Rhodobacterales bacterium
ACACAAAGTGTAATATGTTTTTGTGGCTTCAGCGCAACGCAGGCCTGCGGGTGGCCAAACCAACGCCAAAATATGAGCGCAACTTTGCCGCTATTACGGCGCTGGAGACGATTTACGTCATCTGGTTTTTCTATCTCATGTTGTTGTTTATTTATGATGAGAACATTCTCGGGGACCGTCACCCCGTCACCTATGGCATCTTCTTCTTAAACACCATCTGGGGCGTATACTTATTCCAGCGGCTGATTAAGTTTTGGCGGGTTCCGACCGCGATCCGGTATGGTATTCCAACGGCTATTATTTGTTGGAATTCGGTGGAGTTGGCTGGGCGCTGGCATCTGTATACGGAATTCTGGGAAAAGCCGACGGAGTTTGCGCTTGAAATGACCTTGGTGCTGGTTGCCATTGCTATTGCGGCAGTGTTGGCTGCGCGCGCGCCAGCTAATCCCAAGTCTGCGCTATCCGCCGAAGAAATAGCGTCACATCGAAGTTAGTTTATTGTATCTCACAATTGAGAAAAGCCGGTTGTTATCTCGACCGGTTTTTCTTATGTCTTGAGCATGGATAGAAATATTAAAGCTATAGCTTTTTTGGCCTGCTTGATTCTCACGCCATTCTCAGCTTTTGCCTCTGAAATCGATATTTCCAATGCCTGGGTCCGGGCGACCATTGGGCAAGCCAATGTGACGGCGGGTTATTTGACCATAGAAAATCAAGGCAGCCAGTCTGACCGCCTGATTGGTGTGGCCGCGCCGGTGGCCGCCAAGACCGAAGTTCACACCACGCTGATGGGAGAGGGCGGTATCATGCGGATGCGACCGGTTGAGGCTGTCGACATTCCGGCCGGTGAGAGCGTCGCCTTAGAAGCTGGCAAAGATCATCTGATGCTGAGCGGCATTAAATCAGGCCTGAAAGAGGGCGAAGTCATTGATTTAATTTTGACTTTTGAAAAGGCGGGTAAGGTTGAAGTGCAAGCCGATGTCGCCCGCCGGAATCCTTATCCCTAAAGTTATGCAGAGGTATATCCACTTTTCTGTGGATAACATGTTCTGAGTGCTGGTCGTGGATGGCCAACAATGGAATGAATAGGAGTATGACGACGACTGATCATGCTCCTTTCGTGCACCTCAGAACACACTCAGCGTTTTCCCTCGCTGAGGGGGCCATTAAGATTCCCCAACTCGTTGAGTTATGCGTTAAAAACCGCATGCCAGCCGTGGCCCTGACAGATACCCGAAACCTGTTCGGTGCCCTGGAATTTTCAGTTTCTTGTGCAGACAAGGGGGTTCAACCAATTGTTGGATGCCAGCTTTCGGTTGAGCGTGCCATCGAGGAAGGTAAGGCGGGTTCGGGGCCACGCGTGCCGGAGCCAGATCAACTGGTTGTGCTGTGTCAGACGGAGGAAGGTTATTCCAACCTGCTGAAGCTGGTCAGCCAGTCGTTTTTAGAGACACCGCCTGGTGAAACACCACATGTGTCGATGGCCGATATCAAACTTCATGCTGGCGGCCTTATTGTGTTGACAGGCGGGGTGCAGGGCGCTGTTGGGCGGCACCTTGTTGAGGGTCAGTTCGCCAAGGCAGAGGCTGCTTTGCTTGATCTTGCCAAGACTTTTCCAGACCGGCTGTATGTGGAAATTCAGCGTCATGGTTTGCCGGAAGAAGACCGCATTGAGCCGTCTTTGATTGACCTTGCGTTTGCGCACGATATTCCTTTGGTCGCGACCAACGAACCTGCGTTCGCCGACGCCAGCATGTATCGGGCTCATGATGCGTTGATGTGTATTGCCGCGAAGTCTTACATCTCAATTGCAGACCGCAAGCGGTTGACACCTCAGCATTACTTTAAGTCAGCCGAGGAGATGGTCGAACTCTTTGAGGATCTGCCGGAAGCGGTGGAAAATACGCTGGTCATTGCCCAGCGTTGTTCGGTCATGGTGGAGCGTCGAGACCCGATATTGCCACGTTCGCCAAAAGCTGGGAATCGGACAGAAGAAGAGGCCTTGCGTGACCTGTCTCTGCAGGGCCTGGAAGGCCGCCTGGAAAAGCACGTTTTTACTGCGGAAATGAGTGGGGCTGAGAAACAGGAAGTTGCCAAGCCGTATCGGGAACGCTTGGAATACGAACTGGGTGTCATCGTCAGCATGGGATTCCCCGGATACTTCCTGATTGTTGCGGACTTTATTCAATGGGCCAAGGATCAAGGTATTCCCGTCGGCCCGGGTCGTGGGTCTGGCGCCGGTTCTGTTGTTGCGTGGGCGCTCTTGATTACCGACCTGGACCCGTTGCGCTTTGATTTACTGTTTGAACGCTTTCTCAACCCAGAGCGCGTGTCGATGCCTGACTTCGATATCGACTTTTGTCAGGATCGTCGCGAAGAAGTGATCAAATATGTTCAGCGCGAGTACGGTGAAGATCGGGTTGCTCAGATTATCACGTTTGGAAAACTACAAGCGCGCGCAGCGTTAAGAAACGTGGGGCGGGTTCTGGAGATGCCACTTGGTTATGTGGACAAGATCTGCAAGATGGTACCGAATAATCCGGCGAGTCCTGTGACCCTACAACAAGCGATTGAGTCTGAGAGCGAACTCAGAGCCTTGCGTGATACCGACGAAAATGTTGCGCAATTGTTCGATATCTCGCTCAAGCTTGAAGGGCTTTACAACCACGCGTCAACCCACGCGGCCGGCGTTGTTATTGGCGACCGGCCTTTGGCTGAACTGGTTGCGTTATACCGTGATCCGCATTCGGACATGCCCGTGACCCAGTTCAACATGAAATGGGTTGAGCAGGCGGGTTTGGTGAAGTTTGATTTCCTTGGCCTGAAAACACTGACGGTGTTGGATACGGCTGTGAAGCTTCTGGCCAATCGTGACATTAAGCTGGATTTAGCGACTATTCCTCTGGACGATACAGCAACCTTTGAAATGTTATCGCGCGGCGATACGAGTGGCGTGTTTCAATTGGAAAGTACCGGTATGCGCGATGTATTGCGCAAACTGAAGCCGGATGTGTTTGAAGATATTATCGCCGTTGTGGCTCTGTATCGCCCAGGACCGATGGATAACATTCCTAGTTTTATTGACCGTAAGAATGACCGCGAAGAGATCTCTTACATGCACCCTGTGTTGGAGCCGATCCTTAAAGAAACCTACGGCATCATGATCTACCAAGAGCAGGTGATGCAGGCGGCCCAGGAAATGGCCGGATATTCCTTGGGAAGTGCCGACCTTCTGCGCCGTGCTATGGGTAAGAAAATCCAGGCGGAGATGGATGCCCAGCGCGAGCAGTTCGTAAAAGGGGCGACGGAACGAGACACAACTGCCGAACAGGCCTCGGATGTTTTTGATACCATCGCAAAATTTGCGGGCTACGGTTTTAACAAGTCGCATGCGGCGGCGTATGCTTTGGTGGCGTACCAGACAGGATATTTAAAGGCGAACTATCCGGTTGAGTTTATGGCGGCGACCATGTCGCTCGATATGCAGAATACGGATAAGCTGGAAGGGTTTAAGTCTGAACTCAAGCGGCTGGGCATCGACTTACTGCCACCTGATGTTAATTACTCCGGTGTCGGCTTTACGGTCGAGAAAAAATCCGATGACACGTGGGCTGTTCGTTACGCCTTGGCTGCGATTAAGAATGTTGGGTCTGGTGCGATGGAAGGCATGGTCAGAACCCGCAACCAAGGCGGAGTGTTCAAAGACTTAAACGATTTCGCGGGGCGTCTCGACACAGGATTAATCAACAAACGCCTGATTGAAAACCTGGTCAGGGCCGGAGCCCTTGATAGCCTGCACGACAATCGGGCCGAGATGATGGCCGGGGCTGAGAGCATTCTGCGGCATGTGCAAGCTGGATCAGAGGCCCGGAATTCTGACCAGCATGCTCTGTTCGGCGGTGAAGCCGACCGTCCGGCATTGAAATTGCCTCAAACGGACGACTGGCGGCAAATGGAGCGGCTGGAGAAAGAGCGGGAAGCCTTCGGTTTCTTTTTATCCGCCCACCCCCTGGATGCCTATTTGGCAACGCTTCAGGCCCAAGGCGTGATTACAGCGCGAGATTTGGATGATCTGACAGCGGAGGACTGCCGCAAACCGTTGCGCATGGCGGCTACGATGGCCGAAAAACGCGAGCGGGTCAGCAAGAGCGGAAACAGGTACGCGTTTGTGCGTATGTCCGATGCGACAGGGTCTTTTGAGACTGTTGTGTTCTCTGAGGTTCTGGTTGCTTCACGCGAACTGATGGAGTCCGGCCAACCTATGCTGATCACTCTGGATGCCAAAATGGAAGATGGCCAAGTCCGTTTGATGGCGACAAAAATGATGCCGCTTGATGAAGCGATTGCCGCCCGTCTGGATAATCTTCGTATTCAACTTAAAGACGGTACGCCGATTGAGGAGATCAAAGAGATTATTGATGCCGATGGCCGGGGCAATGGTCGCATTCTTTTGGTGGCACGTTCTAACGGACACGAAGTTGAAGTTGCCTTGCCGGATCGATACGCAATTTCACCGCAAACACTGGGACGTGTCAAAGACGTGCCGGGCGTGACTGACATTCGCCAGTTTTGATTTTTTAGACTATAATAATCTTAAGATTGTAACATTTAGAGGAAGTCTCAATGCCCACCAATAATATTGCTTTATCGCGCCGTACATTGATGGCAACAGCCTCGGTCGCAGGTATAGCTATGGCTGTGCCATCATTATCGAAAGTGGCGAAAGCTCAAACTAAAGGTGACTATTCAATTACCCGGGGCTATGCGAACGGTCCATTTGGCCAAGTCCATTATCAGGATGTCTCACCGGCTGATCCGGTTGGTCTGCCATTAATCCTGTTACATCAGGCCCCCATGTCGCTGCGGCAGTTTGACAATGTGTATGGACCACTGGCTGCGCGTGGCATTCGATCGATCTCAATCGACACGCCAGGGTTTGGCCAATCGGACACACCCGATTTTGTACCGACCGTTGACGATTATGCGACGGCCATCCCAGCTGTTCTTGATCATTTGGGTCTCAAGAAAGTTGATTTGTTAGGGCATCACACTGGCGCGATGATTGCCACATCGGTTGCCTTGCAGTTTCCGGATCGCATTAACAACCTTGTGATCAACGGTCCGTTCCCCATGACCGACGAAGAGCGCGCTAAGTTCCTCAAGGGGAATAAGGAACGTGAACAGGATTTTGTTTACGAAGATGATGGCAGTCATGTGAAGAACAGTTTCTCGACGCGATACCGGATGTATGGCGAGGGCGTGGATGCGAAGTTGATTACGCGCTACACGGCTGAGAAGTTTATTGGTCTCGGGCCATTCTGGTACGGGCATCATGCGGCGTTTCAATATAATCATAACGAAGCCTTACCCAAGATTACCCATCGCACTCTGCTTCTGACCAACACAGGGGATCAGATTTATGAAAATGCAAAATGGGCGAAGGAAATGCGACCTGACCTAGATTATATCGCGCTCGAAGGTGGTGGCGTGGATATCGTTGACCAGATGCCAGAAGAATGGGCCGATGCCGTTGTTGGTTTCTTGAAGGGATAATGCCAATGCTTGCGCGCCTTATTGGCTTATATGTCCTGATGCTGGCTGCATCACCGGCGCTGGCTTTGTCAGGAAAAGAATATTTGCAACTTGATGCCTCCAATCGTGCCCTTCATGTGATGGGTATGGTAGAGGCCATGAAGTACACAGATGATCTATCCGGAACGAATTCTCTGAAGTGGTTGTTTCAGTGCGCGGGCAGTTGGACCGGTGTGCAGTTTGAGCAGGCCTTATCGGACTATATTCAGCGCAACCGTTACAAGCTGAGTTATCGCACACCGTCTTTGTTGGTTTCTGCTGTCGGCAGCCGGTGTCCCAATGCGCCCATGTGGGCGAGATAGAGTACGTATGATGATGCAGTCTAACGTGCTGCAAGATTTGGATATTCAGGATGTGCTTGAGCGTGTTTCGCAAGAGGCCACCAAGGATTTTGGCAAAGGCAAGGTGGCGTCTTACATCCCAGCGCTTAAACGGGTACCTAAGCGCAAGTTTGCGATGTCGGTGTGCACCGTAAATGGTCATGAGTATAACGTCGGCGACTCAGATGAAGCCTTTTCTATTCAAAGTATTTCGAAAGTTCTAACACTAGCGATGGCACTTGAAGAGTTGGGCACGGGGCTTTGGAAACGTGTCGGTCGAGAGCCGTCAGGTAATCCGTTCAATTCATTGGTTCAGCTTGAGCGGGAAAATGGAATTCCACGAAATCCGTTTATCAATGCTGGTGCATTGGTGGTGACGGACGTTGTTACATCTCGCATGTCTGATCCAAAACTCAGCCTGCGGAACTGGGCGAGATCTTTGTCAGGCAATAAGCGTGTTACCTTCGATAAAGAGGTTGCTGAGTCTGAAAATCTGACGGGGGATCGAAATCGGGCCATTGCTTATTTTCTGAAAACCCATGGCAATTTCAAGTCAGATGTTGAGACGGTTTTGGACGTCTATTTTCATCAGTGCGCCCTCAGCATGTCATGCCTTGACGTGGCGCGCGCGTTCAGACCTCTGGCCAACCAGGGCATGATGCCGGGTGTAAAAGAACGTGTGATGCCTTTGCGTCGGGCGAAGCGTATCAACTCATTGATGATGACCAGCGGCGTGTATGACAGCGCGGGAAACTTTGCCTATCGTGTTGGCATACCCTGCAAAAGTGGCGTCGGCGGCGGGATCGCGGGAGTTATACCGGGCGTGCTGTCACTTTGCGTCTGGTCGCCGGAATTAGACTCTGCTGGAAACTCTCTGGTGGGGACGAAAGCGTTAGAATTGTTTACGACAAAAACAAAGCTATCTGTGTTTTAGGAGCCTCACTATGAAACCGTATTTCAGACTCTTAATGGTTGTTGTCCTTGCTGGTCTGTCCGCCTGTGCAACGGACTCATCCTTGTCTCAGAGAGATTTGGCCGATTTAGAGGCGCAAAACCCCCAGTTGGTGAATTCCTCCGTGGTCAGCGGTGGTCAGCCGACGGCGGCAGATTTGGCCCGCTTGAAGTCCAAGGGCATTGGCACTGTTATAAATCTTCGTCGAGAAGATGAGGACCTTGGGTTTGATGAGGCCGCAGAGGCAGAGGTTCTTGGACTATCATATGTTAATTTGCCGGTTGGTATGGATAACCTGGACCTTCAGACCGCCATTCATCTTCGGGCGATTCTCAATCAAACTTCAGCACCCGTTTACCTGCACTGTGGCAGTGGTAACCGGGTAGGGGCCCTCTATGCCATTGGCGCACATCTTATTGATGGAAAACCCCTCGAAGAGGCTTTGGATGTGGGGCGTGAGGCCGGTTTGACCGGATTAGAGCCGCGAGTCCGTGAGATATTAACAAACGCCTTAGCTGCGCCTTAAGTCAGGAAATCTGCAGTTCCAGGACTGTTTCTCCGCTGTTTCGGGGGAGCGATATGGAAAGCTCTTGCTATTCCGCCACTTTCTCCTTAGAAACCGCGTCATTCCACACGCAGGAATGCGGCGCTCGGGTGTTCTGAGTGTTCGGTCCGGTCCAAGGCATGTGTCTTGGTCACCCCCTGCGGAGGCTTAACCGGAGAAAGACTTATGCCGCTGCCCACGTTCAGCATGCGCCAGCTCATTGAAGCTGGCTGCCACTTTGGTCACAATACCCGTCGCTGGAATCCTAAGATGGATTCATACCTTTATGGTGTGCGCGATGGCGTTCACATTATCGACCTTCAACAGACCGTACCGCTTTTGCACCGTGCTATGCAGGCGGTTCACGATGTGGTTGCCGGAGGCGGACGTGTCCTTTTCGTAGGCACCAAGCGCCAGGCCCATGATTTAGTCAAAGAATACGCAGAGCGCTGCGGCCAGTATTATGTCAACCACCGCTGGTTGGGTGGAATGTTGACTAACTGGAAGACTATTTCTAAGTCGATCAAACGTTTGAAAGACCTGGAAGTGCGTTTCGCTAGCCCCGATGGCCTGGTTGGTTTGACAAAAAAAGAAGCGCTAAACCTTGAGAGAGAAAAGATTAAACTTGATCTGGCTCTTGGCGGTATCAAGGACATGGGTAATGTGCCTGATTTGATCTTCATTATTGACACAAACAAAGAAGATATTGCGGTTTCGGAAGCCAATAATCTGCACATTCCTGTCGTAGCGATTCTGGACAGCAACTCTGACCCCAAAAATATTACATATCCAATTCCTGGTAACGACGATGCCATTCGAGCGATCAAGCTATATCTTGAATTAATGGCAAACTCGGCCTTGGAAGGGATCCAAGACGAAATGAAAGCCGCCGGCGTTGACGTTGGGGCTCAGGATGAAGCTCCGTTAGAAGACCTTGATGAAGACGATGAGGTTGAAGGCGGTGAG
>CAYGSZ010000109.1:0-5323 GCA_964352705.1 uncultured Rhodobacterales bacterium
GCATCACCAGCATTGACAGCAAAACCCGTAAGCTCAATCTCTCCATCAAGGCCCGTGAAGTGGCTGAAGAGAAGCAGGCCATGGCCGATTACGGCTCCACCGATTCGGGGGCCTCGCTTGGGGATATCTTGGGTGCAGCCCTCAAACGCAAGCAGACAGAGGGCGATGATGATGCCTCTGAGGCGCCTGCCGCCGAGGAAAAGTAAGCCTCCCAAAAGGCTGATATACACTGGAAAACGCGCCTCTTTATGGGGCGCGTTTTTCGTTGGTCAGGCGGAAAAACGATTTCATATGAATGGCTTAGGCTTGACTCTCCCTTGGGCAGTTCGCATTCTTGATCCTTCGTAACCGGTTATTAAAGGCCGGAGGGGCCGACAGGGAAGCTAGGGGATGACCAAGTCAGAGCTCATTGCGCGCATTGCGGAACGCAACCCGCATCTTTTTCAGCGTGATGTAGAGCGAATTGTGAGCACGATTTTTGATCAGGTTTCAGCCGCCTTGGCGCGCGGAGACCGGGTTGAATTGCGTGGCTTTGGGGCGTTCTCCGTAAAGCATCGCGATTCTCGCGTGGGGCGCAATCCTCGTACGGGTGAGGCTGTGAAAGTTTCAGAAAAAACCGTGCCCTATTTCAAGACTGGCAAACAATTACGCGATTTGTTGAATACGCCCGAGCAGCAAGATCCGTCTCCAGCCTCGTCAACACCATCGTCGTCAACACCATCGTCATCAACGCCAACACCTGCGCTATAGCGCAGACCTCAGAGAAGCTTAACCCATGCGACTCATAACCTGGCTCATTGGCGTCGCCGTTGCGATTACGACCATTCTTTTCGCTGTCTCAAATAGGGAAACTGTGTCCGTAACCCTATGGCCGTTTCCGTTTGCCATAGATTTGGGCGTTTACATCGTTGTCCTGGTGGGTGTGTTTGCCGGGTTTTTGGTTGGGGCATTGGTCACCTGGCTCGCAGGCGCTAAGCACCGCCGCCGCGTTCGCCAGCAACGGGCTGAAATCCGCTCTTTAGAAGGCGAGTTGGCGGATGCCCGGTCGCGTCTCGAAGAGGCTACAAAACAGCGCGCCGCCTAACCAGCGTTCTTTGATATATAACGGCTCTGTCTTGCTCCCCAGGGTGGCCCAGAGCATAGTGCCTTCCGATGTGATTGGGCTCAGTCAGATTATGTGCTTCATCCCCAGAGTTTTAAGAGAAAACCTGAGTTAAGAGAAAATACAGATGCCGTCGTCAGATCAAAAACTTCGCAACCCCATTTTTTGTGCCATCGATACGCCAGATCTTGGCGTCGCGACCACATGGGCTGCCAAGATCAGCGATCATGTTGGGGGTATAAAGCTGGGGTTGGAGTTTCTGTCGGCGCACGGCCCGAAGGGTGTGGCGCACGTCATGAAGGCCTCAGACCTCCCTGTTTTTCTTGACGTGAAATTTCATGACATTCCCAACACGGTTGCGGGCGCTGTCCGTGCGATTGCCGCCATTAAGCCCTTTATGATCAACGTGCATGCCAGCGGTGGCCGCGCCATGATGACAGCGGCAGCTAAAGCCGCTGCCGAGGCCGCCTATGAGCATGTAGCGCCTCGACCTTTGGTGATCGCAGTCACGGTGCTGACCAGCATGGAAGACGACGATCTTGAGGAAACAGGCGTTTCTGCCAGTGCGCATGACCAGGTTGTCAGGCTTGCGGTTTTAGCCAAAGAGTCCGGGCTTGATGGCATCGTGTGTTCTCCACTCGAAGCCGCCCGTATCCGTGCAGAGTGTGGACCCAACTTCAAGCTCATTACGCCCGGTGTGCGGCCAGAGTGGGCTGCCGCCAACGATCAAAAGCGCATCATGACCCCTGAGCAAGCTCTTGCAGAAGGCGCAGATTATCTGGTGATCGGTCGCCCGATCACAGGGGCGGATGATCCGTCCGCCGCGGCCCAGCGCATTGCAACAAGTCTCAACACGCGGTCGAAGGTCGAGTAAGCCGATGAGCGTTGCTGTCAAAATTTGTGGTCTTTCTGACCCAGAGTCCGTTGATGCGGCGATCGAGAGCGGCGCAGATTATCTTGGCTTTGTGTTTTTCGAGAACTCTCCGCGCCATGTTGCTGCAGGCCATGTGGCCGTTCTGACCGAAGACATCCCTGACGATATTTTTAAAGTCGGTTTGTTCGTTAATCCTACCGACGACGCGTTGGATCAGGTGCTGAGTCATCTTCGGTTAGATTATCTGCAGCTCCACGGTGATGAATCTCCACAGCGCATTGATGAAATCCGCCAGAACTGCGGCCTGCCGGTGATTAAGGCCATTGGGGTCGCCGAAGCGCAGGATGTTGCCAGCGCCTCACAGTTCACCGCGCACGCCGATATGCTGCTGTTTGACGCCAAGCCACCAGCTAACGTAGACCGGCCTGGAGGCAATGCTGAGAGCTTTCAATGGGACCTTATGCCCAAATATCGTGGCGCTTTACCCTGGCTTCTGGCGGGCGGATTAACGCCTGAGAACGTTGCGCAGGCTATAAAAACGGCTCATGCATCAGGGGTGGATGTGTCTTCTGGTGTCGAGTCGGCCCCCGGCCAAAAAGACCCCGACCTGATTAAAGCCTTCATTAAAGCCGCAAAAGGCCTCTAAGGCGCTGTTTTGGGTTGGTTTTTTTTGCTCATCTGGGTGGGCTGCGTTATAAGTCCGGCCACTCTTGCCGGTCAGTTTGTCTCGGGCCGGTCATACATTAGGATAAATGCATTTTATGGCGGAAGCCCGGAACACGTATCGCAGCGGCCCAGATGATGTCGGACATTTCGGTCTTTTTGGCGGACGTTATGTCGCTGAAACGCTGATGCCTCTGATTCTTGAAGTCGAGCGTGCTTACGCAGCAGCCTCTTCAGATCCAAACTTTGCCGCTGAATTAGACTCGTTTCGCACCCACTATGCTGGGCGGCCCAGTCCGCTTTATTTTGCGGAACGCCTGACCGAGCATTATGGCGGCGCTAAAGTTTACTTCAAACGCGACGAGCTTAATCACACGGGCTCGCATAAAATCAATAATTGCCTTGGCCAAATCCTACTTGCCAAGCGCATGGGCAAAACACGCATCATCGCTGAAACCGGTGCCGGCCAGCATGGCGTGGCAACAGCGACCGTGTGCGCGCGGTTTGGATTGGACTGCGTTGTCTATATGGGCGCCAAAGATATCGAGCGCCAAAAGCCCAACGTGTTTCGCATGAATTTGCTGGGCGCTGATGTTCGCACCGTTGATAAGGGCTCTGCCACACTCAAAGAAGCCATGAACGAAGCGCTCAGAGATTGGGTCGCAAATGTTGATGACACCTATTATCTGATTGGCACAGCGGCAGGGCCACACCCTTACCCGACCATGGTGCGTGATTTCCAATCTGTGATTGGCGAAGAACTCAGAGAGCAGATGCAAGCCGCTGAAGGCCGTCTGCCAGACACTTTGGTGGCGTGTATCGGCGGCGGTTCAAACGCCATTGGCTTATTTCACCCCTTCTTGGATGATGCCGACGTGCGCATGATTGGTGTTGAAGCGGCGGGCAAAGGCCTGGAGACAGGCGAGCACGCGGCGTCTATTTCAGGCGGCAATCCGGGTGTGCTCCACGGCAACCGCACCTTCCTCCTTCAGGAAGACGGTGGCCAGATCAAAGACGCGCACTCCATTTCTGCGGGATTGGATTATCCGGGCATTGGCCCAGAACACGCTTGGCTGCACATGCAAGGCCGCGTGGATTATGTCTCTGCCACTGACCAGGAAGCACTGGCAGCATTTCAACTGTGCTCAAAGTTGGAAGGGATCATACCCGCGTTAGAGCCAGCTCATGCTTTGTCCTATGTTGAGAAGATTGCCCCCGAACTTCCCGAAGACCACTTGATCGTCATGAACATGTGTGGCCGTGGCGACAAGGATGTGTTTACGGTGGCCGATGCGCTCGGCGCTGAACTCAGCGGCACCGAAACGGATGGCGCGTCATGAGTGCGTCCGTAACAGAAAGCCGATTGACCCGGCGCTTTGCTAAACTCAAAGAACAGAACCGCTCCGCTTTTGTAGCCTTCATAACCGCCAATGACCCCAACCCCAGTTTCTTTCGTCAGGTGCTTGAGGGGTTGCCGACTGCGGGCGCAGATATCATTGAACTGGGCATGCCCTTTTCTGATCCCATGGCGGATGGACCGTCCATTCAACTGTCCTCTCAGCGTGCCTTAAAAGCGGGTGTGACTGTTGATGATGTTCTCGGGGCCGTGAAAGACATGCGGGACTGGGAAATGGATACGCCGGTTATTTTGATGGGCTATTACAATCCTATTTATCGTTATGGACCGGAAGAGTTTGCGCGCGCTGCGGCCAATGCCGGTGTCGATGGTGTCATCATTGTTGACCTGCCCCCTGAAGAGGCCGAGGAACTGAACCAGCATCTGCGCGCCAACAACTTGCATATGATCTTTTTAGCCGCTCCAACAACCGATGAAACGCGTTTGCCCCGTGTTCTCGATCACGCCAGCGGCTTTGTTTACTACGTTGCCGTCAAAGGTGTGACCGGCACCAAGTCAGCCGACATGGCCGAAGTCAGTCAACGAATCGCAGCCATGCGCAAACAAACTGATCTTCCGCTTGGCGTTGGCTTTGGTATTCGCACACCTGATCAAGCGGCTGAAGTGGCTGAATTTGCCGACGCCGTTGTGGTGGGGTCCGCCATTGTCGACATCATTGCTGACGGGTTGGATGAGGAGGGTCAGCCTGAGGCTGGGCTGTCCACCCGTGTGCTTGATGCGGTCAAAGATTTGGCAGGTGGCGTCCGGTCTGCCCGTGGCGGCGGGTCTATTCCGGTGGCGGCTCAAGGAGCGTCCACATGAACTGGTTAACCAATTTTGTACGGCCACGCATCAAGCGCCTGGTCCAGCCGCGTGAAGCCCCAGACAATCTATGGCTCAAATGCCCTGGCTGTAGCGAGATGATGTTTCACCGCGAACTGGAAAACAATCACCGCGTTTGCCCTCATTGCGATCATCATTTGCGCCTCGCTGTGAAGCAGCGTTTAGAGCTTTTGTTTGATGATAAGAAATGGACAGAGATCGAACTGCCGTCTGTTCCGGTTGATCCGCTTAAGTTTAAAGATCGCAAAAAGTACAGCGAACGCCTTAAAGAGGCACAAAGCAAAACCGGTGCTAAAGATGCTATCGTTGTGGCGCATGGCACGATGGGTGGGGTCAATGTCGTCATTGCGGCATTTGAATTTGGCTTTCTTGGTGGCTCCATGGGGACGGCTGTGGGTGAGGGTATTGTTGCCGCCGCTGAGCTGGCTGTGCTGCAAGAAGCGCC
>CAYGSZ010000109.1:5423-8265 GCA_964352705.1 uncultured Rhodobacterales bacterium
GCACGCTCGCGCAACTGCTCAGTTTATTGCAACACAAAGACCCTGCTGCACCGTTGTTGCTGATGGATAAGGGGGATCGCATCAAACGCAAAGGCAAGAAGTCGAAAGACGCGGCAGTAACCGCGCCTATGCCCGATCCGTCTGTGCCGGATGCTGAGCTATTTGATGCTGAAGACGATGACCGTCCAAAGAAGCCCTGACACCCTCAATGCGCGCTGATCCACCCGAGTTGATTGCGGCGCTTGATCGCATCAAGTCTTTCCATCCTGTCGTTATTGATCTCTCTCTTGATCGTATTGAGCGTCTGCTCATAGATCTGGGTTCACCTCATCTCAAGCTGCCACCCGTGGTGCATGTTGCCGGAACCAACGGCAAGGGCTCTGTCGTTGCCATGATGCGCGCCGTTCTTGAGGCGTCTGGGTACAAAGTGCACGTGTACACATCGCCGCATTTGGTTTCGTTTACCGAGCGGATTCGGCTCAGTGGTGATCTGATCGACTCGACTCTGCTGATCGAACTGATCGCCCATGTTGAATCTGTAAATGGTGATGCGCCTATTACCTTTTTTGAGATGATTACGGCGATCGCTTATCAAGCTTTTGCCCAAGTCCCGGCTGACGCACTGTTGCTGGAAACCGGGCTGGGGGGGCGTCTCGACGCAACCAATGTTGTGCCCAATCCGGCTGCAACGGTGCTCACATCCATCGGGATGGATCACATGAGTTATCTTGGCGATACCCTGGGTGCTATCGCAGCTGAAAAAGCAGGGATCATGAAACCTGGCGCACCCTGCATCAGCGCCAGTCAAAGCCCTGAAGCCGCCCAAGTGATTACTCAGACGGCCCAAAAGCTTGGCGTAAACGTGGCGTGGCAGGGGCAAGAGTGGGCCATAGAGGAAGATCTTTTTGGCACCGTCCAGTTCAATGATGGCGACACACACTGGTCGATGCCTACACCGGCTCTGCCTGGGCCGCATCAAATTGGCAATCTGGGCGTGGCCTTGGCTACCCTCAACCGCTTGCCTTTTGCTATTCCACCGTTTGGGTTACGCGCCGGGATGCGCCAAGTGGAATGGCCTGCCCGTTTGCAGCGCCTTAAAGCAGGCCCGGTGGTGGCCCACGCCTCTAGAGGCTGGGATGTCTGGCTGGACGGTGGTCACAATCCACCGGCGGGAAAAGTTCTGTCCGACTGGCTGAAGACTGATCCCATGCCCACGGTTGTGATGTGCGGTATGATGGCCACCAAGGACATGCGCGGGTTTTTTGCGCCGTGGTCGTCGCAGGTTGTGGCGCTGGCAACAATGCCGATTCCAGGGCATGAAAACTGTGCATCATCGCAAGATTTAGCAGATGCAGCGCAGGACGCTGGGGTTGCTGAAGTTATTCAGACAGACGATGTGATAACCGGCCTGGCGCGTTTACAACCGTATATGGCGGGTCAGCGTGGTCGTATTCTGATTTGCGGCTCGCTCTATCTGGCCGGCGAGATTCTCAAAACGCACAGTTAATTCGCAAGTGTCATAACACCTAGTCAGCAAGCGTGACGACACCAAGCTCTAATAGTTTTGCCAGTTGCTTGGTGTGAATGTGCGTGATGCGTTCATTCAGATGCGCCTGCACTTCTGGTTGCGATAAGGATCGTCCTCCCAGAATCACCTCGCCATCGTCGCTGCCGATCACTTTAGCCACCATCTTCACCGCACCGTCCCAGCCTTTTTCACAGATGGCCAGGAGCAACATGGCATCAATGTTGCTCAGTTCAATGGCGGTTCCCGCAGGGGGTGCGGCCAGAGGGAGCCGTGGCAACACCATGCCAAACTGTTTGACCAGGCCGCGGTTGAAGGCGGTTCCGATCTGAATTTTAGGTTTGCCTTCAAACGCAACTGCATGTGTTTCCTGTGCAAAGGCAATAATTTCTCCACCCGCAGACAACAGCCGTGAGGCATCTACCCGGGTGGCCGCTGAAATGGCATCTAAGCCAGGAATGTCGCCAAGGGAGGCGATGCTCTTGGCCCCAGTGGTGATCACGTCAATCAGGCTGTCGAAAGGCTCTCCGTCGTAGGAAATTTGCACGTCTCCAAACGCGACCTCTTTGTCCATTTCGTCCTTGGTCACCAGCGATCCGAAAATCAGGTCTTGGTTGATCTCCAGCCATTCGTCTTCGGTTTTAATCGGTTCGCCTTTGACCCACACATCCCGGCGGAACGTTTCGTTGCGGATGAAATCCCGCTTGGCTTCCAATTCCGCACGGCTGGTGATATCGCGAAAATCTTCGTAAAGGTCAGGCGGAACCGACAGGTCAACCATGTTCAGAAACAGAGTTGCGCAGCCAGCGAACTTCAAGCCGGCCTTTTCCATGGTGTTCCGGACTTCTGCAAAATGAAACGCGCGCAGATTTGTATTAAAGTACTCGTGCGCCATGTAACGCAGATCAAGTTTCTCCAATTGCTCAACCGCTTCTGCTAACGCCGGGTGGTCGCGGAAATATTTGGTGTTGGCATTTTTCAATTTCACCAGCCACTTCAGACCGATCTCAGCCCGCTCCATGGAATTCATGTCATCGGGCGTCAGAGAATAAATCATGTCCCGCATGGGCAGTTTAGTGGCCCATCCCGGCATGGCGTTATAGCCGGTTAACAGAATGCCGCCGGGCTTCAGCCGTTTGATAGCATCCTCAAGCAGCGCGCTCCGTGTCGCTTCATCCACCCACGACAACACGCCATGCATGACGGCAAAATCTAAAGGCGGCAGGTCTTGCTCTCCCAGTTCGGTAAAGCTCTTACAGAGGAAAGATGTGTTTTGCAGGCCGCCGCGCAGTGACAGTGTTTCTGCTGTCCTGATGT
>CAYGSZ010000110.1:0-8253 GCA_964352705.1 uncultured Rhodobacterales bacterium
CCGGAGGGTGCGCATACTGAATACCATGGGAACCAAACAGCACGACGCTATAGCCATCACGACGATGTCTATCATCATACTCCCACACACCGTCCGCATAGAGTTTGATCAAAGCGTCAACCCAGTGATCGCCATAGAGGTCCGGCCATTGATCGGCGAACCGCAAATGAGCTTCAATGATACGGGCCCCAATGGTTTCGAAATTAACCATACCGGTGTAGCCTGATAAATTTTTCTTTACCCAGTCACCGCAATACGACTCAATTTCAGGACGGCTTTCCGCCAAGACATGCCAATAGTCAAACATCCCGCCCTCCAGCGGGTGCCCGATCGTGTGGCGCCACCAAACCGCTTCGCCATTGACTACTGCCAGATCACTCGACACATGTTCACCTTCCAGCAGCGGCATCCAGAAATGACCAGGGCGTTGGAGGTGCTTGTATTCCTTGAGGGTACGAATAACCCGACTGCCCGCCCCCATACCACGCATGTTGTAGATCGGTTTAGAAAAGACTGGAAAAGACGGGGGATCGATACCATGAGGAGCGCACTGGAACCCCTGACTCTCAGCAATAGCGAGCTTGTCGTATATCCATTTATGTTCAGGGTACCACAGCCATGCATCGCCATCTTCGGTGGGGACTTTTACGTCGTCTGGGCAGGCGATATTTTCGAAATACTGCATCCGCCATGGGTCAAACTCGCAAATCGGCATGTAAACGTCCTAAACTTCAAAACCTTAAACTCAAAGATGCAGGATACTATCCTGGGATTTTAACGGCGTCGAACAACCTCTCAAACATCAATTAACCATTCATGAGTTCGGTTTTCTCTGTCGATGCTGCACCGCAGCGATCATTATTGTCAGTTTTAAAGTGATTAATTCCATTCTACCGCAACGCAGCATTTTATCTGCGGCGCTAAAGTCACACTATCACAGGAACTAAACCTTGAATGGTAAAGCGCTAGCGTTATCCTTGGTGTTTCCTTTAACCTTTACGACATATAAAAAAAGAGATACGCCCCAATCAAAAAATGGGGTCATAAAAATAATTATGGACTGGGGTGTTTTATGAAACCGACTTTCAAAGCCATGTTGGCTGCCTCCGCTGCCGCATTCTGTTTTTCATCGACCGTAACCCTGGCGCAGCAACAAACCGCCCAAGCTGGACGCGCGGCAATACTCATCGAAGAAATTCAGGTCTACGGCACAAAGAAGAACCGCGCTGAACAACTCCAAGACGTGCCCATTGCTATTTCTGCGTTTAACGAAAGCGCTCTCGATGCTCGTCAATTGAAGACCATTGAAGACTTGTCGTTTGCAAGCCCGAACGTCAGCCTCGACCAAGTGGGAACCACTCCTGGTGTGCAAAATTTCTCAATCCGTGGATTGGGCATCAACAGCTCGATCCCCTCGGTTGACCCGACAGTCGGTTTGTTCATGGATGGTGTCTATCTCGGCATTACGGCCGGTGTTGTTGTGGATACATTTGATCTGGAAAGCGTAGAGATATTGCGCGGACCGCAAGGACTGCTGTTTGGACGCAACGTCACCGGTGGCGCAGTCCTGCTGCGCTCTAAACGCCCAACGGGTGAATTCGGTGCCAAGGCTAAAATCAGCTACGAGACTGGACCCGAGTATTCAGCTTCGGCTGCTGTTGAAGGACCCTTGGCAGGCGACAAACTCGCCGGCAAATTGAGTGTCTATTACAAAGATGACGATGGGTACTTCGATAACCTCGCGGACCCAACGCGGGATGTCGGAGCTCAGGAAACCCTGATGCTGCGCCCGTCCTTCGTGTTTACGCCAAACGAAGATTTGGACATGACGCTCATCTATGAACACGGTGATTTAGAAGGTGATGGTGCCGTTGGGCAACGCGCACTGACAAATAACCCGTCAGATACGTCTGACAACATCTTTGTTGAAATCGATGAACCGGGTTTCGTTGATATTAAGTGGAATCAAGTCACTTTTGAAACAAACTGGGATATTGGGCCCGGCACGCTGACCAACATCTTCGGCTACCGCCAAGTCGAACAGAACGCCCTCTCAGATGTGGATGCCAGCCCGCTGCTGTTGTTCCATGGTGATATCATCATCGACCAAGATCAAATCAGCAATGAGTTGCGCTATTTTGGCGAACTGACAGATCAACTGGATGTCACAGCGGGTCTCTATTACTTCGATCAAGATGTGTATTACCGGGAAAACAGATACCTGGCCTTTAACACCATTGTTGCTGGCCTGGGTGGCGATCAAGCCCACAAGAACTATGGCGCCTTTTTAAATGCGGACTATCACGTCACAGAGGCCCTGACACTTACGGCAGGTGCACGGTATACCGAGGAAAAGAAAAGCGCGAACGTCTCACGCTTTGGTCTGTGCAATGTCACAACACTGGTGTGCGCCCCTGACTTCTCAGATTCTGAAAAATGGAGCAACGTCACGCCAAAGATTGGCGTGCGCTTTGACGTCAATGAAGACGCCCTGCTCTACGCCCATTGGACCAGAGGCTTCCGGTCTGGCGGCTACAACTTCCGCACCACCGTCCCCGCTATTTTTGATGCGGGCCCAACAGATGAAGAAAAGCAAAACTCCTTCGAGGTTGGATTCAAATCAAGCTGGATGGATCGTCAGTTCGTGATGAACGGTGCAGCGTTCTATAACGACCTTCAGGACCTTCAGAGGGAGCTGAATGTTGCCAACCCAATTGTGGGCGTTGTTCAGGGCATCAGAAACACCGCCGATGCGACGATCAAAGGCTTCGAGTTGGACATGGTCGCTCTGCCAATACCACAGTGGGCGTTTAACGCCTCTATTGGTTATCTGGATGGCGACTACGATGAAGTCCGCTTTGATCTCAGTAGCGATGGTGTGATTAATGACGCTGACTTAGCACTTTCGATCCCGCGCCTGCCAACCTGGACCTACACCGTAGGCACCACGTTTGACCAAGACCTGGGTGACTTTGCCATCCTGAGTTTACGCGGAGAATACAGCCATCGCAGCAGCGCATTTTATACAGACAACAACATTGGCGTTTTGCCATCATACGATGTCTTTAATGCCTCAGTCAGTCTGATCAGCATGGATGACCAATGGACGTTGACGTTCTATGGCAAGAACCTGTCTGATGAAGCCATTGTGCAGCAGAGTACAACTCTGCCGTTCGCGCAGTTCGGTGCACCGCGCCTTTCCACGTTGCAAGAAGGCCGCCGTTGGGGCTTAGAACTCAAGTTCCAGTACTAAACGGCGAGACACAAAATCATCGGGGCGGCGATCACACGGTCGTCGCCCCTTTTGGTTTCTGCCCTATAGTTCTTTGATTGAGGCTCTCGCTCGCCTACACTTCCGCCATGCAAAAGCACAGTATGCGAAAATATCTTCTCATTACTCTCGTTTCACTGGCGGCCTCCTTCGGCGCTCCTAAAGCCGATGCCGAGTCATACCTTTTGGCCACAGCCACCACAGGCGGGACCTATTATCCGGTTGGCGTCGCCCTTGCGACTCTGACCAAGGTTAAGCTTGACCCTACAGGCGGACCATCTTTGTCGGCCATTTCCTCTGCTGGCTCAGCCGAGAACATAAAACTACTGCGCGAACAGCAAGTGCAGTTTGCCCTGCTGCAAGGCATTTACGGAGCCTGGGCCAAAGATGGCAGCGGCGCGCTGAAGCCGGACGGACCACAATCTTATCTGCGCTCCATCACAACCTTGTGGCCCAATGTCGAACATTGGCTGGTGCGCGCGCAGTACGCGCCAAGTGGTACAGCATCAGACTTTGACACGCTGAAAGGTCAACGCTTGTCGATCGGCGCGCGCAACTCGGGCACGGAAGGTTCAGGTCGGGCGTTGCTGACACAATTGGGATATAATCCGGACGCAGATTTTAATCTTGTTTATCAAGGATATGAACCCAGCGCAGACGGCTTGCAGAACGGCACGCTTGCGGCGGCTAATCTTCCGGCCGGTCCACCCGTTGGCGCTGTCACCCGGGCTTTTGCAGCCCTTGGTGACCGAGCAAGACTGCTGTCTTTCACAGACGAGCAAATGATCAAAGCCAATACACCGCGGGCTTTGTGGACACGCTATGTTATTCCCGCAGGCACCTACCCTGGACAAAACACCGATGTAATGACCCTGGGTCAACCAAACTTTCTGGCGGTTCATGAGGATGTGTCTGAAGAAGACGTCTATCAGATCGTCTCAACCATCTATGGCAACCTCGCGTTCCTGAAAGCCATTCATAGAGCCACTGCGGATATGAGCCTGGAGACCGCCCTACCCGGCCTCCCCTTACCACTCCATCCTGGGGCTGTTCGGTTTTATCAAGAAGCGGGCTTAGAGATTGACCAGGACTTGATGCCGCCAGGGCTCAATTAGGCGTGAGCGACGTTGCGACGCCGCCCCCCCTAGCCAATGATGCCAACAGACCTTTTTGGCTAACGGCAATCGCCGCAGGTGTGGCACTTCTGCATATTTTCTTTAACTCATTCTCACCACTTTCAGAATTATGGATGTCGTTGCTGCATTTCGGCACCCTTGGGGCGCTGGTTGCATTGACCGTTCCTTTCCGCGAAGGCGCTCAAACCAACATCTCTAAGGCCTGTGACCTTGGATTGGCACTTGTTGTCCTGAGTGCGAGCATGGCTTTGATTGCAGGTGAAGAGGCCTTTTATGATCGGGGCCAGGCCTTCAGCACGACAAACTGGGTCGTCGCCATTGCCTTGGTGATCTGTGCCCTTGAGTTGACGCGGCGGGCAACGGGCTGGGTTATTCCGATTCTAGCGATTATTGCCATCACCTACACCGCATGGTGGGGGAAACTTGTTCCGGGGGTGTTTCAGTTTCCTGGCCTGACCTGGGAAACGGTTCTGTATCGCGCCACCTATGGCGGCGATGGCATGTTCGGCACCATCGCCCGGATCTCGTGGAGCTATGTATTCATGTTCATCCTTTTCGGCACCTTTTTGCTGAAAAGTGGCGCCTCGGATGTCATTCTTGCGCTCGCCCGCGTCGCTGCCGGTCGCATCGCCGGTGGTCCAGGCTTTGTGGCTGTCATTGGCTCTGGATTGATGGGGTCTGTCTCGGGTTCGGCCATTGGAAACACTGTTTCCACCGGCGTCGTAACCATACCCCTGATGAAACGTGCAGGCTTTCCAGCCCGTACCGCCGCTGGAATTGAGGCTGCGTCGTCCACAGGTGGCCAATTGATGCCGCCGGTCATGGGCGCGGGTGCTTTTTTGATGGCGAACTATACGGGTGAGAGCTACCTGACCATCATCTCGGTCGCGACATTGCCCGCCGCACTCTACTTTTTGTCAATCGCGTTTCACGTTCGCATTTCAGCTCTCAAGCTCGGCCTTCGCCCAGAAAACGAGTCCCAGACGCAAGACCAAGAAGGCCTCGATATGGCAAGAAGTTGGCCAGTGCTCTTACCCATACTTGTACTCGTGGGCCTCCTCATCGCTGGCTTTACGCCGACCTGGTCGGCCGCTGCGGCCACTGGTGCAACAGTTATTTGCGCCCGCTTTGGTCCGCACCCCATGGGCGGGCGAGATGTTATTAAAACGCTCGCTCAAGGGAGCCTAACGGCAGCGTCTATCTCAGTGCTATTGGTGACTGTCGGGCTGGTGGTCATGGCCGTGACAACAACAGGCCTCGGCCCGACCGTTTCGCAAATGATCGTATCCTGGTCGGGTGGCAGCCTCCTCCTCACACTCACCTTTGTGGCCTTGGCCTCTTTGGTGTTGGGCTTAGGATTGCCTGTCACAGCCGCCTACGTGGTCTTGGCCCCTTTAGCTGCGCCAGCCTTGGCCGATTTGATGCTAGACGCTCAGCTCGTCGAGGCTTTGATGACGGGATCGCTGAACGAAAGCACAAAAACCATCTTAATGGTGATGCTACCGGATCAAGCCGCCGCCTTGGGCGCTGCGATGACCCGCGGAGAGGCGCTGACATTCTTGGCCGCCATCCCACCAGAATTGCGAAGTACGATCTCGGATCAGGCGTTGTCAGCCTCAACCCTCGGCGTAACGCTTCTCACGGCGCACATGATCGTGTTTTGGCTGTCGCAAGATTCCAACGTCACACCGCCGGTGTGCCTTACCGCGTATGCCGCCGCTGGCATTGCGGGAACGAACCCTCTGGCGACGGGGTTTACAGCTTGGGCTTATGCAAAAGGTTTGTATCTGATTCCGCTGGTCATGGCGTTTACCCCTCTGATCGGCGGCGATGCAATCACACTTCTTCAGATTACGCTGTTCACCATCGGCGGATTGTACGCGTTCACTGCAGCGTTGCATGGGCACTTAGAAGGCAGAGTCAGTTTACTATTCCGCATCTTCACGGCAGCGCTCGCCGTGGTTTTACTCTGGCCACACGGCTCTTGGATCATCGGCGGCATTGCCTTGCTATTGCTCGGAGGAGTGATTGTGATATCCAGGCGCTCTCAACCCAAATGACGAGCGTGTTATGAGCCAAACTTGGAATCCTGATGTTTACCTGCGTTACCAAGCCTATCGGGCAAGACCAGCTCTCGATTTGCTGGCTCAGATCCCGCTTGAGATTCCAGGCTCCATTGTCGATCTCGGATGCGGTCCCGGCAATGTGACTCAAAAACTCAAAGAGGCCTGGCCCGATCGAGACGTTATAGGGGTCGATATGTCAGAAGAGATGCTCGCAAAAGCACGGGCGTCTGATGCACGTGGTCTGTTGCACTGGCAGCAGGGAGATATTGCTACGTGGGAGCCGGAGTCACAGTTGGCATTGGTGTTCTCGAACGCCGCACTGCATTGGGTGCCTGATCACGCCACCGTTTTACCGCGCCTCGCCTCACTGGTTTTACCAGAAGGCTGGCTGGCATTTCAGATTCCCGTTACGGAAGCTTGCCCCTATCAGGTGTGTATTCGGGAAACCGTCACATCTGAACGATGGGCGGACAAACTCGCCGACGTATGGATGTACAAAGATCCGATGCCGCCCAAGCAAATGTACGATATTCTCTCGCCTTTAGCGCGATCAGTAGACATTTGGGTGACGGACTATCACCACGTGTTGGAGGGCGAAAATCCGGTTTTTGACTGGATTATTGGCACCGGCCTGACACCTTATTTGTCAGTTCTTTCTGGTCTGGAAAAAGAAGAATTCCTGGCCGATTACAGTGCGCGGGTGTTTTCTGCCTACCCTAAGCAAGCGGACGGCAAAACGCTCTTTCTTATGAAAAGAATTTTTGTGTTGGCTCAGATCAACTGAGCATTCCTGAAGGGCTTAAGCTGCGTCCTGTTCACGAACCCGGTAGACAGCTTTCAGGGCTTCAGTGAATGACACATCATGACGGACCGCAATAACCGCTTCAGCTGCTGAATGACATTGCGTCACGTAGTCACGTCCAGCCTCTCGTGCAACCGAAACGGCGCGAGATATAATGCCCTGAACGTCATCTAGAACCAGAGATACGGGCACGGGGAGAGACACAGATACATTCGTATCGCCATCTTCATTTGCCGGAAAAACACTAACCTGATCCATCGCAAAATTATCCTTGGTTGCCTCAAAGTATTGTATCTGTTTGTCATGAAGGCACAACATGTCGCGGAATTCGTATGTTTTCCGGCGATTCGCCGCAATGCATGATTTAAGGCCTAAATAGGCTAAACGTACCGAATCGCTAGAACCGAATAAGGCTACAATTTGCGTATAAAGTGTGGCAGCAATGGGAGCGAAATTGGGGTTAGTTTGAGGCAGCCTGTGAACGGCTATCCGGCGCGTCTTCAGCACGGATTTTACACGCCGCAACAACATTGCGCTTTTGATCAAGCGTCATGGAACGCCACGCGCCGATCTCAGAGAGTGTGCGCAGACAGCCAATACACATCTTCGTCTCACGATCAACGGTACAGACACCGATACACGGCGAGGCTGGAAGATCATCAGGATTTGAGTTTTGCGGTGACGATGATGTATCTGACATAAACCTTCCCCTATAGTGCTCTGATGCGGAAGACAAGTTAGAGTGAGAAAAATGTCTAACCGATGGAGCGCGATCTTGGCCAACACAACTGAAACCCTATCACAGCTGGGCACACTAACCGACATGCCGGCATCTCCCTCGGACGCCGTTCTCGAGAGCGTCGACAACCCACATGACGATACGGATTATCTCATCCGGTTCGCCTGCCCCGAATTTACCAGCATTTGCCCTGTGACAGGACAGCCGGATTTCGCCCATTTGGTGATTGACTATGTGCC
>CAYGSZ010000111.1:0-8239 GCA_964352705.1 uncultured Rhodobacterales bacterium
GCAATCATCCATTGGATGGCTTGGCGTGAGGCCAAAGGTTTACCAAAGGTCTGCCGCTCTTGGGCATAGTCGATCATCATTTCATAACAGCGCTGGGCAATGCCAATGGCCCGCGCCGAGATCATAACCCGACCTCGGTACAGCGCTGTCTCACTGGCGCTCCACCCCTGCCCTGGTTCTCCCAGCAACTGGCTGTCCGGCACAACGCAATCATTAAAGAACAACTCGTAGGTGGACTGGCCGTGGAGCATTTTCTGCTCGCGCCCTACAGAAAAACCTGGCGTATCCGCATCGACAATAAACCAGGTGATCCCCTCATGGCGGGAAGTGCCTTTAAGACGCGTTAGAACCAAAACATAGTGCGCGGATTTGGCGTGACTGATCCAGCATTTGGAGCCGTTCAGTTTCCAGCCGCCTTCAACCTTTTCAGCAGAAGTTTGAATGCCGGCGAGGTCACCGGCGGCGTTGGGTTCACTAAAGGCGGCAGCGCCATGGAAGTCCCCGCTTACGGATGGAATAAGATACTTCTCTTTTTGAGCGTCGGAGCCCAAGTTATACAACACCGGGAAAAATAGGGACGACCAAAGACCACGCCCGGCGGTGCAGCGAAACGCCTCTTCCATCACAATGCAATGATCGAGCAAGCCGAGGCCTGCGCCACCGACATCTTCCGGAGCGTCCATGGCCCACAGACCAAGGTCTTTAATCTTCTGCTCCAGCGGACCCTGCACCTCCGGCGGCAACTCGTGGGAATTGGGCCGGTCCGGTAACGACGTTTCAAGAGGGATCAGTTCCGCATCAACAAAACGGCGAACCATTTCTTGGAGTATGCGGGTTTCTTCGGGAAGATTAAAATCCATAACGTTATCCTTCGGCGGCGCGTGGCAGATCAGACGTATCATCAGTGGCCAGCGTGATATCAGGGGCTTGCCACGGCCCACGCCAGGGCGCGCGTAAGAACCAGCGTCCCTCATGTTCCTGGACCAATGACAAGGCTTCGACTTGGGGGTGGGTCATCAATTGATTGAGTTCAGGAAATTCAACGGCAGTTGCGCCATTGCGATTAAAGATATCCAGCGCTTCTAAAGACGGAACACGTTTGAGATAGGTTTCCCACAAACCGTGAAATTCGCCACTGAGATAGCCCATCCCAATAGTGGTGCGTCCTTCTTCAATGAACCGGGTATTCCCCTCAACATCTTTGAGCATGTTGAGGTCTGACAACATGGTTTTGAAGCTGTCGTTGTCACGCAGATTCATCATGGACACGAAAATATTGTTGTCTTTGGTTTGATAACCATGACGGGGCGGGTCGGTCTCTGCCAAACAGTAAGACGGTCCCAACCAGGCATCCGGGTTTGAGATGGCGGCCCATTGCAAAGACCTCAGCGACATGGTGGCACCAAGACGACTGACCGCGACGCGCTGCCCCTCTCTGGTTTTTTCGCGGTGATACAACGCGGCAAGCACACCAAGCAAGCCCATGCCAGCAGCGGCACTCTCGGAAATGTCTGCACCGACACGCACCGGCTCAGTATCGAGTGACCCAAGTGCACGGAGATAGCCGGTCATTGCTTGAATGGTCAGCTCGCTGCCGGGTTGTTGGGCTAATGCCCCTTGCTCACCATAGTAAGACAGGCTCAGAGTGATGAGTTTGTCATGCGTGGCTTTGGAGACGATGGAGGCCAGCACATCATCGGCATCCGGCGACCAATCCCTCACAACAATATCCGCCGACGCGATGAGGTCCGACGCCGCTTTCGCATCTGCGGGATGTGCAAGGTTGAGAGACACCAGCTCTTTATTGCGGTTGAGAGCATCAAACACTTCACTGCGACCAGAGGACGCCATGGGGGCCAAATCACGCGACCAGTCGCCCTCTATGGGTTCGACCTTAATCACCGTGGCCCCGGCTTCGGCCAGCAACAGGCCAACATTTGGCCCTGCATACCCCTGGCTAAACTCAACAACCTTGAGGCCAGACAGCGGCAACGCACCAGCATTCTTCTCGTTAGCAGAGCCTAAAGAGGACACCCCCTCGCCAAACCCAGACGCCAAAACAGTTTCCGTGTCTGCGCCGGGAGAGGGTGTGGCTTTGGCCATGGACGCAGGCGTTTTCGAAAACGTCCAGGGCAGACCACCGGACATCATCGGGCCGGTATGATCCGGTGCAACGTCGACTAGATATCCGTTTTCGCGGATATGACTGTGGTTGATCAGTGTTTCCGCATCGAACAACGCACTTGCAGGCACGCCTTCCTGAGCAAAGCGGATTTTCCACCAGCGCAGCGGCCCGGTTTTAAGTTTCCCGGCAACGAGATCATCCAAAGCTTTACGGTTCTGCACCCGCAATGGATTGGTTGCAAAACGCGGGTCGTTTTCCAATCCCTCTTCGCCGAGAACGGCGCACAGACCCGCCCAGTGTTGTTGTGTCTGCACGGTCACGGCGATGTAGGATTTATCTTGCGTGAGAAAGCAGCGATTGGGGGCACTGGCCGTGCATGCACTACCCATACGAGGAACCGGTTTTTCGGTTCCCAATGTTTCAGCAACCCGGCTGGCTTGCATGGCCAGGGTCATGGCCAAGTGACTGGTGACAATATGCGCCCCTGTCCCGAAGCGTTGCTTGCCAATCAGGCCCAGCAAAACGCCCGCTGCTAAAAAGGTGCCACCGCTTGGGTCGATATGGGTGTAGCGCAGCATCTCAGGGGAGCCATTTTCGGCGCCGTTCAAGGAGGCGAAACCGCTGAACGCCTGCAAATGTGAATCCACCGCCGACATGTCACGCATAGGGCCGACATCACCCCAGCCTGAACTGGAGCCATAGACGATTCCCCGATTGAGGTCTTTCGCCTGGGGGTAGCCAATGCCGATCCGTTCGGCCACACCCGGGCGGTAGTTCTCGATGATGGCGTCTGCCTGACTCAACAAACGCTCAACCGCAGGCGTGTTGGCAGGATCTTTGAAGTCCAGTTCGATGGAGCGCTTACACAAGTTGGCAATCGTATAGGCCGTGGACCAGCCGTTCTGTTGCGGTCGGGCCAGCCGTGTGATCTCGCCAGAGGGGCGTTCAACCTTGATCGCATCAGCCCCGAGGAAGGCCAGTAGCGTTGCACTCCATGGCCCCACAATGGCCGTTCCACAATCAAGCACGCGCAGACCATCAAGGGGACCTTTTTTGCTGGCAGACATTGCGTAGCTCCTCAAATTCTTAACTGGTTATTTATCGGCGACCCTAAGGCCTAGATAGGGTTTAGCTGAGTCTGAGGCGGCAATGGCTCACAATACGAGCTATGTGTTTGGCCCGATTTTTGCCGCATCGAAGGCGTTGCCGATAGCCGCGGCAGTCTCCTTGAGGGCGGGTAGAAACTTCGACTGAAGGTCTGCGTCTGTCAAAGCAGAGGAAAAATAGCGCATCGCCAGACATGCCAAAATACGTTTGCTGGAGAAAACAGGCACGGACAGAACAGAGCGTGATGTTTCTTGTCGCTTGGCAAAACCAGCCGCACGAACCTCGTCCAGACGGATCCCCAAAGCCTTATCATTGGCAAAGAGAGAATTGGATTTGAACTGGCCGGCCGTGGCTGCCATTTCAATCAGTGTTTGGCGCTGTTCGTCGTCGCAGTAGCTGAGAAACACCAGACCTGAGGCGCTGTCGAGAATGGGAACGCGGTGGCCTGTAAGAAAGCGATTTTGCGATAAGGGACTCTCAAAATCCGTATTGAAGCGAATGAGCATGTAAATGCCCGACGGCGTAGACAGGGTCAGCGGCCAAACCAACTCTGCGCCCACACTTTGCAACTTGGGCCGGGCGATTTCATCAATCCACTGTTCGTCGGAGTATCCATCTGAGAGGGCGCGCACTTGACGCTCTAGCCAATATTGTCCTGAGTTCGAATCACGGCGGACAAAGTTAGATTGACGCAAGGTTTCGAGAAGCCGAAAGGTCGTGCCGCGGGTGAGCCCCGTCTCGCGCGACACCGTATTGGCGTTAGAGCCGTTGTGACGGTTGAGATATTCCAGAATCAGGAGGCCGCGATTAAACGACTGGACCGGTTGCGTCATCGGTAAGATTCCACCTGTGTTGGCGACCATTTAGCTCATATTTCGAGCTATACTATGCGCTCACAGAGGCATCAGCAATGCGTAACACCCTATGCGCGTTCGAAGAGATACGCACCGGAGTCTGAGTTGGTGCGCACCAGTTGCCCGTCGTGCCAGAGGTAGTTGAGGTGCGCGAGCGTCTCGCCGAGAGCAAAGAAATATTGATGATCGTTAAGCGCGCGCGGAAAAAGAAGCGTTGTGGCATATGCGGCTGTAACCGGCTGCTGACAGGCCCTCAGCGTGTCGTCTAATCGGTCCATATGGTGGGCGGTCAAAGCGTCGATGCGCTCATGCAGTCCATAAAAGGGAAGTTTGTGGGAGGGCAGAACAAGGGTGCCGGACGGCAACCGGCGAAACTTTACCAGACTGTCGAGGAAATCTTTCAGAGGGTCAGCGTCCAAAGCAAAAGGCATGACGCTGACGTTGGGCGAAATTTTCGGCAGCACCTGATCGCCTGAGATCAACACGCCATCTTCGGCCCGATAGAGCGCGGCCAATTCAGGGGCATGGCCGGTGCCGACAACCACCCGCCAGACTTGGTTGTTGACCAGCAGTTGATCATCGTCTCGGACGGTGTTGAAGCCGGAAAGCCCAGCGCGCTTGCGCTGCGACATGCCCTGGCGACGCTTCAGATCGCTGTCTTGACGCTCTGCTGGAACACCACCTTTGATGTAGAACCCACGCATAACCTCAACAACATCATCGGTCGTCATGTGCGACCAACGGTGAAAGGACGTCCACTCTTCTTCCGTCGTCCAGAGCGGAATATCGAACGTGGAGGTCAACCAGCCAGCCAGGCCCATGTGGTCGGGATGATGATGGGTGCAAATCAGCTTCGTCGGTTGTTGCCCGGTAAACTGAGTGTCGAAAAGCGTCTGCCAGTGGGTTTGCGTCACCTCTGAATCAAAGCCGCTGTCGACCAAAGCAACGCCATCAATATCCTGAAGCACCCACAGGTTGATGTGATCAAGCGCAAAGGGCAGCGGCATCCTGATCCAATGGACTCCCTTAGCCACCGCAATCGCCTGACCTGGCTCCGGGGCCTCGGACCAGGGAAACTCCAGGCCCTGACTCTCTGACTTTCCTAACGTACTCACTATAAAAGCGTCCTTAATTTAGTCATTGATCAACAGCGCCCGTTTAGTCTAGGTGCTTCTACCCAAAGGAGATCAGCATTTTCTAGTTTGGTTTTAGCGCGTTTCACGCGGCTGGTCATAGCGCGTTTAACGCGGAAGACAAAAGCATGACGACACAGAAAAGTTCACCACCGACCTCTGTATGGTCTCCGCTCAGCGAACCCGCGTTCCGGATGTTCTGGGGCGGCATGTCACTCTCGACCGCTGCTTTTTGGATGCAAAACATCGCCGTCACCTGGCTGATGAAATCCTGGACCAACAGCGACCCCGTAATGATATCTTTAGTACAAACGGCATTGTTTCTGCCGGTCATGGTGTTGTCCCTGCCCGCCGGAAGCATTGCTGACAAGTTTGACCGCCGCCGCCTGCTGATGATTTCGCAAGTTGCGATGATGCTGGCACCGCTCTCTATTGCCGTGCTCGCGCTCATGAACATTGAAAGCCCCGTTGCCCTGCTGGCCTGCACAGCACTGTTGGCTGTTGGCAATGCGCTGAAGCTGCCATGTCAATCTGCCTTGCTGCCCGCCCTCATTGACAAAGACCGCCTGCCCTTCGCGGTCAGCCTTTTCAGTATGGCGATTAATGGCGGACGCATTATTGGACCCGGGCTGGCCGGTGCGTTGTTACCCTTGGTTGGGGCTATGACGTTGTTTCTTGGCAACTCAATGATTTACTTGCTTTACGTGATGATCTTGTGGCGACTGCCGCTCACCACCACGCAAAATCACAAAAACACATCGTCCTTTGTTAAAGGCCTGATGGAATTAAAAGATTGGGTTGTGATCACGCCGAGCTACACGATGATCTTAGTGCGCGGCGGGCTTTACTTTTGTGCCTGGGCGACCATTCTTGCTGTGGTGCCACTGATTTCTGACAACGCGGCCGACTTTGGCATTCTCTACGGCGTATTTGGTGCGGGAGCGATTATGGGGGCTTCCTTGTATGGCTATTCATCGCGTCTTGGCACGCGCTCATCTGCTGTAACCGTCGCCATTATTCTGCATGCCGTGTTTATTTTTGCGCTGTCGTTTGCTGATAACTTTATTGTTCAAGCCGTACTCATGGCTTTGGTTGGGAGTGCGTCCTTCTTTGTGATGACGACCTTGCAAGTAAGCGCGCAACTGCAACTGCCCGACAATATTCGAGGCCGGGGCCTTGCCCTTATGACCACTGTATTTATGGGCGCAACGGCTTTGTCCAGTCCAATCTGGGGAAGCCTTGCGGACGCTTTGACGGCAGATATGGCGCTGCGTATTGCGGGCGGAGGATCAGCGATTTGCGCGATCCTCCTCGCAGGACGACGCATTGAACCGATATCCCCTATTGAGACTGAGAAAAGTGCAGCGCTTTAAAGCAAGACTGAGGCATATGCATGAGCTGGAAAACCTGAGGCAGGTATCATGAAAACCTTTATTATATATGGTCTTGGATTTTTAGGCGTTGCCCTGATTATTGCCGTTGCCTGGTTGTATACGCCGGACAAAAAACAAGCCGACCTTGAAGCGGCCTATACCAACGCCACAAGCACCTTTCTCAACGTAGCAGGTGTTCGTTTGCATGTGCGCGACACTGGGCCGCGGGACGCAGAGGCGCTGATTTTGCTGCATGGCTTTGGGTCGAGCCTTCACACCTGGGAGCCCTGGGCGGAAATACTAAGCGAAGACTATCGCGTGGTGCGGTTCGACCTGCCCGGGTTTGCCCTGACTGGAACAGACCCAACAAACGATTACTCCGACGCACGCGGCATCGAGATTTTAACGGCGCTGATGGATCAACTGGGGCTGACCGAGGCAACCCTTATTGGCAACTCAATCGGCGGCAGGCTGGCCTGGATGTTTGCGGCAGCCCAACCAGACCGCGTGGCAAAGCTTGTTCTGATTTCACCGGACGGCTTTGCCAGCCCGGGTTTTGAGTATGGCAAGCAAGCCGAAGTGCCAGCCTCGATCAATCTGATGCGTTATTTTTTACCAGCACCCTTGGTGAAGATGAGCCTGACCCCGGCCTATGCTGAACCATCCCGCATGACCAACGACATGGTGACACGCTATCACGACCTCATGTTGGGACCGGATGTCCGCAGCGCCATGATCGCGCGTTTAGAACAAGTGCGATTGCAAGACCCTGAACCTTTGCTGGCAACGATTGAAGCGCCAACGTTGCTGATGTGGGGCGTTAAAGATGCAATGATCCCAGTTAGCAATGCAGACGACTACACACGCCTGCTCCCCAACAGCACACTGGTGACGTTCCCGAACCTTGGGCATGTTCCGCATGAAGAGTCTCCCAGTGTGTCAGTTGCTGCGTTGCAAAAGTTTCTTGCACTGCACCCTCAAAAATAAGTGAGCACTGTTTGCCGTTTTATGCTTACAGGTTTGTAAGCTTTATGACTGACGATTAGCCTGTCGCAAAACCATCACCTCCGTTAGCGTTTGATTCGAAACTAAATCACGGGGAGGTGATAAGTGGTCAATCAAAAGTGTTTTGTAAGTGCGTTGATGCTGTCCACGATGATTGGGGGGGGCGCAAGTGAAACGTTAGCGCAAGCGCTCGCGATTGAAGAAATAACCGTCACAACGCGCCGACGTGCCGAATCTTTACAAGACATTCCGATTTCCATCACGGCGTTTACTGCCCTACAGATTGAGCGCAACGGCATACGTAACATTGAAGATGTTGCGCGCCTGACTCCTGGCCTGACATACGACCTGGGCTTCTCACCGCAAGATACGCGGCCAGCCATCCGGGGTATCCCCGCAACGCGTGGACGCCCGCCCGTCGGCATTCTGATTGATGGCATTGATGTGTCCAGTGAGGCGATACAAACCGGTGGCGGCGGCAGTTTGATGAACCTGCGCCTTGTGGATGTGGAGCGTATTGAGGTCGTAAAAGGCCCGCAAAGTGCACTTTTTGGCCGTGTCGCCTTTGGCGGTGCGATCAACTATATCACCAAAAAGCCCACTGAAGAGCTGAGTTCAAACATCTTTATTGATGGTGGAGAT
>CAYGSZ010000112.1:0-3740 GCA_964352705.1 uncultured Rhodobacterales bacterium
TCAGGCGGCCATCGACGCCCTGATTGCCAGCGGTGCGACCAAAACGGCAGACTAAGCGGGTGCGCTCTGCGGCGTCGCCGACTCTTTGCGCGCGGCCTTCGCCAACTGCCGCCTCTTTTGTTTTCCGATGACAAAGCTGAACATCGGCGGCACGAAGTAGAACGATACGACCGTCGAGAGCAACACGCCCCCGGCAATAGCCATGGCAAAGGGTGGCCAGAAGCCCCCGCCTTCCAGAATGAGCGGCAGGAATCCGCCGAAGGTCGTCACGGTTGTTGAAATAATATGGCGGCCAGACGCCATCACCACATCGCGAATGGACTCACGATTATTGGCCATGGCCCCTTCATCGCCTTGCAAAGCGGTCATGATGATCAGCGCCGCATTGATCGATACGCCGATGGAGCCGATGACTCCGATCACCGCCTGGATGCCAAAAGGATACTGAAAGATCGCCAGCGCTAAAACACTGAGGCCCATAGACAAACCGGCCACGGCCAGCGTGACCAGCGATAAGGTGTAGGAATTAAACGTCAGCACAATCGCCGCGATCAACAAGGCGACGATCAGGCCCATGGGGGCGAGCAGATTGGTGATCACCTCGGTGCGCGCATCTGAATCTCCTCCGAGTTCCAGACGATAACCCTGGGGCAAATCGAGTGGGTTGGTCACCAGACCGTCTTGAATTTTTTTCAGCACCTCTTCCGGCAGCACGCCGAATTCCAAATAAGCCTGAACCGTGTTGACGCGCTCGCCATCCCGCCGGGCGATGGAACTGTCAGACGGCTTAAGACTGGCTTCACCCAACGCTGCGAGCGGCACACCGGCCCAAAAGGACTCCTGACGTTGCGGCGCACCGGTGGGCACAACAATATTCAGATTTTGTATCTGGGCCGCCGTTGAGCGGTTGTCGTCAAGCACCCGCACGCGCACGGGCAATTCTTCTGTGCCTTCCAACATTGACCCGCCGGTCGCCCCTTCGATAGAGGACTGCAGTTGGACAGCAACATCACCAAGCGACAAGCCGGTGCTGCGGACTTTGTCCTCATCCAGATCGAACACAAATTTCGGCGCGCCACCCAACAAAGACGCTTTGGTGTGGGTGACGGCCGGATAAGCAGAAAGACGCTGACGGAGATCCTCGCCCAAGGTGCGCAGTGTTGTCAGTTCGGGGCCGACGATCCTCAGTTCCACTGGCGCGGCAACGGGTGGGCCTTGAGTCAGGTCGCGCACCAACACCTGCGCTTGCGGGAGCTGGGCATCGAAGGTTTTTTGAAATTGCGGTACGAGGGCCAGCATGGCCTCATCCGAGGTTGTGGTGACCAACGCTTCAGCAAAACTGGGCACACCGTCTTGATCTTGCGTCATGTTGTAGTAAAATGAGGGGGCGCTTTCGCCGATGAACCAATGCACGCTGGCAATGCCTTGCTCCTGACGCAACAAGGCATCGGCCTGTTCTGCGACTGATTTGGTTTCAGCGAGCGCGGCCCCTTCCGGCAATCGAATCTGAACGTAAAACTGGTCACGGTCGACGCCGGGGAAAAACTGCGCGGTGAGCGTGGGAAACGACACAAAACCCATCACGGGCAGAACCAGTGCGGCAACAACAGATAGGCCACGATTTGCCAGGGCCCAATCCAGGGAGCGCTTAAAAGCGTTTTGAATAGGCTCTGCTGTGACGCCAAGACGCCACCACTCGTCAGACCCTTCCGCGTGATCGGGCAGAATAAAACCAGCCATCGCCGGTGTAATCGTCAACGCCAACAGCAGCGACGACAGCAGCATGACAATCACCGAGATGGCGATTGAGCCGACAAAGTCACCAGCCGGGCCGGGCAAAATGGCCATCGGCATGAACGCCAAAACAGTGGTGACGGTGGAGGCCAGCAACGGCGCAGCCAATCTTTTGACACTGGCAGATATGGCGTCTGCCCGCGCCATGCCGTCGATAATACGGCGACGGATTTCATCGGTCATAACAATGGCCGCATCGACCAACAGGCCAAGGGCGACGATTAATCCGGTGACCGACATCTGGTGAATGGGAATCTCCAGGCGCTGCAAAATCGAGATGCTGAGCAAAGCGGTCAGCGGCAAAACAGCGGCGACCACCAAAGCGGCCCGCCACCCCAAGGTGACCAGCATGACGGCGATGACGATCCCAACACCGATCAGCAGGTTAACGCCGAGGCCGGTGAGACGGTCAACCGTATAACGGGCTTGGTTGAACAGCAGGGTGTGCTGGATGCCGCCGGGTAATTCCTGCTCAAACTCAACGAGCACCCGCTCTGCAGCAGCGGCCCAGACATCCACCTGCAAATCGGGTTGCATTTTAGCGGCAACAACAACAGCGCGAACGCCATCAGTAATAGCAATGGAGGACTCGGGCTTACGAACTGATCGCGTCACGGCGGCAAGGTCTCCCACACGCGTGATCTGTCCAGTGGCAGACGCGAGCACAGGCACAGCCCGCACACGGTCGAGGTTTTCAATCTCGCCACCGACCTCAATCAGATAATCAGATTGGCTGCCGCGCACGCGACCCGCTTGCACTTTGGTGTCTGCCGCAGCAATGGCGGCGGCCACATCATTGACCGTAAGCCCAAGAGACACCAGCCGATCCGGATCAACCGCAACAAGCACCTCCTCCTCCTGATCACCAAACAGGCGCACCAGTTCTGTGCCCGACACCGCACGCAATCGGTTTTGCAATTGCTCGGCATAGCGTTTTAGAATATTCGGTGAGACCTCAACGCCATCAGCCGCCGTGATGGCACTGAGGGTGGTGTAGGCCCCGGTGCGATCATTATCGAAATCGGACTTGCCAACGCCTTGGGGAAAATTGATTTCAGCAGCGGAAAGCGCGTCTCTGATTTCAGACCAGGTTTGTTCGATGGTGGTGTCATCAATAAACTCTGACAACTCTACCGAGATCACCGACACCCCCGTGCGGGACGCAGACGTGATAACTTTAATAACCTCGATCTCGCGTAATTCTTCCTCGATCTTCTCCGTCACCAACGCCTCGACACGCGCCGGTGTCGCGCCCGGGTACGGCGTGACTATGGTCGCGAAAAGGTTGGTGATGGTCGGGTCTTCCTGCCGTCCAATGGTCAGAATAGAGGACACGCCCGCGCTGATGATCAACGCAATCGCCAGCGCAAAGTAGCGCGAGTTTCTAAAGAAGAGATTGGTCATGGGTTACGGCTCGCGTTTGGCAGATCAGCGAGTGACACCCGCTGTCCTGGAGCCACACGATTGACACCGCCGGTGAGAACACGTGCGCCTTCCCTGAGTGTGCCACGCACATAAACGCGACCGTCCTCAACATGAATGATCTCGACCGACTCACGGCCAATAACAGTTTCGCCGTTGTCTTGCTTGGCGACAAACACCGACCACAAGCCCTTCTCGCCCTCGACCAGAGCAGACAGCGGCAACCACGTGCCGACAGCAGCTTCTGATAGATCGTGAACAAAATGGACAACGTCACGAATGGGGATTTGCGACGCCTCCTCTATGGCAAACAACGCGGCGATTGTCTGTGTTTGCGCTTCAAGATCAGGACGCAGCGCAATCAAACGGCCCGTGTAATCACGGGTGTCGTAAACCAAACTATAGTCTTGGCCCACTTTCAGGTTTTCAGCGACCTCTGGCGGCAGCCCAACCCGGGCCTGCACAATGCCCGTTTCAAGAACATCAGCCACAGCACTTCCCGCCGTGATAACGGTGCCATCGTC
>CAYGSZ010000112.1:3840-6371 GCA_964352705.1 uncultured Rhodobacterales bacterium
CCCTCTTCGACCATGACGGACGTCACCAGTCCAGCGCGCTCGAAGGCCAAACGGGTTTCGCGTTGCGCTTCAACCCGCCCGGCAAACCGTTGCTCGACGGTATAGCTCTGTTCAAACACAACCGATGAGGTTTCAACGGTTAAAGGCCGCGCTTCACCAATGGCGGCGTCGGCGTTGGACCTGAGATACAGCACCGAAGTGCCGAGCAAAAACACAGCCCCAAGGATGAGGATGACACGCACGCGCGACTGTTCCTCGTGTGCACCCGCTTGGCGGCCAAGGATGCTGGAAAATCTGGAATGAGATGGCTTATCCATTGAAATAGTCCGGTTTTTCTAATATCTATGATGTTATGTTAGTGTCATTTACATATGTAAACGTTATTAACATTGCAACAAGTATCTTTTCAACACGCGTGATTGACTGACAGGCTGATGACTCCCGCTCATTTAAAAACAGAAGAAAATGCCATGGATACCAGCCCAAAGAAGACCGGGTATCATCATGGTGATCTGCGGGAAGCCCTGATTTGTGCGGCCAAGCAGTTGATTCAGGAGAAAGGCCCCGAAGGTTTCTCGATGGCAGAGGCGTGCCGCATTGCGGGAGTCAGCGCGGCGGCCCCTTATCGCCATTTCGCGGACCGGGATGACCTGGTCGGTGCCGTCGCCAGCCAAGGCTTTGACAGCCTGACCAAGCGCGGCAAGGCAGAGCGAGACAAACACCCAGCGGGGTCAGTGGAGTCCATTGTTTCCTTGGGCCAAGCCTACGTGAAGTTTGCGGCAGATGAACCGGCTATCTTTCGCCTTATGTTTGCCTCGCACAAAGGTGAGGATGCTTTTCAAGAAAGTGTGACGGAGCAAGGCGACCGCTGCTTCAATATCCTGTTAAAAGCGGTTGAAGCGTTTCGGGCCGAAAAAGGATTAACCGACAAGAACACTCTGGAAATCGCCCTGCCCCTGTGGACCATTGTGCATGGCACGGCCTGTTTGCTGATTGACCGCGACTTTGAGGCTGTGGCCCCAGGGACTGACCCTGATGTGTTGGTGCGGGTGGCCACGGAAGGCTTCCTGGCCGGGATCTCAGCTTAAGCTAGCCACCGCAGGGTTGGTTGCTTTAGTGTTGGACCGGAACTTACAAAAACTCTTTGGATACTCATTTTGGGGACGGACCATGAAAAAACTACTTTGTAGCCTGCCAGCTTTAGCACTTGCCCTATCGACCTACGCCGCAACTGCGCAAATGGCCGAGACCGTTGTGCATGGCCAAGACATTGTTGTGCCTGCGGCACTCTCAAATGCTCTGATGAGTGATCGTCGGCCTGAAGAAGAGAAGGCCCGAGATGCCAACCGCAAGCCCGGTAAAATAATGACATTCTTCGGGGTCAAGCCAGGCGATAAGACGGCAGAGCTTTTGACCTTCGGCGGGTACTACGCTGGCGTGTTGTCTGAGGCTGTCGGCGAGACCGGCGTTGTTTACGGACAAAACAATGCGTGGGTGATGAAGCGCCAGGAGGATGGCAAGTCGCCGATCGAAAAGCGGCTCGCCGGACAAGGGCCGAGCAACATCGTAGATTTGGTCAGCGAACTCGAAAACCCAGGCCTGCCAAAAGGTGAAATGGATTCCGTGTTTATCGTCTTGATTTATCACGATGCGATGGGCGGATTTGGCACGGACACAGCCGCCATGAACAAAGCTGTGTATGACTCCCTTAAGCCGGGCGGCATCTACGGCATTATTGATCATCACGCGGCACCGGGTATGGGTAAACTGGACCTGACAAAGAACCATCGTGTCGAGCGCCATTTGGTGATTGAAGAAATCATGAAAGCCGGGTTCGAGTTTGCCGGTGAGACAGACGTGTTGGAAAACCTGGATGATCCCTTAAACATCAGCGTGTTTGCGCCAAATCTGCGCGGTAACACCCATCGGTTTGTGCTCAAATTCCGCAAGCCAGCTTAAGATGTAGGCAGACTATAGGTATGCTTACATCAGAGTATTTTAATGGCTGACAAGCTAATTGAAGAGCTTGCAAACCGACAAGCTATAGGCATTAACAATGCGGTCGCGGCAGCAAAAGACACCGTTTATTCGCGTGTGTCTGACTTTTGGAAAGGATATCTTTCTGATCGGATGAATTTTCTATCTCCTGAAGAGTTTGTTGACTTCAGGAGTTCCAAAACCCATGGCACTTATGGAGTTGGTAGCCATAAGGACGATGCTATAAAGCAGAAGCAATTTGCTGATTCGATTATAGAATTAGTAGAAGATTCTGGCGTCCCTAAACACTACTTTGACACTATCAAAGAGCCTATCATCGGAAAACCAGATCTTATTAGGTTTCGCGACAACCAGTTCAGCCCAACCTTCTTAAGAAACATTGTAACAACTTGGCCGATCATTAATCATTTGAACAAGCGTGATCTTAATAGACCTCTTCGGGTCTGCGAAATTGGTGCAGGCTTTGGAGCAACGGCCTTTATTCTTCATCAAATGCTTGAGATAGAATCCTACACGATCATAGATATTCCAGA
>CAYGSZ010000112.1:6471-8195 GCA_964352705.1 uncultured Rhodobacterales bacterium
AATCCAGAATTTGCGTGGAATGCGATTGGCCATCTCATTGCCTTTGGTTTTCAAGAGTCACTTACTGAAATCAATGAGCGCTTCACAGAAAATGAACTTAGCGATGAAAACCTAGAACTTCTGGCTAAAGTTTGGGAACTCTTTGAAAAAGAAAGTCTAAAAGAAAAGCTCAAAATCATTGATGATCCGGCATTCTCAAATTACCCCACAATCAAATATCCAATCAAAGCCGCTTTACAAATCTTGTCGAATTTATCTTTGCTAGCACTTAACGAAAAAGTCGCTACTTTCGCAAATTGTATCGATAAGAAACTCGAAATGCGCTTAGCTGGGTTATTTGCAGAAGTAGAGAAGAACCTGGAATTCAGCGGATGGATTGAAACACTTCAAATCGTCAAGCAAACTTCCGTATCTATGCATGAGATGACAAAACATCTGCTAGAGACCGGTCAGAGTCGGGCCTTTGCCGATCGATTTGAACGCAGTCTTTCTGCAACTTAGGATTAGCTAATTATCAGTGTGCGGAAAGTCTGCTGCGCCGTCTGCGATGGCGGCCAGCATGTCTTTCTCGGGTACAACGCGGCCGAAGGCCAGCGCGAACAACTGCATCGCACGATCATGAAAGTCAGGCCTTAAATCACCACAGGCTTCGGGCACGATGAAGGTGCGGTAGTCCATCATCGCCAGATCGCGCACGGTGCTTTCCACACACATGGATGTGGTGACACCACCGACGATGAGACCTTCAATGCCCTTCTCTTCCAAGAGAGCGGGCAGCGGTGATTTGATCATGGCTGAATAGCGCTGTTTCTCGATGATGATATCGTCTGGCTGCACGTTCAGCTCTGGCATGATCTCGCGGTCCGGTTTGTCCGCGCGCAAGGCATTCTCTTGGGCCAGATTGGGGCGTAACTCTGATGTGGTGAGGCCGCCATTTGAATAGTCTGGCGCAAAAGCCATGGTGGTGAAGATCACCGGGATGCGAGCCTGTCGGGCGGCGGCGGCGAGGCGTTTTGCGGAATTTAGAACCGGATTAAATCCTGAAACGTCGATACGTTGGCCGGTATGGCCGTCGGGAGCGCAAAACCCGACTTGCAGATCAATCAGCAAAAGTGCCGCTTTTTGAGCCTCGAATTTCATCGTATTCCCCTAAATTGGCCGAAACAGCCTCCACTAAAGCCCGATTTTACTGGACTGATTAGACGGGACAAGAGGCCCTTCTGTTGGCATGATGGCTTCACGCATAAACTGAATTCTGGGGTTTTCATGCACATTCGTCTGCTCGCGACTGCGGCCTTCGCGTTTTCTCTGTCTGTTTCTGCTGTGCAGGCTGAAGAGGGAATGGTTCCCATTACGCCAGGGGCGGAGATTCAGGTGCCCGCCTTTATGACAGAGGCCTTGAAGGCCGAGAGCCGTCCCTCTGAAGACAAAGACCGCGATGGCGGGCGTCATCCGGGCGAGGTCATGGCGTTCTTCGGACTGAAGCAAGGCGACACGGTGGCCGAGCTGATGGCCTCCCGTGGCTACTATGTCGGCGTGTTGGCGGAGATGGTCGGGCCAACGGGCACAGTTTACGGGCACAACAATAGTTTTGTGACCGGCCGCATTACCGAAGGCACACCGCTCGGCCCACGGATTGAAGCTTCTGGCTTAGAAAATGTCGTTGAAGTGATGTCCGAGCTGGAAGACCTCCAGATCCCAACCGGCACGCTCGACCAAGCCTA
>CAYGSZ010000113.1:0-5043 GCA_964352705.1 uncultured Rhodobacterales bacterium
TCAGCTAAACGTACTGGCGTCCGGAACAACGGCATCGAGAACACGGGCAGACGAGAGGACCCCGGGAACACCTGCTCCGGGGTGAGTGCCTGCTCCGACAAGGAAGAGATTTTCGACATCTTCGCTCCTGTTGTGGGGCCGAAACCATGCGCTTTGCGTTAACACAGGCTCCAACCCGAAAGCCGCCCCCTTTACCGAAAGGAACCGGCTCTCAAAATCCAGTGGTGTAATGACTTTGCTTGAAATGATCTCTTTTTCCAAGCCCGGCATGAGCTTTTCTGAAAGTCTTCGCGCAATCGCCTGCCGATAGGGTTCGGCTTTTGTGGTCCAGTCAACGCCGCTGTCGAGATGCGGCACAGGCGACAACACATAGAACGCATCACATCCGTCCGGGGCCAGAGAGGGATCAGTGGCGGTGGGGCGATGTAGATAAAGACTGAAATCGTCCGCCAACACCTTGTGCTTAAAAATGTCATCAATCAGACCGCGGTAGCGGGGGCCGAGCACGATGGTGTGATGGGGCACGTCTGGATACTGCCCGCGCGTACCGAAGTACCAGACAAACAGACTCATTGAATACTTTGCTTTATCGAGACGGGTGTTTGTCCACCGACGCCGTGAGTCAGGCGTGACCAGCTTGCCGTAGGTCCACGCCGCATCTGCGTTGGACACCACGATGTCAGCGGGAATGGCTTCGCCGGACGACAGACGCACGCCTGTTGCCTTGCCGTGAGACACCGTAATTTCAGAGACCTCTGCATTGCATCGCACGGTGCTGCCTTGGCCTTCGATTAAACGCTTCAGGCCCTCCACCAGAACACCCGTGCCGCCCATGGCAAAATGCACACCCCAGTAGCGCTCAAGGTATGAGATCAAACAGTAGACCGACGTGGTGCTGAACGGATTGCCACCCACGAAAAGCGGATGAAAACTCAGAGCAAACCGCAGCTTGGGATTGCGGACAAATTTTGAGACCGCGCCATAGACGCTACGGTCGCCGCGCAAACGCACAAGATCGGGGGCGACTTTGATCATATCCATGAACGAACCAAAGGGCGTGTGGCCAAGTTGTTCAAAGCCAACACGAAACATCTCTTCGCTGTACTTCATGTATTGCGCGTAGCCATCCACATCTTCCGGTGCGATGCGGGCAACTTCGGCCCTAATCTCATCAGCACCCGCTTTGCAGTCGAACACATCGCCATCGTCAAAAACGATGCGGTAAAAGGGATCGACGGCGCGGAGATCAATATCATCCTTAAAAGATCGACCACATAGCTGCCATAGGTCTTCAAACAAAAACGGAGCTGTAATGATTGTGGGGCCGGCATCAAAGGTGAAGCCGTCCTGGCGATAGACGTTGGCGCGACCACCCAACTGATCAAGACGTTCCAGCACGGTTACACGATAGCCTTTCGCGCCAAGTCGAACGGCAGCGGCAAGGCCACCGAATCCTGACCCGATGACGACGGCATGGGGTTTGGGTGCTGCTTCTGAGGCATGGGCCTGCATCAGTACACCCCTGCCGCACGTCGCAGTGCGCGAACGGAATTAAGCGCGCCGTTATGCATTTTGTAAAATGCCAGAGACTTTGGCCTGTTCAATAATTTCAATAATAAGGTCGCAGACCACATCTGGCTGCTCTTCATGAGCAAGGTGGCCACAGTCATTCAGGACCATAGACTTAGCCGACGGAACCAAGGCTTCAACATGGCGTGACACCCAGAGCGGCACAGCCAGGTCGCGGCCACCAGACACTAAGGTCAACGGTGTCTTTAGCTTTCTGAGATCGTTTCTAAGCGTGTGCAAATCCCACCGGGCCATCATGTTTATCGTCGCCGTTACATGGCGCTTGTCTTTAAACAGCTTTTCGTAAAACGCTAAGCCCTCGGCTGGCAGTTCAGAGCCCGTGCGCTGAATAAAACGGGCCACGTTCTTAGGATTACCGGCAAGCCGTGCTGCAATGATGTCGGAAAGAGGGTTGAGGAACAACACTTTTGCCAGTGCGGGAAATGCAATAGAGGCCACGCCCGGAAACGGCAGCAAGGCCCCGTTCAAACTTACAATGGCCGCTGGATTGATTTGACCATCTAACGCCATACGCAACCCAATAGCCGCACCAGCAGAATGGCCGACAACGTAGTTTGGCGACACCTTCAGAGCCTTAAACAAATCGCATAGACCACGCGACATGCCACGCAGCGTCAGCTCTGACCTCTCTGGTAGAGAGGTAAATCCGTGCCCCGGTAAATCCGGTGCGACAACTGTAAAATTCTGAGCAAGGAGCGGAATGTTATCACGCCACGAATGCGTTGAGGCCCCCGTGCCGTGAAGCAAAAGGAGTACCGGACCGTTGCCCGTGACTTGGACATGCCAGTCCAAGCCCCCTGCTTTTATAAATTTGCTGTGCGTGTTGTGCGGCCAAGTCAGCCCCTCAACGTTCCAGTCCAACGACATATTCATTTAACGATCATTACATAAATTTTAGAAATGGAGTTACTCGCGTTTTCACCAAAACGTGTCGATCAATTCACACTACGGCAAACTTCTAATAACGCATATTGAAACAAACGTTTCACGCCAACTGTGCCAAGTCTCGCAGAAAACTTTACGATCTCGCAGCGCACCATGTTTTCGCCGCGGCGCACATCTAAAACCAGCAAAGACCTGAAGCGGTGCACACAGCAATATCCCTACAGGTAGTGAGGTAAAAGTCACAGCACCACGAGTATGGTTGTAGAATTGCAATCGCGGGCTAAGATGATTTTGTGTTGAGGTGCGGGGGAAATGTTGATCCATGACTAGTACAATCGCGATTGTTGTTCAGACTTTGCGTCTGGCTTTGCCGAAAGCGGGCATCGGATGGATGTTTGCGTTACTGACAATTGATTTCAATCGTATCGCCATTGTTGAGCTTGGTGTTACCGCCGTCCTGGTTACAACCATGTTGGCGATGCATTACTTCTTCTCGCCCTTCCAAGTGATCTTTGGCCGCATGGCTGATCGCAAACCAATCGCCGGATATCGCCGCACTCCTTACATGATTCTCAGCGCGTTTGTTGCCAGCATCCTGTTTATTGCCTTGCCATCCGTTGCCGAGGCTATGGGCGCGGGATCGATCTCCGCCATTATTGTGGGCTTCAGCCTTTTCATGGTCTTTGGCATCGCCATGGCCATGCTGGGTGATTCCTACCATTCGCTGATAGCTGAAGTTACAACGGAACGCACGCGCAGTTCGGTCATCTCCGTCGTTTGGATTATTGCCATTCTCAGCACCATTGTTGCTGCCGTGGTCATGAACGCGGTCCGGCCCGAATACACACCGGAAGCCATGCAAACGCTTTACAACCTGACCCCGTTTATTGTGATGGGGACGATGCTGATTGGCATTATCGGCATGGAAAAACGCCTGAACACAGACGAGATTGAGGCGTACCAGGAGCGGGCCAAAGCTGTTGCACCGCAGGGTAATCCGATTGCAGTTGCCGTTCAGCTCTTGCGTGAGAATCCTGAGACGCGCGGCTTCTTTATTTTCATTCTGATTTCGATCTTCGCGATCTTTTTGCAAGACAACATTCTTGAGGTCTTTGGCGCTGAAGTCTTCGGCATGACAGTTGCTGAAACCACGCGCTTCCAACCCACCTGGGGCGGCGGCGTGCTGCTTGGCATGGTGGTGATGGGTATCTTGAGCGGTGTAATGTCGATCAGCAAAAAGAAGATGGCGCTGGTCGGCTGCATTGGAACAGCGTTTGGTATGGCCGTGCTCGCGGGCGCGGCCTTCTTTGAGCAACAAGTTGTTGTGCTTCCCGCCCTGTTTATTATGGGGATGTTCACCGGGGCCTTTAATGTCGGCGCGCTGTCGATGATGATGGATATGACCGTCGAGGGTGCCACCGGTTTGTATATGGGGTTGTGGGGCGTCGCACAGGCCTTTGGCACCGGTATGTCATCGGTCATCAGCGGCGCTTTGCACACAGGGTTTATTGAGAGCGGGCTGCTTGCGCCCCAAGCGGCCTACACCATGATCTTCGTGGCAGAGGCTGGCTTCCTTGTTGTCGCCGCAGCTGTTTTGTATGGCGTTAGTATTAAACGCTTCCGCGAGTCTCATGGCATCGGCTTAAACCGTGAAGACTTCACCAGAGCCATGGAGTCAGGTGCGGTCGCCTAGATGTCAAAGTCTAATCTGGATTTCTCGTTCGATAAGCGTGTTTCTGAAACCTACGACCAACTGAGGGCTCATCCGCCCGAAGTGTCTCGGCAGGTGGGAGAAGCCATTGCCAAAGTCGCCGGACCAAATGCCCGAATTCTGGAGCTGGGCGTAGGCACCGGGCGGATCGCCCTGCCCGTGATTCAGGCGGGGGCCAGTGTGGTTGGCGTTGATCTGTCCATGGAGATGTTAGCCCACCTTCATGCGCGCGCCAGAGAAGAAAACCTGGACCTGCAACTGGCACAAACAGACATCAGCAAGTTGCCGTTTGCTGACGACGTGTTTGATGCGGTCACGGCTGTGCATGTGTTGCACTTGGTGCCGGGATGGAGTGACGCGCTGGCCGGGGCTGCTGCAGCGCTTCGTCCGCAAGGCTGCATTATTTTGGGCCGAGATTGGATTGATCCGACCTCTATGGCCGGGCAAATTCAGAATGAGTTTCGAAAAGCTGCCGTGGACATTATGGGGCCACAACTCAAAGCGCCGACTGGCGGCTCGGCCATTGCCCATTGGATTGAAGAACTCGGCGGTGCGCCTGAACATCTGGGGCCGACCGACCTGATTGCGGCCGAATGGACGAAAGAAGAGCGTGCCGGGGATATTGTCAACGCCATACGAACGCGCGCTCATTCAGAAAGCTGGGTGATCACCGATGAATTCATCAAGCCCGTGGCAGACCGGATCGAATCCTTTGCCAAGTCAAACTGGCCAGACTTGAACGTACCACACCCGGTGATTCACAGATTCTTACTCTCAGTGTTCCGCGGTCAGTTTGACGGCGACCCAGACGCTTAAAGTTTCAGCTAGAACCTACTCTTCTAACAAGGCAGTTCACT
>CAYGSZ010000113.1:5143-8174 GCA_964352705.1 uncultured Rhodobacterales bacterium
GGCAGTTCACTACACTTACCAGGGCAGTTCACTGCCGTCATACGCCATGAAGCGACCGGCATCTGCTGGCGTGAGACCGTCGATGACTTTTTTCATGCCGTTCACACTTTCGTCAGGGGAAATATCAGCTTTTGGCCCCCCCATTTCGGTGCGCACCCAGCCGGGGTGCAATGGCACAGCGGTGATGCCCTTTTCTTTCAGGTCAAAAGACATCGACCGCATAAGGGCGTTCACTGCCGCTTTACTGGCGCGGTAGGGGTACATTTTACCCATATCGTTGCCACCGATGGAGCCGAGTATGCTTGAGAGGGTGACGAGCTTTTTATGTTCACTGGCCGCGATATTCTCGATTAGCGCTTCGGACATCTTCATGGGACTGAAAACGTTGATGCGGAAAATCTTGTCCCATTCAGCGTAATCGGATGTACCAAACTCTTGCAAACCACCAGGTTCGGTAACGATATGCTTGCCGTAATACCCGGCGACATTGAGCAACACGTCAATGGGTTGCCCCTTGAGGCTGGCCGCCAGCGCATCAATGGAAGCATGATCAGCGACATCAACCTGATGAATACTCACCTTGCCTTGAGAAGAGTCAGCTAAGGCTTTGAGATCTGTTGCAGACTTTGGCGCACGGCAGCAAGCCAATACGGTCCAACCATCTGCGGCATATACTTCTGCCAATCCAAAGCCCAAACCGCGATTGGCACCGGTGATTAAAACTGTCGACATATTAAATCGTCCTTCTCTTAGAATTCATGTGCGTGGTATGTCCTTGCATACCATCTTGCGGTGCATAGCGACCACAGAGAATAGTAGACGGAGACAAGATCAATGGAATTCGACCAGATCGTGAACGAAGTCCGCGCGCGGGCGGCCGACCTCTCCGAGCTGAACCACACGGTGCTGTTTGACCTCGAAGACTCTGGAAAAATCCTGATTGATGCGACCGGCGATGATGTTGTGGTGACACCAAACCCTGACGATGAGGAGGCTGAAACCACGCTGGTGATGTCGCCCGAGAATCTGCAGAAACTAATCAAAGGAGACCTGAATCCAATGGTCGCCTTCACTATGGGCAAGCTCAAAATATTTGGCTCAAAGGGCATTGCCCTAAAACTCAGTAGCCTTTTGGACGCTTAGATCAAGCCCCCTCCCCTCACATAAGGTACTGTTATTGTTGCTGAAAAAACTTAACAGAGCCCACACTACAAAAATGTGACGTTAACGTCATTATTTTAACTTGAACTGCGCCTTAGAGTTCTTATCTTGATCCAAGAAGATACAAAATTTTCTGTTCGATCTTAAATGGAGTTTGAATGACCGCCCTTAAGGACCCGAGCGCCACCAAACCCTGGATCAAAAGCTATCCCGCTTTCGCCGATTGGGGCATGACGATTAAGGCGGAGCCAGCCTATGCGGCGTTTGAACGCAGTGTTGCCGCCTACCCGCAGCGCATGTGTATGGAGTTTCTGGGCCGCACCTGGACCTATCGTGAAACTGGCGCGATGGTGCGCGCCGCCGCGAAAGGCCTTCAAAAAATGGGCATAAAAAAGGGTGACCGAGTCGCTCTGATGCTGCCCAACACGCCCTATTACATTGTGATGTTCCACGCGACGCTGCTGATCGGAGGCGTGGTGGTGAACATCAACCCGCTCTATGTCCAGCGGGAATTGGATAATCTGATAAAAGACTCTCGTCCACACCTGCTGGTCACGATGGATCTGGAGGCTATGTATCCGAAAGCGCGGGCCACAGTGGATACGAACAACATTGAGAAGCTGCTGCTCTGCTCCATGACCGATGTTCTGCCCTGGCGTAAGGCCGTGTTGTTTAACATCTTCCGGCGCAAAACTTTGGCCCGTGTGGAAGATGACGACCGTCAAACCTGGTTTGAAGATTTGATTGAAAATGATGGGTCCTATGCACTAGCCGAAATCGACTGCGACAACGATCTAGCGGTGCTGCAATACACGGGCGGAACAACCGGTATTCCAAAGGCCGCGATGTTGACCCATGCCAATGTAAGTGCGAACGCAGCCCAGGTTGCCGCTTGGTATGATAATAGCGATATCGACGAAGAAATCTTTTTAGCGGCCCTGCCCTTTTTTCATGTGTTTGCCATGACGGTCGTGATGATGACAGCCATACGCTATGGCGCAGGCATTGTTATGCTGCCCCGCTTCGATTTAAAAGATTGCTTACGGGCCATCACAAACAAAAAACCGACCTTCTTTCCCGCTGTGCCAACCATCTTCACCGCCATCAACACATTTCCGGAACTCGAAAAATACGATTTGTCTTCCATTAAGCTCTGCATCTCTGGCGGTGCGCCATTGCCGGTGGAAGTCAAAAAAGAGTTTGAGCGTATTTCTGGCTGTGTCGTCGTGGAAGGCTATGGCCTGAGCGAAACCAGCCCCGTGGCAACCACCAACCCAACAAAAGGCATCAATAAAGCAGGCTCGGTTGGCATTCCGATGCCTGCAACAGAAGTTGAAATTTGGTCGGTCGAAGAGCCGTCTAGCTTAATGCCCCTCGGCGAACGCGGCGAAGTTTGTATTCGTGGACCGCAGGTGATGAAGGGCTATTGGGATAACCCCGAAGAAACCGAAAAAGTTTTTCATAACGGTGCCTTTCGGACCGGTGACGTCGGTTACATGGATGAAGACGGCTATGTCTTTCTGGTTGATCGTCTCAAAGACATTATAATTGCTGGCGGATACAAGATTTATCCGCGCATTGTGGAAGAGGCCATTCACGAACATCCGGCTGTGGCTGAAGTCGTGGTTATTGGCGTCGAAGACAAATATCGTGGGCAGGCCCCCAAAGCCTTCATTCGATTGAAAGAAGGTCAAGCCGTTACCGAAGCTGAGTTAAAAACCTTCTTGAAGGAAAAACTCTCAGCCATTGAACGCCCTGATTATTACGAGTTTAGAGACGAACTTCCAAAAACTCTGATCGGCAAGTTGTCTAAAAAAGAACTGAAGGCTGAAGCCGAGACCGAATCGGAGTCTGACGGAGAAAAGCCCGA
>CAYGSZ010000114.1:0-1193 GCA_964352705.1 uncultured Rhodobacterales bacterium
TGCAGGATGATGTGCGCGCCCTGGAAATCTCTTTCGCGACCCTGGCCCGTATTCAGAACCTGTCGCTGAACAACTTCCTGTAGACCTAGTCCGGTTGCTTAAGCACGCGCTCTATTGCGTCTTCAAAGGATCGCGCCGCCGCCGCCGCATCTGTGAGACGGCTTTTTAGAAGTTGGTCGCGCAGGCTATCCCTTATGTTTTTTAGACCCTTGGTATTCTTAGCTAAGGCGACGGCTTTGGCGGCAAATGCGTCTGGCGTCTCCGCGATGTGATCGCTTAAACCCGCCGAGGTTAATAGACTGGCCCCAACCCGCGCGGCGTGGCTTTGCCCTGCTAAGGTGATCACCGGCACGCCCATCCACAGCGCCTCGCAGGTTGTGGTTGTTCCATTATAGGGAAAGGTGTCCAACGCGATATCGATGCGTTGATATAAGGCGAGATGGTCGGAGTCTGCTGCCGCCCAGCCCAAAGTTTGAATGCGATCTGCCGCCACCCCCGCAGCGTTAAAACGTGCTTTGAGCGCATTTGCAGTTTCATCTTCCGTGAGGGCCCGGGCTTTGACCAGAAGACGCGCATCGGGCAAGGCACGGAGCACGCCAGTCCACAGGGCAACGGTTTGATCAGAGATTTTGGCGGCCTTATTGAACGAACCGAAGGTGATATGTCCGCTTTGCAGAGACGGCAACGCTGAAACCGCTGGAGAGTCAGAGGGCGGGGCAAAAACATGCAGACCTGACGCAAGGTACAGAGGGCGGTCTCGATCCAAATCATTGCTGTCCGTAGGTGGATTGGTGATCTGGTCACATAACCAATAATCGATGGTTGGAAGCCCAGAGGGGCCGGGATATCCTAGGGCGGTGATTTGAACCGGTGCGATGCGGGACGCCAGCGCCCACAGTCTATTACCAGTCGTGTGACCCGCAAGATCAACCAGCACATCCAGGTTGGCATTGCGTAAGTGTACGATCACATCCTCATCCGGTTTGTCTGAAAGCTCTATCCATTCAGCCGCAACAGACCTGTAGGCTTCGGTCACCGCGTCCGGCTCCCGCACATCACTGCATAAAACGAGCGATATTTTCGCGGGATCGATGGCTTGAATCAGAGGCAACGCAAAGCGGCTGACCGAGTGACGCCGAAAATCTGGCGAGATAAATCCGACACGGATTGGCGCTGCAATTTTCCGCGCCAAG
>CAYGSZ010000114.1:1293-8011 GCA_964352705.1 uncultured Rhodobacterales bacterium
CTATTGTCTGGATCAACGGATAAAGCCGCGTCGTAGGCTTTAGCTGCCGCGTGAAACTGACCTCCGGCGGCCAGCAAAGCGCCCAAGTTGTTATGGGCCATGGAGAACGCGGGAAACTGATCAATGGCGGTCTGAAAGGCTTGTGCGGCGGCGTTGGCATCCCCAGCGCGCTCCAACGCCAGGCCGAGATTGTTCCAGGCCACCGGATAGGGATCTTGCAATGACACGGCTTGGCGATAGGCGGTGATCGCACCGGATGTATCGCCGACGCGGCTCAGCACCCAGCCGAGATTGTAGTACGCCGCCGCCATTTTGGGTTCAACGTGCACAGCCTGGGCCAGCGTTTGAAGAGCGGCTTGCTGGTCGCCGAGATCAGACAACGCACGGCCTTTAAGCAACAGCGTATGCCCGTCGTTTGGGGTTTTGGTTAACAGCAGATCGCAGTATGTGAGGGTGCGCTCAAAGTCGCGGCGCTCGAAGGCCAGTGTCGCAGATAAACTGATCGCTTCGACCGGCGGATTTGGCTCGGCCATCACCTCGGCCATCAGTCCATCAGCCTGCGCGTCCAGACCAGACTGGTAGTACTTGAGGGCGAGGGTCAGCCGGTCATCCATGGTTATTTATTATACCGTTTATTATACCGGCACCCTTAGAAACACCCATGAAACCTACACCACCTTGGCCAAAACACTTTGGACGGAATCATCGGTCCGTAACGGTGGCGGCGCCTTATGCTCGAAGGTTTCCGGCCCCTGACACCAGGTCTGCCACGCGGTGCGATACAAGGTCTCCAGAGCACGGGTAAACGCAGCCTCGTTGCGCAAGGGTGAGGACGCCATTTGCGCCCGCAACGTGCCGCGAACCTCGGCCAAGCGTTCAGGTGATTTGCCCCACGCAATCGCTTTTGCAACGTAGGTTTCAACATCAGGCGCGACAAACTCTTGGTCCAGGCCTGCCGCACTTAACAGACTGAGCCCCACGCGCCCGCTGTGACGATTGCCAAGAACACTGAGCACCGGCACTCCCATCCACAAGGCCTCACAGGTGGTGGTGGTACCATTATAGGGAAACGTATCCAGCGCCAGATCAACACCCGCATAACGCCCGAGATGATCTTTAACCGACGGCACAAAGGCCTCCATGCTGATGCGGGTAGCGTCTATACCGGCAGCCGCGAAATAGCCGAGCACCCGCGCGCGCACGCTGTCTGTTTTAAGCTGCTTACACTTGAGATACAGACGAGACTTCGGCACTTGGCGCAAAATTTCTGACCACGCTTCAACCACGTTGGCATTGAGTTTGGGCAGCACATTAAACGAGCCAAACGTCACATAGCCGCGCTCTACATGCGGCGCTGGCGCGGGGTCCGGCGCTTTTGAGGTCGGGCGATAACAATGAAAACACTCGGGCAGCCGCAACAGGGTTTCAACACTGCGCGCCTCGGCCTCACCTTGAGGGTCAGCGCGTTCATCGGTGATGCGATACTCCATCGCCGCCACGCCGCTGGTATCTGGGTATCCGAGATATTCAATCTGCACTGGCGCAGGCTTATGGCCACAGACGGGCAATCTGTTGCCGGACGTATGACCGCCGAGGTTCACCAGCACATCAACACGATCCGATCTGATGCGCTCCACCAGAGCTGCGTCGGTCAGACCAGCCGTTTCCACCCAAACGTCGGCGGCGCGTTCCATGGCCTGGGTAATTTTATCGATCCGCGTGGTGTTGGAATACAGCACAACCTCGAACGCAGACCGGTCATGCTTTTCCAACAGCGGTTCCATGAAATGCGAAACGGAATGGCCCCGAAAATCAGGCGACATGTAGGCCAACCGAAGCTTGCGGTTTGGGTCGCGCGGGTTGGCATGGGGCTGTTTAGGGTTAACTTCACCACTGGTGAACCGACGCCCAAAGTCGCAATGGATGCGATACAACGCATCGGGGTCCACATCGGGCTGGTACAGACTGGTGAACAGATGGTTTGAGGCGTAGATGGGCGCAGACATGGTGTCGGCTTTGGCGGCCATGGCCATCGCATCCCGTGCCTCTTCAATGCGGTGCTGTTCCAATAAAGCCACGCCCAGTGTATTGCGCGCCATGACGTTGCCCGGGTTCACGATCAAGGCAAACTCAATCTCTTTGACTGCTTCAGTGAGATCTTGTTGTTCGAGCAGCGCCACACCAAGACTGTAATGCGCAAACGCGTTATTTGAATCCAGGCTCAGCGCCTGGCGATAAGCGTCAACGGCCTCGTCATAATTGCCCCGCATGAAGTGCGCGACGCCGAGGTTGACCAAGGCATCCAGATATTTTGGGTCCAGTGCGACAGCGCGTGCCAATTGATCTATCGCCGCTTCAAGGTTAAACATCTTCAGCAGCAGAGTGCCATAATTGTTGGCCAGCACCGGCATGTCCGGGCGCAATGCACAGGCCTGCTCGAACATCTCCGCTGCGATGAAGCGGTCACCCAACAGGGCGAGAACCAAGCCAAGATTGTTGAGCACTTCTGCATTTTCAGGCTCTAGGTCTAGAGCGCTCTGCAAGGCCATCTGAGCGTCTTTAAACCGCTCGGCTTCGCGCAGGGCATTGCCATAAGCATTTAAGACAGACGCTTGATCAGGGTGCTCTTGCAACGTCTGTTCAAGGGCCTCTATGCAGCCCGCAACATCCCCAGACTCCCGCAGGGCAAGCGCCATGTTTACCTTGGCGTCAAGGTAATTGGGATCGAGCGCAACAGCGCGTCGATAGGATTTCAACGCCGCATCAAAGGTGCGTTGTTCCAACAAAAGGTTGCCAAAATTATTGTGCGCGACAGGATCATCCGGTTTGAGCCTCAAAGCCTGCTGGAAGCTGTTGGCCGCGCTTGTCAGATCGCCAACGCCTTTTTCAACCACGCCCAGATTGACCCAGGCGTCGACAAATGCGGGATCAAGTTCAACAGCTTTTTTAAACGCCAACCGAGCGCCTGAGGGATGACGACGCTGGGCCTTCGCCAGACCCAAAGCATAATACGCCCGCGCTGCGTTGGGACTGATTTTAAGAGCGTGTTCCGCTGTCGACTCTGCTGCGACCCCGTCGCCTAAACGACGGAATAACGCAGCCTTGGCCAGCACCACCTCCAGATCATTTGGCGCTGCTGCGATAGCGCGATCCAGAACAACAATGGCCTCATGCGCCTGACCAAGATCAGCATAGATTGAGGCAAGCTGCATTGCGGCCCGCCCCTCGTGCGGTGCAAGTGCGAGTGATGCTTTTAAATTTGCGATCGCCGTGTCGTTATCGCCAAGCGCATGCCGACACAGCGCGGCAATAAACAGAGCTTGGGTGTCTTCTGGATTTCGGGCCAGGTAGGTGTCTAAAAGAAGATCAGCTGACTCCGCATCACCCTCTTGCAGGTAGGATACAGCTTGGCTGAGAAGGGGCGACGTTCCATGACCGACTGTCATAAGAAACGGCGGATTTTCATCGTCGCAGGCTGCGCCATGACCGGTCTAGCCTCAGCGCAATAAATCAGGCGCTGTCGACCGGGGATGTGCCGCCCGGAACGTTGGTAGCCGCAGCTGCGTCTGTTGCCGCTTGGTCACCAGGGTTCGTCCGCAAGCCTGCCGCAAGATTGCGGTTAATGTTGATCAGCACATCAAGGTCGTTGCTGTTGGCCGACCGCAGCGCCTTGGTGGTTTGCTTATCAACAAAGATGCTGAGGCTCATCACATTGGCTTTAATTTCTGGCGGCAGTTGGTTTTCTTCTTCTGTGATGTCCGCCTGCATGATGGTCCACAACAGATGATTAAACCGCAGCGCACGCGAAAATTCATCAATGTTGCCGGAAACTTTCTTCGCATCTTCAAGAAGCAAAGCCGCTTTTGTAAAAGCCATGGCTTCAACTTCTCGTGGCGTCAGATTCTGTTTCTGCTGCTGCGAATACGCTGCGTATTTATCCTTAGACATTCTTTAGAGCCTCCGCCTCAAGCTTAATCAGCTGACGGCACAGCTTCAAGGCTCGGTAATGATCGCCTTCGAGTATCCGCTGTGACATTTCCACCATCATATCAATTGCTTTGGCATCTATCGGCATCAAAATCATCTGCCGCATGAGTAAAAAGTAGATGCCGTGGTAGTCCTTTTCTTGCGCTGGGTTGATATACATATTGAGGATGGTGACATAGAGCTTTTTCGCAATTGTATCTGCGTCTTCCTCAGTAATTATATCTTTTTGCCGCACCACCGGAACCCGGTTCAGAACGACAAATTCGGTCTTATTCGGCCCGTTGGCGATGACAGACGTCCCAATCAGAACTTTCTCGTTGGGCTTTAATGTCAGTTTCAGCGGCATATCTACCCTTAGACATCGCAGGATAAAGGAAAAAAAAGGTTAACTTAATCAACTCTGGCACCTTAAAAGCCAAAGAATTAAGCGGGTTAGAGAGCTTCTGCGACGTCACACTCAGGAACCGACTTCTACACAGTTTTGACCAAAAACGGAAGCGCCCTGTGATGAACCGTGCGCATTAGCTCAAACCTTCATGACAGTTCATTATTTCGCCGCCGATACCGGCGCAGATACCGAGGCAAAAGCAGATTATGTTACCGTGGGGTGGTCAGGTTTTTTAGTCAGCTTTACCCGAAGAGTCTCAGAACGGCCTGTTCAGACTGCTGCGCAATGGACAGCGAAATTGTACCCAACTGCTGACGTGTTTGCAGCGAGAGCAAGTTCGCAGATTCTTCGTTGAGGTCAGCGTTGACCAGGTCAGCCGCTCCCCCTTTGAGCGTGTTAACAATGTCTTCCGTGAACGACCTGCGAATTTCCAGCAACGCCGAGTTTGTACCAAGAGATTGTGCAGACTGACGCACCGTGATCAGCGCGGAGTCGATCGCGCGGATCGCAGCATTGATCGCCCGGACAGCAGCCGTCCCGGTTTGTCCCCAAACCGTTGAGTCTCCAGGCGTACCAGTCGCGACTGCGGAGATGCCAACCATGGTATTGAAATCTGTCGTACTGATACCACTGATGATCAGCTGGTTGATCGCAACACGTTCGGTCCGCTCATTAAACTTAACCGTCAGCGTATCGGCACCGGCTTCAAAGGCTGCCGTAGAATTCTTGAGCAAATTAATACCGTTAAAACTTGAATCCTCTGCCAGATTATCAACCTGACTGCGCAGTTCGTTAAACTGACTGGCCAATTTGGCACGACTCGAGCTTTCCGGCGAAGAGATAGCGGATTGAGCCAGGGCCTTCATCTGCTTCAAGGTCGCTTCCATGGCCTCAAGGCCTTGGATGGAAGCTCTGATCACATTGATGCCGTCGGTAATTCCGTCTTTGATGTTTTGCAGATCAGCGGCGCGGCTGTTGAGGTTACGCGCCTTAAAGAATGAGAGGGCGTCGTCAATGGCACTGTTGACCTTGAGGCCTGTGGCAAGCCGTTCTTGAGTACGACCAATCAGCGATGTCGTGCGCTGCAGAGAGAGCAGGTTCGTGCGCGTCGCCGTTGATAAGGATATATCGCCCATTGTTCCGCCTTGTGCCGCAACTGGAAACTTACCTGCTGACTATCCGGTTACGTCCATTGATCTGATGTTATGCTGAGTTCTGATGTTGCAGAAACTCAACCCAAACCTTTTCTTACAGTTTGAGTCTTAGGCCTGAAACGCGAAGAAAAGGTTAAAGGACGAAACAGTTTTTCATTACAAACGCGCGCTAAAACGATACGGAGCGCAACAAAAAAGCGGCGGGCCAAAGCCCGCCGCTTAAGTTGGTTTCGAGCTAAAGAAACCTTAGAAGAGTCGCAGAACGGCCTGTTCAGACTGCTGCGCAATGGACAGCGAAATTGTACCCAACTGCTGACGTGTTTGCAGCGAGAGCAAGTTCGCAGATTCTTCGTTGAGGTCAGCGTTGACCAAATCAGAGGCACCGCCTCTCAGCGTATTGATCAAATCTGACGTAAAGTTACGACGAATTTCCAACATCGAAGAGTTGGTACCCAGTTCCTGCGCAACCTGACGCACGGTGATCAGGGCAGAGTCAACAGCTCGGATCTGCGCGTTAATAGCAGATACAGCAGCCGTGCCCGTTTGACCCCAGACGTTTGCTGATCCGGCAGTACCTGTTGCCAACGCCGAAGAGGCAATAATTGAGGCAAAGTCAGTCGCTGAAACACCAGAAACGACCAATTGGTTCAATGGACCGGTCCCTGTTCCAGGGGTGTCATCCTGACGTTCGTTAAATCTAACTGTAAGATTGTCAGCACCGGCTTGGAATTCGGCGGTGTTGTTCTTGAGCAGGTTGGTCCCGTTAAAGCTGGAGTCTTCTGCCAAGTTATCGACCTGCGAGCGCAGTTCATTGAACTGGCTGGCCAGTTTCGCACGCGTTGTACTCTCTGGAGATGAAATGGCAGATTGCGCCAAGGCTTTCATCTGCTTCAGTGTGGATTCGATGGCTTCAAGACCTTGGACCGCGGCCCTGATGACACTAATACCGTTAGAAATTTCATCCTTAATGGATGCCAAATCTTCGGCACGTGCATTCAAGTTGCGGGATTTAAAGAAGGCCAACGCATCATCAATTGCGCTGTTCACTTTGAGGCCGGTCGCCAAGCGCTCTTGGGTACGACCGATAAGGCTTGTAGTTCTTTGCAACGACAAAAGGTTTGTGCGCGTCGCCGTCGAGAGTGAAATATCACCAGACATGTTGTTTCCCCCTTTCTAGGTTCAGGGACTT
>CAYGSZ010000115.1:0-7998 GCA_964352705.1 uncultured Rhodobacterales bacterium
CGGCGTAGCCTGGCTTCATTGCTATCGCTTTTCTGTAGCTTGCTTCAGCCTCTTCAAATCTGCCGAGTTTTTGCAGTGTGACCCCCAAGTTGCTATGAGCTCCTGGATAGTCTGGTTTCAGAACCAACGCTTTTCTGTAGCTTGATTCAGCCTCCTCGAATCTACCACGTGCTTTTAGAATGATACCCAAGTTGTTATGGGCCTCTGCATAGTCTGGCTTCAGTGCCACCACTTTTCTGTAGCTTGATTCAGCCTCTTCTAATCTGCCAAGTTCTTTGAGCGTGACACCCAGATTGTAATAGGCTTCATTATAGCTTGGTTTCAGTGTTACTGCTTTTCTATAACTTGCTTCAGCCTCTTCTAATCTGCCGAGTAGATGCAGCACGTCACCCAAGTTGCAGTGGGCTTGGGGAAATTCTGGTTTCAGCACAATCGCTTTATTGCAGCTTGCTTCAGCGTCTTCTAATCTGCCAAGTTGTTGTAGTGTGACGCCTAAGTTGCTGTGCGCTTCAGCATCTTGTGAGTCTATTTCCACTGCTTTTTGATTGGCCGTTAATGCCTCAGATATTCTCCCTGCGTGGTTAAGTACTGCTCCAAGAACTTTCCAGCTGAATTGGTTGGTTGGGAACTGATGAGTGATCGATATTGCTAACTTCTCAGCATCGTCATAGAAGCCATCTTGATAGTATTTTAACAGCATCTGAATATCTGACTGAGACGGCGCTTGCCCCTTTTTTGCTGACATTAGGTGCTGCGTAAGCGCGTCAATTTTATCTTTAGCTACACCCTCCATCTCTGCCTTTTGAAGCGCTCGTTTAGCATTTTCAAACTCTTTTTCTTGGATGAGGGCGTCAATGTAGCTAATCCAAAACTGCTCTATGTTTGGATTAACGTCCAACGCAACTTTAAATAAGGGCAGCGCAGCCTCCACCCTATTCATAGAGACTGCTATAAGCCCTAAATTATGATTGGCGTCAGGATGCTTTGGCTGAGTTTGCAATATAGCCAGATAAAGGCGTTCCGCTTCTTGAAGCTCACCCTTATTATGTGCGGCAACGCCCTGCTGCAGTGCTTGATCGACAGTCAGTTCCATTCAATATTCTTAAACGCTGCCTCATATATCTTGTAAGTGCTTTTCTTAATTTTTTGTTGAATTTTTGACATTCGGTTTATCAAGCTAAGTTCAGAATGTCTTGATAGATCGCCTTCGCTTGAGCCAGCTGCCCACTCAGATGAAACGCGCGCGCTTCTTTAAACTTGCTCTCCACAACGCCGGACTCCCGGTCTATTCCCACTCAATCGTCCCAGGAGGCTTTGAGGTCACATCATAGGTCACGCGATTGACACCTTTGACCTCGTTGATGATGCGGTTCGCCACCCGGCCCAGAAACGCCATATCGAAGTGGAAGAAATCGGCTGTCATGCCATCGGTCGAGGTCACAGCCCTGAGCGCCAGTGCATAATCGTAAGATCGGCTGTCGCCCATCACACCCACAGTCCGCACCGGCAACAGCACAGCGAACGCCTGCCATATGGCGTCGTACAATCCGGCGTTTCTGATCTCTTCCAGATAAATCGCATCTGCCTTACGCAGTGTATCCAGCTTGTCTTTGGTGATCTCTTGCCCGGGAATGCGGATGGCCAGCCCCGGCCCAGGGAACGGGTGCCGCCCAACCATGGCATCGGGCAAGCCAAGCTCACGGCCCAGATCGCGCACTTCATCTTTAAATAGTTCTCGGAGCGGTTCGACCAGCGCCATATTCATCCGCGCGGGCAAACCGCCAACATTGTGATGAGACTTGATCGTAACGCTGGGACCACCAGCGAAAGACACGCTCTCAATGACGTCTGGATACAATGTGCCCTGCGCCAGGAAATCAGCCCCACCAATCTTTTTGGCTTCGGCTTCAAACACGTCAATAAATGTCGCGCCGATGATTTTGCGCTTTTCTTCGGGGTCGATTTTCCCGGCGAGCTTTCCGAGAAACAAGTCTTCCGCGTTGTTCAGCACCAAATTAATGTTGAAACGGTCGCGGAACACCTCAATTACCTGCTCGGTTTCACCGGCCCGCATCAGGCCATGATCCACCAGAACACAGGTCAGTTGATCGCCGATGGCCTCATGCAACAACGCCGCAACAACAGAGGAATCCACGCCGCCAGAAAGTCCACAGATCACCCGGCCTTCACCCACTTGTTCGCGCACAGCGGCAATGGCCTGGTCTTTGAACGCCGCCATGGTCCAATCCCCAGCAGCCCCACAGACCTTATGCGTAAAATTCTCGATCAGTGCCGCACCATGCGGCGTGTGTACAACTTCAGGGTGGAACATGAAGCCATAAAAACGACGGTCCTCGTTCGCAATTGCTGCAAACGGTGCCCCGTCAGAGGTTCCAACCACCTTAAATCCATCTGGCATAGCGATGACACGGTCACCATGGCTCATCCAGACCTGCTCACGGTCACCGGGTTTCCAGACACCGTCAAACAACGTGCATGAGTCTTTTACGTCGATAAAAGCGCGACCAAACTCACGATGATCAGCCGTCTCAATCTGACCACCCAACTGAGCAACCATGCACATTTGACCATAGCAAATACCAAGAATCGGCAGCCCCATCTCAAACAAACCTTGAGGCGCACGTGGCGTGTCTTCGCCAATCACAGACGCAGGACCGCCCGAGAGAATCACGCCTTTAGGGTCATAGCTTCGGATGGTTTCTTCCGTCACCTTATTGAACGGATGAATTTCTGAGTACACACCGCTTTCTCTCACCCGGCGGGCGATCAACTGCGTGACTTGAGAGCCAAAATCGATGATGAGAATGCGATCTGTCATGACAAAACTATACTAACTCTCAACCTTGCGCTGAAGCACGGCGATAAAGAAACCATCGGTCTGATGCCTGCGCGGCGACAGGCGCAGATACTTTCCGCGCCCAGGATAACGGGTGCCTAAAACAGCCTTCCAGACATCACCCACCGATAACGCCTTGAAGTGATCATGCCGTTCCAGAAAATTCTCGACGCGATCCTCGTTTTCCTGCCGTAGAAGCGAGCACGTCACATATATTAAACGACCGCCGGGTTTGGTCATGCGCCCCCCCTGGGTCAGCACAGAGTCCTGGGTTTTGATGTGACGGTCTAAATCTTTCGGCAGCAACTGCCAACGCGCATCGGGCTGGCGACGCCAGGCCCCGGTGCCAGAACACGGCGCGTCTACCAGAACACGGTCAAAACTTTTGCGTTTTTTATGAAGCCAGTTGGTGTTCTCTGGGTCCAACACCCGTGTGGTGACGGAAAACACCCCAGCTCTTTTGAGGCGGGGTTTAGCTTTATTGAGACGCCGCGCTTCATTGTCAGTAGCAATAATACGGCCCTGTCCTCCCATCGCAGCAGCTATAGCGAGGGTTTTACCGCCGCCTCCAGCGCAAAGATCAAGAACATCGTGATCCAGCTTGGCATCAACAAGGAGCGAGGCAAGCTGTGAGCCTTCATCCTGCACCTCAACAAGCCCCTCGTTGAACGCCTTGCTGTTGCCCAAAGCGGTTCGTCCGGACAGACGTAACCCTATGGGCGACCACTCCGTCGGCTCAACGCTCAAGCCTTCACTTTCCAGAGCCGCCTTGGCAGCCGCGCGGTCGCCTTTCAGCGTATTCACGCGAAGGTCCACCGGCGCTTCTTCCGTGAGCGCGGCCAGTTCAACTTCTGCCTGATCGCCAAACAAATCGGTAAAATAAGGCCACAGCCAATCGGGGCATTCAGTCGCAACAGGGGCCGGAATATCTTCTTTGGGGCGGTCTGCGATGCCTGTCAGAGCTGCACGTTCCTGATCTGTCAGAGCGGGCGGCGTATAGGTGTCGCCATTACACAGCGCGTCCAGGGCCGCCAGGTCATGGTCATCATGCAGAAGACTGTCGGCGAGAACCAGCGCGCGCGGTTCAGGCTTATCAGCATTAAGATACCACCCTAGGCGGCTGCGATGCCGGACGGTGCGCCACAAGCGTGTGGAAATATCTCTGCGGTCTTTTGAGCCAATGTACCGGCGATTGCGGAAATACGAACTGACAATACCATCCCCTGAGGCAGGGTCAGCCTCCATCTCGGATAGCACATCAATAGCGGCTTGAAGGCGCGCACCGGGAGTCATCAGATAATCATCCTATTAGGGCAGGTTCATCTGCCTTGCCTAAAACGCAGGTTCACCTGCCTGTCTATAAAGACAGGCTGGCGCGCCTAGTCAAAATCGATCCGGTAGTTGGGCGGCTCTTGCGTGATCGCAACATCATGCACATGGCTTTCACGGAAACCGGATGCGGTAATCCGCCGGAATACACAATTGGTTTGCATGTCCGCAATAGTCGCGTTGCCTGTATAGCCCATGGCCGCCTTGAGGCCACCCACCAACTGATGCACCACCGGCTGCACTGGCCCTTTGTAAGGCACACGACCCTCGACACCTTCTGGGACCAGCTTCATGTTGTCTGCCACGTCTTGCTGGAAATAACGATCCGCAGATCCCCGCGCCATCGCGCCAATGGAGCCCATGCCACGATAGCCTTTGTAAGTGCGGCCTTGAAACAAAATGACGTCGCCCGGGCTTTCTTCAGTGCCCGCCAAAAGCGAGCCGATCATCAGGCAATCCGCGCCGCCAGCAATAGCTTTCGCAATATCACCCGACTGCTTGATGCCGCCGTCGGCGATCACCGGAATACCAGCTTTCTTAGCTTCTTCAGCGACTTCCATAATGGCCGTAAGTTGAGGCACACCAACACCTGCCACGATCCGCGTTGTACAAATTGATCCTGGGCCAATCCCCACTTTGACCGCATCGGCCCCCGCGTCAATCAGGGCTTTCGCACCTTCTGGCGTTGCGATATTGCCGGCAATCACCTGGGCACAATTGCTGAGCTTCTTAATCGCTTTCACTGCATCAATCACGCCAGCAGAATGGCCATGCGCTGTATCAACCACAACGACGTCAACGCCAGCATCCAACAAAGCCTCAGCGCGCACCAAGCCATCTTGGCCGACACCTGTCGCGGCAGCGACACGCAGACGGCCTTGATCATCCTTAGAGGCATCAGGGTGCGCCTGCGCTTTCTCCATATCCTTAACCGTCACCAGCCCAATGCATCGATAAGCGTCATCGACCACCAGTAGCTTTTCAATACGGTGCCTGTGCAGCAGGCGTTTTGCCTCTTCCCGTTCAACAGATTCAGAGACCGTGATCAAATCGTCTTTGGTCATCAGCGCGCTGACGGGCTCGTCCGGATTGGACGCAAAACGAACGTCACGGTTGGTGATAATGCCAACCAGTTTACCGCTCTCGCGTTCGACCACTGGAATACCCGAGAACTTATGCTCGGTCATGAGGCTCAAGGCCTCGCTGAGAGTCTGATCCGGATAGATGGTCAACGGATTGACGACCATCCCCGATTCAAATTTCTTAACTTTGCGAACCTCAGCCGCCTGCTCTGCGACTGTCAAATTCTTGTGAATCACCCCAATACCGCCAGCCTGGGCCATTGCAATCGCCAAGCGATGCTCGGTGACGGTGTCCATCGCCGCAGAAATAAGGGGAATACCAAGGGTAATTGTTTTCGTCAGGCGCGTGGAGGTGTTCGCCTGGTTTGGAAGCACATTTGAGGCGCCGGGGACCAGAAGCACGTCATCAAACGTGTATGCTTCGGCAAAAGTCATAGGGTCCAAACTCACGGGGGCCAAACTCACGCGCCATCAGAAAAAGTTGGCGGGTTATCGCATACTTCGGCGCACCCCTCAAGGCGCGGACGCACGCGAAATCACTATTCTTTAAAACCCGTCGCAACCACGTACATTTCCGCCGATTCCTTGCGGCTGGAGGGAGGTTTGGCGTGAACCACTTTGGAGCAGCGCAATTTCATCTGCTTCAAAAGCGCATCTTCTGTACCGCCCTGGAACACCTTGCTAACGAAAGCGCCGCCAGGGGCAAGCACCTCTTCCGCAAAGGCCCAAGCGGCCTCGACCAGAGCCACAATACGAAGGTGATCAGTTTGAGAATGGCCGGTCGCCGGGGCCGCCATATCGGACAAAACCACATCAACCGGGCCACCAACGGCTTCTATGAGTTTTTCTGGCGCATCAACTTCCATGAAATCAAAGGTCATACAGGTGGCCCCTGCAACTTCTTCCCACTCACGGATATCAAGCGCGACCACCTGGCCCTGCTGGCCAACACGGTTAAGCGCAACCTGTGTCCATCCACCAGGAGCTGCGCCGAGATCAATAACGCGCGCGCCCTTCTTTAAAACACCAAAGCGATCATCCAACTCGATCAGCTTGTATGCGGCCCGGGAGCGGTAGCCATCGGCCTGCGCCTGTCGCACGTAGGGATCATTGAGTTGGCGCTTGAGCCAACGGGTTGAGGAAGACTTGCGACCGCGCGCCGTCTTGACCCGAACACTCAGGCCACGCCCGCTGCCGGTTTTACCCTCTGCACTTTGTTTTTTGGACATTTTGAAGCTGCTCTACGAAACAGCCGGGGGAACGGCCTGATGCGACGCATACACGTGAGTCATCATGTCCATCAGCATGCCTTCTCGCAGGCCACGGTCTGCCACCCTTAGCTTTCCAACAGGCCAAAGGCGGCATATGGCTTCAAGAATAGCGCATCCGCCGAGCACCAAGTCTGCTCGTTGCCAGCCAATACAGGGCTCGGCAGCGCGTTGTTGAAGGCTCATTTGACATAGCGCACGGCTCTGCCCCGTCAGTGTTTCAAAGTCTAAGGTTATGCCGTCCACGGCCGTTCTATCGTATCGCGGAAGACCAAGGTGAAGCCCTCCCAGAGTTGTCACCGTGCCAGACGTGCCTATCATTTGCGCCTGCCCGGCGGCAATTCTGGCGGTAATATCGTGATGGCTCTCAAACGGCTCAAGCAGTCTCTGCACCCGGGTTGCCACTTCCTCATAGGTGCGCTCACATAAATCGCCGCCACCACAATCTTCGGCCACCGTGACCACGCCTAGGGGCATAGATATACAGCCGAGAACCTCCATCTTGAGTGTGTCTTCAACACGCACAAACAGAACCTCGGTGCTGCCGCCGCCAATATCAAAGATCACCGCATACGGAACATTTGGGTCAATCAGAGACGTGCACCCCTTAAGAGCAAGCCCAGCCTCTTCATCCGCCGTAATAATTTCAAGGGAAATGCCGGTTTCGTCATGAACACGATGAATAAAGTCATCACAGTTCTCTGCCCGGCGGCAGGCTTCCGTTGCCACATGACGAGAAACCGTTACGCCGCAACGATCCATCTTTTCAGCGCAACACTTAAGAGCCTCGACCGTGCGATCCATTGCGGCTTCGGACAGACGTCGAGTGGCGCTTAAACCCTCACCCAGTCGCGTGATACGCGAAAACGAGTCCACAACAGCAAAGTTGTCAGCCTGCGGATGCGCAACCAGCATACGACAATTATTCGTGCCGAGATCGACAGCCGCAAGAACGTCGGTGGCGTGTTGTTGACCGCCACGAGCACCTAGGGCGCCTTCTGCAGATCGCTTCCGTGCACTGGCTCCCGTCGGGTGAGACCAGTTACGTGCGCTATTTTGGCTTATGGCCACGAAACCCTCTCAGCGTGGCTGCACTGCGCGTCACCGCATGCAGATGATTCATCTTCCTTATCGTAACGCTGCCAAACAGTACCCGGCAAGGCCAGAGAAGGGATGATGCCAAGGCATTCCCAAAAGACCTTGCAGGTCTGACCCCAAAAGACCTTTTAGGTCTACTCCCAAAAGCCCGTGCAGATCGGCCCAAAAGGCGCTATTGGTCAGGTATATTAGGTATGAAGCTTCAGTCTTGAAAATAGGCGGCGAGTGAGTAGGATGCGGCGCTGCCGCTTAAAATGGTATAATAATCGTGCAGCCCCTGCTGGGGGATAGTTTAACGGTAGAACTGCGGACTCTGACTCCGTCGGTCGTGGTTCGAATCCACGTCCCCCAGCCAACAAGACTT
>CAYGSZ010000116.1:0-5067 GCA_964352705.1 uncultured Rhodobacterales bacterium
TTTGCCATCGGACCCAGCATCATTCTCTTTTTTCTAGGATGGTTTGGTTACGAGGCGGGCACGCAAGGTCTTCAGGTTGAGCAACCGGAGAGCGCGATTACAGCGATATACCTTGGTGCCGCTGTCGTCCCGGCGGTTCTATACGTCATCAGCATTGGGTTTTTGCTGAAGTACGACCTGAGTGAGGCAAAACTAGCCAGCATGAGGGCATCAACACCGTTCAATCAAGATAGCTAGTCACAAATCGTCTTGCGCCGGACTTGTTATTGAGAAAGCTTCTGCGGCCTCTAAAATAGCCATGCTAGATTTCTGAGAAATTGGACCTAGAGACACCCCCTTGGACAATACCGGTGGCGCTCTAGGCTGCTAAGTCAGAAACTCAATAACGTTGATATATTGCTTTACACACGGTCTGGATACTTTTCGACAAGGACCCGCTTATGAAAATCGGGAATAGCGTCGATGCTGTGTACCTTTCGACCGTATGCTAAGTCACAAATAATATCGTTGTCTTTAGTAGTATATCCAGCCCAGGGCTTCTCATACGCTTTGTTGAGCCCGGTGAAAGTATAACGGGTGTCTACCAGTCCAACGTCCGGATTCATCACATCATCATGGGGTGAAGCCCACATGTTTTCCGTGAAACGCGGCTGATGAATGCCCGGCTCGTCGTAAACGCCACCCTGGAATAACACCATCTCATCACCCCAAGGCTTTATCTGACGCATTCGAATCGTATCGGGATCATCATTAGAAAACTGTGGCTCTTCTATTAGCTTCGACCCTCCTTTGGGATAACTCAGGAAATTCTCGATAAAAGTCTGATCTTCCAATCGCATCATCTTACCATTGTAAGGATTCAATAATTCCTCGACGGGTTCCATCGTCGCCGGGTCGAGATAGGTAGACGTGTACATCGACCTTAGCAATGCAGTGCCTTCAGGAACATCTGGAAATTGAACAGGGTCAGGCACTTGCAATTGCCAAGTAAACATACCTGCTGCGCCGAGAAACGGCCCCCCAGGATACTGTTCGCGCCCGATCATCAACCTCACAAGCATGGGGATGTACGTACGCTCTCCGACCAAGTTATTGGTCATCTTGAGGCGTACCAGCGTGTTCTGAACAGGGTCTTCAACGTCGAAATTACCCTGCTGGCTTGCCACCCAAGGCGTACCGCTATTGAGTTCATCATTTTCGAATGTCTTGATCCGGTTGTAAGCGTTGAACACCCCCTCTTCCGCATCGTCTTCCGATGCTTGAGTTTGGGCCTGCGCCCCACTCGCGGGTGACAAGGCCAATATCCCTGCAGCGCTGCCCAGCGCGGCGAGCAGTTTTCTCCGCATTGGATCGTGGACGTCTCGCTCTCTCATACTGTGATGTAAAGGCTCGGTATATGACATGTCATGCTCCTCAAGAGTAAAAATCTGTTCTTCGCGGTATCAGATACAGTCGTAGAGTTTGTCGTGATGAAAGAATATGAATAACCCAGAATTCGGCATGTATAATTCAGACATCCATGTTAGAGACCGAACCTCTAACATGGATGCTTCACAGCCTAAAAACTAGCGAGGAATTTGACACCAACTTCGCGCTTGCGTGGGAGGGAGCCAAAGTCTTTGCGATCTATTGAGCCCACAATGGAAGTATTGCTTCCCGAGCCAGTGGTCCAACTTAGATCGTTGGTTAAATTGTTACCGTAGATCTCTACCGCAAAAGTCTCATTGATATTCACACCGGCGCGGGCATTGATTTTCCAGTAGCCAGGCACTTTGCTGAACTCGAAGTTATCAATGAAAAAGCTTCCCGAATAAATGCTATCAACTCGGACGAATGCACCTGGCTCATAGTCTATTAACTGACCAACGTTGACTTCAGCAGACAAACTGCCCGACCACTCGGGAATCCATCTTGGACTGTTGCCCCTTGAGTCAATCTGTGTCCCGCCAACAATCAATCCTGGCGCGAGAATATTGTTGGCAATCGAACCCGCAGCGCCGAAGTTCTTGAACTTCACATCGTTATAAGTAGCGCCCGCTGTGATCTGCAGCCAGTCGGTCGGAAGGATGTCTGCTTCAAGATCGACCCCGTACGTTCTGGAATCACCCGGAAGATTGACAGGCACGAATGCAGGGCTCAAGTCAGCGAATACCTGATTAGTCCAATCTAAATAGTAAGCTGCGACAGAGTAGTTCAGCCAATCCGTGGGGCGTTGCTTTACTCCAATTTCATACGCTGACAAGCTTTGTCGCGGCGTAAAGAAGCCAGCGGTAGCTGCATTAATTCCTGAGTCAGGAACGGCAGCACCATAGTTTTCCGCGTTTGTAGATATTCCTTGAATGTAACTACGCGAGAAACTTGCATACAGATTGGTATTGTCGCTTGGCTGATAAGACAAAATGATGCGCGGCATGAACGCGTCGAACTTTTGCTCAACATTAGCCACGGTCGGAGTTTCGGTTGGCAATATTTCCGTTGGCCCATTGAATAGAATGGTTTGTGAATCTTCGTTCCACCGGCCCTCAAGAGACAGGGTCAATCTTTCAGTAATGTCGTAATCAATAGATCCAAAAAAACCATAATTTTCCCCGGTCTCATTGCTAAGACCTTTCCGAGCTGACAAATTTGAAGCTTCAATGTCTTGGTCGTAATAGCTAGCACCAATCATGTAACGGAGCCGCTCATCGTCGCTTGACGCATACCGGACCTCAGCGTAGGAATCCCGTGTCCAGCGGATGAAGCCAGTGAGCCAAAGGCCATCTCCGAATACCGGCGACGGAGTCCCAAACTGTTGATCCTGAATGTACCAATTGTTTGCTACGCCGCGTGTTAGAATAGTCGAAAGGGTAGCTTCATTGGACAGTGTATAATCACTCGACAGATTTAAACGCCAAAGCTTGTATTGCCCACCTAACCCGTCAGGCGCATCCAACATGCCATGCCGTTCAAGTTCGACCGGCAGCGTTGTTGCCTGGTCGGTCGATACGCTGATAAAAAAGAGATCCGGGTTAGAAGCAAAATTACCAGCGATTGACATATTTGGCGGCTGCGTATCCCAATCTGGAACGGTATCGCAGGTAAAAGCACGGGCGGAAGCTGACAGATCAGTGGAGAAAGACCCAACTGTCTCGCCTGTCAAAACATTACGTATACTTCCGGAATAGGTGCGGTTACATTGTCCAGCGAGTGTAGATGCTGATTGAGACTGCTGAACAATCGTATCATCTGAATTAACATAGAACCCATTGACTTTAATTTTAAGGTTGTCACTTGGTTTGAATACTAAAGTCGAAGAGAAGGCTTCTGTGTTGATCTCACCGTTTGGGTCACCGTTATCGAAGAACCAGTCAGCTCCTGTACGGTCAACCATTGCTGAAACACGGACACCAACTTTATCAGTGATCGGTCCGCCAACAGCGACGGTGACGTTGGTACTATCTTGGTTTGAAGGGGAAAACGTTACGGAGCCCTTTCCGTTCCATTCGTCGTCTGGTTCTCTAGAAATAAAGTTGACCGCACCCGAAAATGTATTGCGGCCAAAGAACGCAGTCTGGGGACCCTTGATGATTTCGACTCTTTCCAAGTCCATAAGCGGTAAAATACTTACGCCATCGGATATATAAGAGCCTTCCCAGAAGACTGCCCCAGTGCGAGACGCAGCTGTATTCACGATCGCTTCTAGGCCGCGAAACCGAATGAGTGGGGTCACGCGTGTATTGGTATTAAAATCGAAACCCGGCGCAAATGACGACAGGCCCTCAAGTGTATTAACACCGAGCTTATCTAGCTTCGCCTGCGAGAACGCAGTTACAGAAACAGGAATTTCTAATAACGACTCTTGACGCTTTCTGGACGTGACAACAATCTCTTCTAACGCAACCTGCTGTGCAGCCGCCTCAACTCCGAAAGCCGAAACCATTGCCAGTGCTGTTGCGCTTCCAAGTGATCGACGCCACCCGTTTCTATTGATCCGCATATTTCTATCTCCCCATAGAGGGCTAATTAGCCCATGAATATCCTTGAGGAGAGTGTTACCATTCTATAACAAGAGCAAATACAGATCGGTTATACCCTTATGTTTGCCGCTGATAGGAGCTCGCGAAACAGACGACAGCGGCCAGTTACCGAGAGATTCACGTTTATGTTCAGAGCATTGGCGCACCATGGATATTAGGCAACTTACCCACTTTGTAGGCGTCGCCACACACGGCAGCTTTTCAAATGCCGCGCGTAAGATGCATATCTCCCAACCCGCACTAACACGCAGTGTGCAACTTTTAGAGGGCATTCTTGAAGTAAATCTGTTTGATCGAACATATCAGGGAATCGAACTCACAAATGACGGGCATACACTTTTTCGCCATGCCAGCCTGATCATCAATTCACTGCAAAATGCAAAAAGCGAAATTGCGGCATCAAAGGATGGAGGGTTTGGTGAGGTGCGCTTGGGCATCGCCAGTTTGTTCACCAATTTTCTGGTAGATGAAGCAGTTTCACGGGTAGCAAAAGCAAACGATAATTTTGCCGCTTCGATACGCGTCGGATTGTATGAAGATATGGCGAGTATGCTTGACGAAGGCTTGTTAGACTTGGTGATTTCCTCAAATACGGAAGTCGAACAGAACAGTGATGTCGATTTCGAAGTGTTATGTGATATTTCAGCTGTGCTTGTTGGTGGCACTAAAAACCCCCTTACACAAAAACAGTCCCTCGACCTTGGGGAACTGCAAGGCGAACCATGGGTCACACTCTATCAACCCCATATGGAAGCGTTTCTCACGTCTTTCTTTGCGCAAGGTGGATTGACCGCACCACGCTGTAAAGTCCGCACTTCATCTCTAGAAATGCTGCGTAGCCTCATCCGCAAGCAACATTTTATAGGATTTCTTCCCTCACACTGGGTTGCCGCTGACATAAAAGCCGGGATCCTGTCTGTCATCCAAGCCCCTGGCACACCTATCACACGTAAAGCAGGAATTGTAACGCGTAAGACATCAATTCTTAACAGAAGTGCGCAAACGCTCGTGGAAGAAATGCGGCTGATTGCAAAAGACCTGTCCTAACTAA
>CAYGSZ010000116.1:5167-7987 GCA_964352705.1 uncultured Rhodobacterales bacterium
AAAGACCTGTCCTAACTAATGGCAAAGCATTCTCAAGCCATGTCCTGTGCTGATTGGGGGCACACCTTTTTCTATTGGCGCGCACACTGGCGCCCCCCTAATGATCGACTAACGCAAACAATCAGGTTTTTGATGCAGTGCCACTTACATCCTCGCCTCTGACACCAATTGAGCCAAACCTTCAATCAACCTGGCAAACCGATGGCGTCGTCTGCCTGCGGCAAGTGTTCGACAAAGATTGGATTGAAAGCATTCGCCCGGCTTGTCGCAGTATTGCCGTTGAGAATAAAGACTTTGGTTTGCTGCCAACTATGCCGGGGCGCTATATGTCTCGCACCATTGAACCAATCAGGCGATTTATATTTGAATCACCGTTGGCCGAAGCCGCCGGTCGGGTCATGGGATCGAAAGAGATCAGATTCTTCTTCGATGAAATCTTTGCTAAAGCGCCGCAATCGGAGTCAAAAACGCTATGGCATTCTGATAGGATGGGCTGGCCAGTAGTCGGGGAAATGGTGCCCTCTCTTTGGATTCCACTTCATGATATTGATCGCGAAAACTGCTTAGAGGTTATCCCAGGGTCCCATCGCTTTGATTATCCTCATTGGCTTTTTTCACCAAACGCACGGCAGATGATAAGGCCCCCGGAGAGGCCAAAACATCCTGATGAAGCGTCACTTAGGGCCGATCCAAATAACCGGTTTGAGAGCTGGAATTTAGAAGTCGGCGATATGCTGATTCTACACCCATGGTTACTTCATTACTCTGCAGGAAACACGGCCAGCGATTGGCGGCTTGCTCTTTCTGTGCGCGTTTTTGGTGATGACATACGATGGTCGCCAAGACCTGACTGCGTAAACTTGGCAGGCGTTAGCTTTGATGAAATGATCGAGGGTGAAACACCTCAAGGCCCCCTGTTTCCGCTTTTGTGGTCCGCAGACGGACGACGGGACACTGATAGTGAGTACCCAACGGGGTTCGCAACAAAATGGTCGAAAAATCGTCGGTCAAATGTCAATGAAGACGCCTTGTTCAAAGAACTCCTCCAGAAAGAAGCTTGAGCCTTTGAGCGGGCGCTGCATCTAGATAACTTAAACCTGGATAACTCTCGGTCAAACAACAATAGCTCAATCAAGCAGGTATAATGTCAAACCCGTTTAAGTATCCCGTAGTTATCGTTGGTGCGGGACCAGTAGGGTGCGTCCTCGCGTATTCCCTTGCGAAGAACGGAATACCCTCAGTGCTTCTTGAGCGAGAAAGCGTTCTAACCGAAGACCTGCGCGCTTCGACATTTCATCCTCCTACTTTGGATATGCTAGATGATCTTGGCTTAGTTGAAGAGCTCTTATCACTCGGCCTCATCTGTCCGAAATTTCAGTTTCGGGACAGACGAACTGAACGATATGCAGAGTTTGATCTCGGTGTGCTTGACGGCGAAACACGGCATCCGTACCGCGCTCAAGTCGAGCAGTTTCGTCTGACGGGATTGGTTTGTGAGCGCCTGCAGGACGAACCATTAACGTCGGTGCTGTTTGACCATAAAGTTATCAGTGTCGATCAAGACGACGGCAGAGTCAGACTTTTGGTTGAGGCGCCTGAAGGCCGCAAAGAAATTTCGGCCTCTTATGTCGTGGGTGCCGATGGTGGCCCAAGTATAGTCCGGCGTAGTGCGGGCATAGACTTTCCTGGCTTCACATATCCAGAGAAATTCATCGTGGTAAGCACGTCTTATCCACTAGAGAATCACCTGCGAGAGCTGTCCTACGTAAATTACATCGCAGACCCAGGGGAATGGATGACCATCATACGATGTAACAATCTATGGCGACTGTCAGTTCCAGCAGATCCAGACCAGGGTGATGAAGTTCTTCTTACGGAGGACAATATTCAACGGATCATGCGCGATCTTATCTGCACAAAGGAACCAATAGAAATCGCGCATAGCAATATCTACGCCGTGAACCAAAGAGTTGCCGAGACCTATCACGTAGGCCGTATTTTACTCGCAGGAGATGCGGCCCACGTTAACAATCCGCTCGGTGGCATGGGCATGAATGGCGGTATTCATGATGCCATAAACTTAGGTGAGAAACTTATCGCAATAAGTGATGGTGCCGCAGACTCAGTTCTAGATGTGTACGACAGGCAGCGTCGCATCGTGGCAACTAAATATGTTCAGGAGCAGTCCATCCGAAACAAAGAAGAGCTGGAGAACAAAGACGCGGCGCAACATGAAGCCAAGTTACTGCACTTAATGGACGTTGCCGCCAACCCAGCGCTGGCCAAGGAATACCTCATGACCTCGTCCATGATAAACATTGTTAGAGAATCGTATTCAATTAAATGAGTGCCGCTTTCCCCAAGGAATTCGAACTCTTTGTCGCATAATATGAATTAGCGACTTGTTCCTTATGGCTAGCCAAACAAAAGTTTGGCGCTATTTAAGATCTAGTTCCCTAGTTTTTGAATATCCAAGGAGGTCAGCATGTCTCATCGCATTTCCAGACGTGATCTGTTCGAAACAATTTGGGCCGCCCCAATGCGTGATGCAGCAGAACAGTTCAACATTTCAGATGTCGGATTACGCAAGGTTTGCAAGAAAGCAAAGCTTCCGATTCCTCCACAAGGCTACTGGGCACGCAAACCTGAGCGCCGTGTTGGAGTAAAGCCGAAATTACCGTCGCGGGATCTTGGTATGCCAGACATAATAGAGATAAGTGCAGCTAGCGGGTGGGGCGTCGAAGATCGCATTGCTCTCTTAACGTTGGACTTTCCAGCGCCGCCGGAGTTCGAAGGGACTATCTGCGTTGTGTTTCTTGA
>CAYGSZ010000117.1:0-7954 GCA_964352705.1 uncultured Rhodobacterales bacterium
GAACGCGAGCTTCCCAAGCTTGAGACGAGGGTTCGATTCCCTTCACCCGCTCCATCTGAAAAATACTACTCACAACAATCCCATCCACACGGCACTATAAAGTGATATGCTACAGCTTAGCGGTTGATAAAACGGGTATTAAACCGGCCTGTTGTTCAGGCCTAAGCCGCCGAAAGGTCAAAACATGACTGCGGCAAAGTTCCGCGCGAAGTTTTCAACGGCGGGCAGAATCGCTCCCGTAGAGAATTGGTTGAAGGTCAACATCAAGGGGCCGTGGTCTATTCAAATGGATAGCGTCTCTGATGATATGTCCAAGAAAAACTACCTCATTCTTTTTGATAATGAGGCAGATCGTGACAGCTTCAAGCTGCGCTTTATCCATGGCCAAGAGGCATTTGATAAAAAGATGACTGCGGTTGAACCAGGGCCTGGGTTATTCAGCAAAATCTCTAAATTTTTCGGTACCTCAAAGTCAAAGCCGAAAGTGAAGCCTAAATAGCGCACTGACTCTTAAACCTTGCCGGTAGCAATTTTACGCTCCGTACCAGGCGATAAAAATCACCAGCACGACTAGGGCACCCATAATCCAAAAGGGGACGGGGTCATGGTTTTTTGATCGTTTATCTTGATCAGAACCTGTCATGGTGACCTCTTGAGGCTAAGCAGGACTGTCTTCGCGAATATCTCATTGTCACATTATCCAGACTGTTTCTCAATTCCTTTGCGACCTATTTTATAATTTAGCGCTCAAGTCTAGCTCTTAAAATCTAACCTGACGGATCTGAGTCCCATTTTGTGGCCACGGTTTCAAACGCTTTCAAAACGCTATCGAAGTCTTTGCCTTTTTCGGTTAATCCATACGTGACAGCAGGCGGTATGCTCGCCACATGTTCTCGCCAGATCAAACCATCGGTTTCCATCTGCCTAAGTCGATCCGTCAGAACTTTCGGTGAAATGCCGTCGACAAGCCGGTTAAGGTGATTAAAGCGCGTAGGGCCTTTAGTGCTCAGGGTCCACAGTATGTGTGTTGTCCATTCTTTCCACAGCACCCGCAAGACACTGTCGATTGCACAGCCTTTGACCTCGGAGTTGCCGCCGCCTCCGGCTGATTTTAAATCGTTCATATGTCTTATCCTACTTACCAAAAGGTAACTACTTTCTCTCAGTAACTCTTACTCCTATATCGTCGCCAATGACGTTTTAGCAAGTCGGCATTGATTTGAAATGCGCTCAAGTCAGGGCCAAAAACAGGAGATGAATATGATTACTCTCAGAGATCGCAATGATCGTGGTCACACAAAAATCGGGTGGCTTGATAGTCACCACACGTTTTCTTTCGGGGAGTATCACGACCCTGCCAACATGGGGTTTGGAGCTCTGCGTGTCATCAATGACGACCGTATCATTCCAGGGGCGGGCTTCCCCACCCACGGTCACCGCGATATGGAAATTATCTCTTACGTGGTCAACGGCGCATTGGAACACAAAGACAGCATGGGAACCGGAGCGGTTATTCGTCCTGGTGATGTGCAACGTATGTCTGCAGGCACCGGCATAACCCATTCGGAGTTCAACCCCAGCAAAGACGAAGGCACGCGATTGCTGCAAATCTGGATTGTTCCGGAAAAAGCTGGACTAGTCCCGAGCTACGAGCAGAAAAATTTCCCTGTGACGGATCGTACTAATGAGCTCCGATTGGTTGCCGATCGCGAGGGCCGTGAGGGCGCTGTTAAAGTGCATCAAGATGTCAGCATCTACGCAACGACGCTCACAGAAGGTGGCCAGGTGGCACATGATATTTCATCAGGGCGTCAGGTCTGGGTGCAGGTGGTGCAAGGGATCGTTAAACTAAATGAAGCAGAACTGCGCGAGGGTGATGGCGCCGCAGTCACAGAGCTGAGTAAGATCACACTGTCCTCCCAAATAGGGGCGGACGTGTTAGTCTTCGATCTTGCTGCGTAACTGATGAACGCGCCGATTGACCAAGAACAAGAAAGGTTCAGGCCATGCTCGACAGAGAAGAAGTCACACCAGAAACATGGCCTGAACTGCCCTACACTGAGTGGGCGGAAACCTGCACGACCCTCCACCTATTTACACAAGTCGTTGGCAAGGTGCGTCTGGCTGTTGAGCCGTGGTGGAATCACTCCTGGCACGCCACGCTTTATACCACCGCGCGGGGGCTCACCACGTCGCCGCTGGCGTATAAGTCGCGTGTCTTCCAGATGGACTTTCAATTGCTCGACCACCTTTTGGTTATTCATTGCGCCGAGGGGATTCAGCGAAGCATCCCTCTGGCCGGTCAGTCTGTCGCTAGTTTTTACAACGCTGTCATGGCGGCCTTGGAAGACCTGGGTATGCCAATTAAAATTCATGGCAGTCCCAATGAAGTGCCAGACCCGATCCCCTTCGCCGAAGATACCGTACATATGTCTTACAAGGAGGTTTACGTTGAACGCTTTTGGCGGTTGTTGATTCAAGTCGACCGGGTATTCAAAAAATTCCGCACGGGATACATCGGCAAGGTCAGTCCGGTGCATTTGTTCTGGGGTAGTTTTGATATGGCTGTCACGCGCTTCTCAGGTGACGGTGCACCGTTACATCCTGGCGGCATTCCCAACTTACCCGATGATGTGACTCGTGAAGCGTATTCCCACGCTGTGTCCAGTGCCGGGTTCTGGCCGGGCGGCAACGGGTTCGACCAGCCGATGTTTTACTCTTACGCCGCGCCCACGCCGGACGGTTTTGCAGAGGCCAACGTCAAGCCTGCTGAGGCGTATTTTCATAAAGATTTGGGTGAGTTTCTTTTGCCGTATGAGGCGGTCAGAACAGCGTCTGACCCCGACGCTGTCTTGCTGTCCTTCCTGACCTCTACGTTTGACGCAGCAGCAAGGACCGGCAATTGGGATCGTGCCGCACTTGAGTGTCAGATTGGCGAGCCTTTGGCGGTGCGACCCGGCCCCTGGCATGAAGCTTAATGTGGCAGCAAGCCTAGCGCTTTGCAGTGTTGATTGCGCGCCACACGCGTTCCGGCGTTAGTGGCATATCCAAATGCGTGACGCCCAGCGGACGCAAGGCATCCAGCGCGGCAATAACAACGACGGGCAACGCGCCAACGGTGCCAGCTTCTCCGGCTCCCTTAACACCCAAAGGGTTCATCGTCGTCGGCACAGGGCTGGTTTCCACTTCAAAAGCGGGCATGTCGTCGGCGCGGGGCATGGCGTAATCCAAGAAACTCCCGGTAATGAGTTGACCGTCTTTGTCGAACACAATCTGTTCCATCAGGGCTTGGCCAGCGCCTTGCGCAATGCCGCCATGCAGTTGGCCTTTGACAATCATGGGGTTAATCACAGTGCCAACATCATCAACCACCACATACTTCACCAGCGTGGTGACGCCTGTGTCTGGGTCAATCTCAACTTCACAGACATGGCAGCCGTTGGGATAGGTCGGGCCGTCGGCTTTTGCGGTTACAGCCGTATCCAACCGCCCGTCAGCGTGGTGCGCCAGATCATGCAGCGTGATCTCGCGATCTGTTCCGACAACGCGAAAGGCACCGGATGAAAATTCAATGTCGATCTCGGCAACTTCCAGGGCGTCCGCAGCAATGGACCTTCCGGCCTCGATAATGCTCTGGGAGGCCTTCGTCATTGCGGTGCCTGCTGCCATCATACTGCGTGACCCAAAAGAACCAGTGCTGTTAATAACTGTATCTGTATCGCCGTCGATCACCGTCACCCGCCCAGGGTTCAGGCCGAGCTGTTCGGCTAAAATTTGCCGATAGGCGGTGCCATGGCCGGTGCCCATTTCTTTTGATCCGGCAAAGACCGTGACGTCACCGGTGCGGGCCAGGCGAATATCTATTGTTTCGGGCATATGCGCGCCTTGGGGGCCGCCCGCGATTTCGATGGAATAGGCAAGACCTCGCCCGCGCAGTAGTCCACGCGCGTGGCTCTCAACTTGCCGGGCTTGAAATCCATTCCAATCCGCAGCTTCTACACCTTCGGCCAGAACTTTGGCAAAGGCCCCACTGTCGTAAATCATCCCCAGCGGCGTGGTGTATGGCAGGTGCTCCGGGGTCAGCATATTCTGACGTCTTAAAGCAATCGGATCCGCGTTCAGTTGTCGTGCCGCCTCATCTACCAAGCGCTCAATGATGTACGTGGCTTCCGGTCGACCCGCACCACGATAAGGGGCCAGAGGAGGGACGTTGGTGTGAACCCCAATCACTTCAACATGCGCTGCGGCAATGCCATAAGGTCCGATCATCCCGCCCACATTTGCAGTTGGCGGATGAGGGGTGGTTGCACTCAGATAAGCCCCGAGATTACCGATCAGGCGTACTTTGATGGCCAGGAATGTGCCGTCGGCGTCCACAGCCAGTTTGGCATTGACCCAATTGTCCCGTCCTTGAAAGTCCGACTGAAATCCCTCGATCCGGCTGGAGCGCCAGGCCACGGTTCGACCTAGTTTTTTAGCGGCCCATAACACCAGAGCTTGTTCAGGGAAGACGTTGTTTTTCATCCCGAAAGCGCCGCCGATATCGGCGGATATCACGTGAATGCGCTCTGGAGACACCTTTAAAATATCGTTGGCCAGAGTATCCCGCAGTCTGTGAGGTGTTTGCGAGGCCGAGCGCAACAGGTAACGGTTTGTTTCTTGGTCAAAGCTGCCGATGGCAGCGCGTGGCTCAATGGGGTTGGCGGTCACCCGGGTAATGTCGAGGTCGAGTTCAATAATTTTCTTGGCGTTCGCGAAGGCCGCATCTGTGGCGTCGCGATCCCCACGTTCCACCACAAAGGCTTCATTGCCGGGCACGGCGTCCCAGACGTTCGGCGCGCCCTCTTCAAGGGCTGCTTTGCCAGACGTAACAGCCGGTTCATCATCGTAATCAATCAGAACCTGCTCGGCGGCGTCTTCCGCCTGATCCAGCGTCGTGGCGATCACCGCAACAACCGGGTCGCCGACATATTTCACGACACCCCCGGCCAGCAATCCGAACGCAGGACGATGCATGTTTTGGCCATCCCGGCGCGTGAAGGGGAAGGGCGTGGTAAAAAGTCCAATGCCATCCGCGTCTAAATCTGCTCGGGTGTAGAGGCCCAAGACACCTTCACACGCTTTTGCAGCAGCGATGTCGATGGCGGCGATTTTCCCAGCTGCAATAGGCGACCGGACCAACACCATGTGGGCGTCGCCGGGGCGCACGGCATCATCCGTATAGCTCCCGTCGCCGCGCAACAGGCGGTCGTCTTCAAAACGCGGTATCGCATCGCCTATTTTGGTCACAGGGGCTTACATCCTCATCCATCACACATGATGGATGTGTTTACCTCGACTTTGAAGTTCGGTCACCGCTGACGAGAGGTTCACCCGCGTGGCGAACCTCTGGTGCTTTGGGGTGAGCCCGTTCAGCTACATCACGTCAGATGTGCGGCTCTTTGTTTCAGCGCTGAGTTGCGACACAGGTGCCGTATAGATGCCTTGCTCTACGTAACTTTCAATCCGCTCAATCATAGCCTTGGCCCCGATGTAGGGATTGTCGTAGGGGTCGCCCGCCCACATGTTGCTGGGGAAACCCATGTCGGGTGAATAGGCATCCGCGTAAACGGCAGGATCATTCCACAGTTGGAAGTTAGTGCGTGGGTTGGCACGCGCCCGTCTCAGAGCACCCAGATCAATGTGCGCGCGTAGCAGAACGGGGCCTGGCCCATCCACGGTCCCTTGCAAACTGCCATCGAAGTTAACCAGGCGCGTATGGCCACGCCGGAAGAAGGTCATGTGCTCGGAGTCGTGTGATTTGTATTCACCGCCGTCCATGGCGGACAGCATATAGGCGCAGTTTTCCATCGCGCGGGTGCGGCGGGCATTGTCCCAGGCACGTCGGCCTTCACCCCCATGGGGTTCCGAGGTTGAGTGCAGAATAACTTCTGCCCCTTGGCGACGCAGACCACCCGCCACTTCCGGGCTCATGTTGTCGAAGCACACCATGTTGGCGAGCTTTCCAATGGGCGTGTCGGCAACGGGGAATAAGGCGTCCGATCCAAACAGATCCAGGTATTCATCCAGTACCGATCCCGGCGTCGTATCTGGCAGCAAGCCCCAGACATCGGCACACTGGTTTTTACGATAGGTATGAACGTGATTGCCCTTATCGTCGATCAGGAACGCTGAGTTGAATACGCGACCTGGCAACTTGGGGTGGACTTCAAAGTTCTGGAAGGCCACGTAAACGTTATAGTCCTGGGCAAACTTCCCGATGATGTCGAAAACTTCATCGCCCTCGGAAATCGCCATCCGTTCCAGGTTCTGCACCGTCCGTTGCACACCGCCGATGCCGCCGGGGCCGGTCAGCCAGAACTCAGGGAAGACACACAAGCGCATGGTCGGAACAGACAGTCTGCTCCCGGCGCTGCCAAGATGTTCATCCAGGTTTTTGCGAATGATCTCGCGTGGGTCCGCATTACCGCCGATGGGAATCAATCGCGCCACGGTTTGCACCAGCATGCAGTCGTATTGTAATTCCGGGTTCTTATGCTTGGGGCCACGCACTTCGGCCTCAGTTGCCAGGCGGCGCTCGGCTTCTTTGAGCCAGCCGTCACGGGTGGTCGGGGCTGCTGGAATTTTATCACTTTCTTTGGCCGCTTTGTATCCACGTCCGTAGACGTCAGCGCGGACGATGGCGGGGAAGCTGCCTTGTGGTGTGACACGGCGGCGGCGCAACAACTGCATATCAATATCGGGAATCACAAAGGTCTCATCACCACGCACGGCGGTGGCTTCACGCTCCCAAGGGTACAGGGCTGTCGCTGAGGGCAGTTTTACTTTGATGCCGCCATCGTTCATTTCGGCAGGGCTTGCGACAGCCACATAAGCGACGCTCTCACTGGCGCGACCGAAACGCGACATCACCCGGTGATCAAACTGTTGATCAGACCGCTCGACACAGGGGTTCAAAATAATCTCTGCGCCGTGGAAGGCCAGCGCCCGACCATACTGTGGAAAGTGAATGTCCTCGCCGCAGAGCATGCCGACTTTGGCAAAGGGCAGTTTCGCGACAGGGAATTCTGCGGGTTGACCCATCGCAGAGGTGGTATCGGTGAAGCCTTCAATGAGATCGGGTGACACTTTTAAGGTGCGCAGCAAGACGTCGCCATTGGGGGCAACAACGAACCCCATCGTCTGCGGCGCGGACGCGCCATCAACCTGCATGACCGCTGAACCTGCAAGGTGCATCTTATTTGCTGTTGCTGCTGATTTCACAACGTCCATCACATCCGCTTCACCAAGCGCTTTGAGGTCGCCTAGAGGCGCATGTGGCAGAAGCAACAATACGTCTGGAGCGTCGCCTTCAGATTGACGCACGGCCTCACGCGCCGCCGCCGCGACCAGGGCATACAACTCGGGAGCTTCATTGGGAGACCAGGAGGATTGGGTCAGCATCAGCATAATTCGGGCATCCTTGCTTTTTAGCCTGTGGTTTGTGGCCACTGATTTACGGCCTGCGATTTGTAGCGTCTTTCAGTGACAAGATCAGATGAGTGAGCGTTTTAAAACCCCTACCGTACCGCGGGGGCAGGACTTCCCCATATGCTCGAGCAGTGAGCGTATTAAGGAGTCGGCGGAGGTAGGCTTTGGATCTTGACCCGGGTCGCGATAATCATAGAAATCACGATGTAAACGAGGCTGGCCGCGGCTAACAAGCGTACCGACCAGCCCGCGTCCAACAACCACCCCATTACGGCTGGGGCCAAGGCTGCGGCAAAAATAGTGCTCGAACTCACCAGAGAGCGAATCGCCCCAAGGTATTGGGTGCCATACAACTCGGCCCAGATCACGTTGTGAACCACGCCGAACATGCCGCCGCTCAATCCATTGGTGATCATGTACGCCCAAATCATCAGCGGGCTGTCAAAGATCACCAGGAAGGCCATGGAAAAGGCCAGCGGTGCCA
>CAYGSZ010000118.1:0-7855 GCA_964352705.1 uncultured Rhodobacterales bacterium
CAGCCCGCGGCTCCTCAGCCTGCTCCACCAGTAACGCCACCTGCAGCCGCTGAAGCCGCACCCAAAAAATCTAAGTCATTTTTCTAGGACTAATTTCTAATTCACAATCGTCGGAGAACGCGCCCCGCAAGAGGGCCTTCTCGATCTGAAGGGGGACACGACCTATGGCGGATGCTCAATTTGAGGGTTGGCTGAAAGACTTAGCCGGACCTGGTGGGTCTGACCTTTATGTCACAGCCCATTCGCCAGCAATGTTGCGCGGTGACGATGGCTTTAAAAGCGTGGGTGAAACTTTATCAGCGGACGACGTTGATCGTATTATCTCGTCGTTCTTAAACGAAAAACAAAAAGCGGAGTTTGACGAAACCGGCGAGTTTAACATGGCCTTGGTCATGGAGGGTGTGGGCCGCTTCCGTCTTAACCTGTTCAGACAACGGCAAATGCCGGGCATTGTCGCCCGGATTATCCGCACTGAGATTCCAACACTGGCTGACCTGAAATTACCGAGCCTGCTTGGCGATCTGGTGATGGAAAAACGCGGCCTTATTTTTGTGGTCGGCGGAACAGGCTCGGGTAAATCCACAACCCTGGCCTCGATGATTGGGCATCGTAATGAGACGGCCCCAGGTCATATTATCACCATCGAAGATCCCGTAGAGTTTGTGCATGAACATAAGAAATGCCTGATTACACAACGCGAAGTTGGCGTGGATACGGACTCGTTTGATATCGCGCTTAAAAACACACTGCGTCAGCACCCAGATGTGATTCTCATCGGTGAAATTCGCGACATGACGACAATGGAACATGCCCTCAATATTGCAGAAACCGGCCATCTGGCTATGGCCACGCTCCATGCTAACAACGCAAACCAAGCTATTGAGCGGGTGGTGAACTTCTTCCCGCAGGAAATGCACCACCAAGTGTTGTTGAACCTGTCGCTGAACCTGAAAGGCATCATTTCACAGCGGCTGATCAGAAAGATTTCTGGCGGTCGATCTGCCGCGCTAGAGATTCTTTTGAACCAGGGTTACATCAAAGAACTGATCAGCAAGGGCGAAGTTAAAGAGCTTAAGAAGATTATGGCTGAGAACGAGCACAACGGCATGCAAACCTTTGATCAGGCCCTTCTCAGGCTTTGGAAAGCTGGTGAGATTTCAGAAGACACAGCAATTGGCGAAGCCGATAACGCAGGCGATCTGAAACTCCAGATGAAACAGGCCAATGTTGCCGGCGGCGAGGGCGGCGGACTGAAAGACATCGATACGTCGAAACTTTCGTTGTAAGCGACAGCAAGCACTCGCTAAACAATCAGGCGGCGTGAGGCTTTCCCGTCTCAGCCGCCTCGCTTTTATCGTCATTTTTATCAATGGCCGATAAAAACGCACGCTCAAGGTTTGTGGCGTCTGATTGCGTCACAAAATCAACCGGCGAACCTAAAAAGATCAGCTGACCGCCGTGGATAATACCAATCCGGTCACAGATTTCTTCAATGTCTGCCAGAATATGGGAACTGAAGAACACCGTGCGGCCCTGTTCCCGCGCCTCAAGAAGGCGGTCTTTCAGAAGAACACGAGATCTCGGATCGAGACCGCTCATCGGTTCATCCAGAATCATCAAGGGCACATCAGCCAGAACAACGCCAATCAGCCCAAGCTTCTGGCCCATCCCTTTTGAATAGGTCCGCACCCGACGGTTTAAAGCCGCCGTATCAAACCCCAACCCTTCTGATATGTGTTTAGCGCGGTCACGGTCGACCTGCTGGTTGAAATAGCGAAGGACCAAAGACAGATGCTCCCAGCCGTTCAACTGTGGGGCTGGCATAAACTTCTCGGGCAGATAGATCATTTTCCGGCGCGATGATGCCACGTGGTTCGGTTGGCCGAAAAATTCAACATCACCAATAGACTGGCCCAAAGAAAGAATGGACCTAATCAGGGTCGTTTTCCCGGCCCCATTTAAACCAATAAGGCCAAAGACTTCGCCAGCCTTCAATTGAAAATTGATGTCCGTCAGGATTTGCGTTTTGCCGTACGACGCTGAAACTTTAGAAACGCTGAGTGGCGACAGACTTTCAGAGGTCAATCCCATTGCCCTTCTAAGACAAGTCCAGTTTGGCTGATAAAGGTTTGATTGGGCTCTAGCCGCACCGGCCTCATACCCGTGGCACTAAGCGGAATGATCATCTCGACATGAGAAGAATCTATATCCACCACCTCAAAGGAGTCGACGTCTTCGTCAGGACCAATGGGCAAACCATTAACCCAAATCGTCCATTCCCGCGGCCCAAAATATAGAATTGACGATAGAAACAAATTCGCTTGCTCAATCGCTTCCGTGCGGATGACTTCCTCAGTGAGCCCACCACCAGCGATGCGGCTTTGGATTTCATTCAGCTCGTCAATGGTGAACATCAAAGTGTCGGGAACCGTTGATCCGCCGAAAACACTGCTCTCAGCCTCAGACATAGTGTCTTCTGCGCCCTCATTGGTTTGCTGGGCAAGAACCGGATTAAGGGTAAGCATCAGCCCGAGCGCCAGAAGCCCAGCGCGCATGAACGTCCGGCTAGGATCAAAAATAGTCATTGATCTTCCTCTTTATTGGCCTGGGCTGTGCGCCAAGAGAACTGAATGGTCCCTGTAACAATTCCTGAATTTTCCCCCATAGCAACGCGATTTAACATATCGGTTGAAATGTTTTCAGACCGCCGGATTTCGAACTCTTTAATAATGGCCGTACCCGGAATACCGCGCACAAGATCTTCAATAAAAGCATAAATGGGGCGATCCAGCGGCGCACCAACATCAAGATCAATGTTCTCAACGTGCAATGTATAACCGTCTGTCGTGCTCGCCGCAGATTGTTCGCGCCCACGATTTTCACTGACAAGCGCAAAGTTATAATTGAGCGCCGTTAAGCCGTTTTCCAGAGCAACTGTCTGCATCTGGCGTGCCGCAGCGCGGCGTGTGTGAGGAACAATTTCATCACTGGCCATCGCCTCTTCAAAGCGGCGCTCATTCTCAACCACAAAGGTGTAGTCGTCTTGAGCGCGTGATATGGCTGACTGTGTTGTCCTAAGATCGTTTTGCAGACGCCGGTTGTCTGACTGCGCTTCTTCTAAGGTACTGGTAAGAAACGGAAACGAGCCGACAAAGACCACCAGAAAAAATACAATGATCCCGCTAGAAACAAGGACGGGTATCGGAATTTCAGACCACTTCATTGTCCAACCCTCGCAATTCGAAACTCAGTATAAAAAGCCTCTTCGGACCGGCTTGTCTGAGCCGCCCCGGCAGAGGCTTCCGCGTCGAGCAGACCGCCAGAGAACCCTTCTGCAGACTGTGCCGCAACAGGCTCGACCGTCATCTCCACTTGAAACCCCTCATTAAAATTCTGTTTCAGGCGGGCCTCCAGAGCAGAGGCAACCTGAACAGCCTCGTCTGCCGTGGTAATAAGGTCATCAAGCTTCATGCGCACATCGACCGTGTAGACAGATGTGGTGCGTGCGTCACTTTGGGTCGAGAAAATAAGCTCCAGCACGATGGCATCGCTATCAAGTGAGCCAAATAATCCATTCAGGACAGGGGTGAGGTCAATCTCACCCGCATTCATCGAGTCCAACACATCGAAGACATTGCGCATGTTTGCAGCGTCATATAACAACGTTGTCAGCTTGGCCTCTTCCTGCGCCTGCAAGGTTTTAGCTGAGCTGAGTTCAGACTGGATGCGGGCACTGTCCGATTGCACATTTGAGGTCTGGAACAGGGTCCAGCCGATCCATCCTAAACAGCCAACAACGCTCGCTGCCGCTGCATAGGGGGCAATTAAGTATGCAAGATCGCGCAGGTCATCTTTTGAGTCCCCAAGCGCAACCGACCGCGTGAGCGGGAGAGCAGGTGCCCGCTTCGATGCAAACCAAGCGGCGTGGAGAACATCACAAAACGGTTGATCTTCGCGTCCAATAGACCCCAAGCCAAGTTGCTGAGCCGCTTCATAAGGCGTTTTCATGGTGACCGAACGGGCCACATTCCAATCTATACTGGCCATGGCCTCGCGATGATCGGGTGCCGTTAAAATAACAAGATCCAGGGTGTCACTGGCAACATACCCAAGGCGCTTGATGTAGGTCACCGTTGCCTGAAAATCGCGGAAGATCATGTCCGCAAACTCTTCCGGTGGCGTTTCCGGTGGTGGCGCAGACGTGAGACGGGTCAAACACAGGTCGCCGTTTTTCTCGATAATCTGGCGGAAGCCACCGGTGGCGTTTACCCCAATAATCTGCCGCCAGTGATTGCCTTCTTCAACGTCGGGAATGTCATCGGGCATGAGCGATTGCACGATATCGACATTCTCAGAGGCAATGGCAAAGAAACCACGGGTTTCATTGGGCAGGCTCTCGACAAAATCGACCCAACCCGGAACGCGTCCATCTAAGGGAACAGAGGCAAACTCGTAGCGAAGCGTGCGCGGTTTACTGCCATCGCCCATCAGCCTAGCACCGCGCAGATTAGTCCCCGGAAATGCCATATTGATGTGCCGTGCTAAAACCTTTCTTCGGTCCAGCACGCTCACCTTTGGAATCTCTTCCTCTTCCCGAGACTGATCGAGCGTATCGAACAGAACTGAGACAGGCGCTTTTTTATCTCCGGCGAAGGCCTCGCCCAGTTCTTCATGGGCAAGCTGAGGGTCTGGCGATGCCAGCCACGCATTCACAACCTTCTTATTCACTATTCTCGTTAGGACGACGTTATCGTCACCAACACTGAGAACGAATTGGCTTTTTGCCATGCGTTCTTCCCCTTCCCGAGACCCGGACCTTTTTAGGTCGGGAGATTCCCCAAACTATCGTAGATTGGCCCCATGACGCCAATGACGATCCATCCCATAATCACACCAGAGATTACCGTCATCGCGGGCTCAATCATACCAATCATTGCATCGATGCCTTCATCGACATCCTTGTCGTAAAAGTCAGTGACGTTATCCAGCACACCCCCGAGGTTACCACTGTCCTCGCCAATCTTGACCATCCGCAAGACCAGGCTGGGAAACTGGCCGGAGTTGCGCATCGCATCCGACAAAGGCTCGCCATTTTGAACCTGCTCCCTCACCACCTTCATGGATTCTTCAAGGCATCGGTTGGAAACAACCTTCTGAGCGGTTTCCAAACATTGCAAAATCGGCACGCCGCTTTGAAACATAACTGCAAAAAAGTGACAAAACCGAGAAAGCGCCAGCTTAGCGAACAGATCCCCAAAAACCGGAATGCGCAACGAAAAGCAGGAGGCGAGGTAATTGATGTGGTCTGAGGATTTAACAGCGGCGTAAATCGCCGAGATGATCACGATTGGCGTTAGCAGCAGAATATACCAACTGGACACAAAGAAATCCGAGGTCGCGATTAACGCCAGCGTCACAGGAGGTAATTCTTGGCCATTGGACCGTAAAAACTCGACAATCCCGGGTACAACGAAGGTCATCATAAAGAAGAGCATCAGAGAAATGACGACGAGAACAATAAGCGGATAACGCGCGGCTTTTTTGATCCGCTGCTTAATTGCATCATCCCATTTGGTGTGACGCGTCAGATGCTGGAACGAGGCGGTCAAGTTTCCGCTCTCTTCCCCGGCCGCAATCAGCGAGGCATACATCTGGCCGAAAATTTTTGGGTGACGCTCAAAGGCCGTTGAGAGGGCAACCCCCTGGCTGACATCAGCGAGAATTTCAGAGGTCAGGTCACGTAAACGTGGTGTATCTGTGCTATCGCGCACATCAGTTAATGAGTCGATTAGCGGCACACCTGCAGCCTGCAACTGCTCCAGATGAACAAAGAACTGAATTTTTTCGCGATTGGATATCCCTTTAGCGAACGCAGACCCCAGGCCTTTTTCTTTGACAACTTTGCTATCAATAAGCGTCAGGTTCACCTGCTCTAACTGCTGATAGAGGTCGGTTTCATTATTGGCACTGAGCTTACCGCGAACGGTGCGCCCGGCACTGTTTAACGCACGATAGGAAAACTGACCCATAGTTTAAAGCCTGTCCGTGAAGTCCACGATTTTGATGGCCGCTGCAATACTGGTCACACCGGCCAGAACCTTGGTGGTTGCATCGTCAACAATGGGAACAAACCCAGCGTCCTTAGCTGCCGCTTTGATTTGAGACAACGGCGCTTCCTTCAAGACAAGCTCGTCGACAGCGTCATTGAAGGGCAGGATCTCAGACACGGCTATGCGGCCTTTGTAACCAGACTTACGGCAATCGTCGCAGCCAACCGCCTTGGCAATTTGCGGCGGGTTTGCTGGATCAACATTGAGGAGTTTGCACTCCTCCTCGGTGGCCGGAACCATTTCCTTACACTTCGCACAGAGCTTGCGAACAAGACGCTGCGCGATGATGCCAATAATGTTATTGGCCATGAGACTTGGTTTGAGACCAAGATCGATCAGACGCGGGATACAGCCCGCAGCATCGTTGGTGTGCAACGTTGTATAAACTTGGTGGCCTGTCATAGCCGCACGAAGGGCCATGGTCGCCGTACCAGAATCACGCACCTCACCGACCAGAATGATGTCAGGATCTTGGCGCATAAGCGTACGAATACCGTCAGAAAAACTTAACGAACTCCCCTCTCTGACCTGGGCCTGGCGGATGAGTTGAAGTTCATACTCCACCGGATCTTCCAGGGTCATGATATTTACATCCAGCGAGTTGATGTAATTCATCATGGCATACAGAGTTGTGGTTTTACCGGAGCCGGTTGGACCGGTCACGATAATAATGCCCTCTGGCTTTTTGGTCATACGATCAATCAGCGCAAAGTTATGTTCCGTATAACCGAGCTTGTCGATCGTCACCAAAGCTTGCGATTTATCCAGAATACGCAGGACCACGTTTTCGCCATGGATGGTCGGCAGCGAAGACACGCGGAAGTCGACCTTGCGGCTGCCGACTTCCAGGGTAAAACGTCCGTCTTGCGGGTTCATACGGTCGGCGATGTTCATACCGGCCATAAGCTTGATGCGGTGAGAGGCGGCGCCCCAGTGACGCTTATGCAGCGTTCTGATCTGGGTCATCACACCATCAATACGATAACGCAAACGCAGGAAGTTGCCTTCCGGTTCAAAGTGCAAATCGGACCCACCCATTTTGATGGCATCCAAAAGAATGGCATTCACCAGTCGCACCAAAGGATGGAGATACCCACCTTCGGTTTCTTCGGTGTATTGCATTTCCTCTTCTTCGTCACCGTCCTCTAAGGATTCAATCTCACGAAGAATGCCCTCGATGGATAGTTCGTGGCCGTAGTACTGATCAATGGCCTGCTGAACTTCGGTGTCGGAGCACACCAGCGGCGTAATATCGGTGCCCGCCGGAAAAAAGCGCTTAACCTTATCGATGGCGAGAACGTCATAAATATCCACCATGGCCAAGCGGAGGCTCTTGCCATCAAAGGAAACCGGGAAGGCCCGATACCGTTGCGACGCTTCTTTGGGCAGATGACTGAGCGCTTCGGCTTCAACAACGGTTGATCCTGGAACGAAACGCTGGAACCCGGAACTCTCAGCGAGAACGGCGGACAGGGCCTGCTCGGTAATGAAGCCCAGCTCGACGAGCAACTCACCCAGCAGCTTGTTTGATTTCTCTTTTTCCTGGAACGCGACTTCCAACTGGTCCTTGGAGATTAATCCCCGTTCGACCAAAAGGTCGCCCATCCGGGCTGGCTTGGCACCTGCCGTTGGCGCGTCTGTTTGATTCCCGTCCATTATATAGTGCCCCCGCTAGATGACCGGATTTGTTGGCTAAATCCTATACTACTCTTAGTAGGTTTTCGAGAGGTTAAAGCTGTAAATGG
>CAYGSZ010000119.1:0-7846 GCA_964352705.1 uncultured Rhodobacterales bacterium
ACATGGTTTTTGCGAACGTAAAGATCATTCCCCTCGACCAACTCAATTCCCATTTCATCCGCAAGAAACGCATGTTCAAAATAGGCTGAGTTAAACCGACCGGGTGTCAGCAAAACAGTTGTTGGATCAGTCACGCCTTCTGGTGCTGTCGACAACAAAGTAGAGAGAAGTTCGCCTGGGTAGTGATTTACTGGCGCAACTGGCATCCGGTCAAAAAGGTCAGGAAAAAGGCGCGTCATAACGCTTCTGTTTTCCATCATGTAGGACACCCCTGACGGGCACCTAAGATTATCCTCAAGAACGTAAAATTCATCTTCGTTGGTACGAACCAGGTCAACGCCAGAAATATGGCTATAAACACCCCCAGGGGGCGTAAAGCCTTTCATGGCAGCGCAATACTCTTCGTTATTCTTGAGAAGCGCGCGCGGAACCTTACCGGCTTTGAAAATTTCCTGACCATGATAAACGTCATGGATAAACTTATTAAGCGCACTTACACGCTGGCAGACACCTATAGACAAACCATCCCATTCCGCCTTGGAAATAATACGGGGGACGACATCGAACGGGATGAGGCGCTCGTCTTGGTCTTCTTGGCCATAGACAGCGAACGTTATGCCAAGACGACGAAACATGTCGTCTGCCTGGGCGTGGCGCTGCGCAATTCGATCAATTGATCTACGTTGCCGCAAGAATTTAGCATAATCAACGTAGGGAGCACGCAAACGCGAGCCATTACGCATCTCATCGAATGCTTTTATACCCGCGATGGCAACCCTCACTGATCATCGTTAAATCTAAGTTGGTATTCCTTTTAGCGCATTACGATATCAAAAGTCACGGCGGTCATACTTAACTGTATATACTCACTCAAGATTAGGGATTGGGGGTCTAATGCAATTCATTAGCTTGATCATTAAAATGGGAGCCAGATTACAGCGCCTATCAGAGAAGAGGTTCTTGTGGTTGCTATAGTCCGAACCGTTGCCTTCGCTGGAATTGACGTTTTACCGATCCAGGTACAGGTCGCTATTTCCGGGGGTCTACCCGCCTTCAACATTGTGGGCTTACCCGACAAGGCTGTCGCCGAAAGTAGAGAACGCGTGCGCGCCTCCCTCGGCGCTATCGGTCTAGCCCTTCCGCCTAAGCGGATCACCGTCAATCTAGCACCGGCTGACGTTCAGAAAGAAGGCAGCCATTTTGACTTGCCAATCGCTGTGGGTCTTCTGGTCGCTATGGACGTTTTACCCAGAGAAGAAATAGACGGCTATGTGGCCCTTGGCGAACTTGGACTAGATGGTGGAATAGCATCAGTTGCTGGTGTTTTACCTGCAGCTGTATCAGCGAACGGAGCCGACAAAGGTCTCATTTGTCCCGCCGCCCAAGGTAGCGAAGCCGCCTGGGCCGGGGGAGCCGAAGTTCTTGCTGCAGACTCACTTCTGGCCTTGATTAATCATTTTAACGGCACGAGTCCGCTCTCGTCGCCAAAAGCGATTGCGCCAAAGTCTCGGCCTGCGGTGCCTGACCTGAAAGACGTAAAAGGTCAAGAAACGGCCAAACGTGCCTTGGAAGTGGCCGCAGCCGGTGGCCATAATATTTTACTCGTTGGCCCTCCAGGCTCTGGAAAATCCATGCTCGCAAGTCGCTTGCCTGGATTATTACCGCCCTTAAGCGCGGCAGAGGCTTTAGAGCTTTCAATGATTCATTCTGTGGCTGGGCAACTTAACGAAGGCGCCGTTTTATCTGTGCGACCGTTTCGCGACCCCCATCATTCGGCCTCCGTCCCAGCATTGATTGGCGGGGGAATAAAAGTAAGACCTGGTGAGATTAGCTTGGCACACAATGGCGTTTTATTTTTGGATGAACTGCCAGAATTTAGCCGTCAGGCGCTGGAAGCTCTGCGTCAACCATTGGAGTCGGGCCGAGCGGTGGTGGCAAGAGCAAATGCACATATTACCTACCCAGCAAAGTTTCAACTGGTTGCTGCCATGAATCCTTGCAGATGTGGATACCTGGACGATCCGGCGCTTGCCTGCTCAAAAGCACCACGATGCGCCGAGGACTATCAGAGCAAAATTTCGGGCCCTATGTTTGACCGTATCGATCTGCATATTGATGTGCCTGCTGTTGATCCACTAGACCTCTCAATGCCGCCCCCAAGCGAAGACTCTGCGACAGTTGCTGAAAGAGTAACTACAGCGCGGATGATCCAGAGAGAACGCTTTTCAGTAATGTCTTTAGGTAATGTAACCTGCAATGCACAGGTTGATGGCGAAGCACTGGAACAGGTCGCATCCCCCGATAAAGAGGGGCGGGCCTTGCTCACTCAAGCGGCGGAGAAAATGCATCTCTCAGCCCGCGGCTATCATCGCATCCTGAGGGTCGCACGAACGTTGGCTGATTTAGAGGGAACTACCGATGTGAAACGACTGCATATTGCGGAAGCTCTCAGTTACCGTCGGTTGGCACCCACAAGAGGTTAAAGCCTCAATCTTTATCTAGAGATTTATTGCAAAGACTTACGTTTCTTAATGCTGTTAGACCTCAACGCTAGCAGGATCATACCCCATCAAAGACATGCGCAATTCACCTGTGCTGGCAAAGCCTGTGAAGTTATCTGGATCAGAAGTTTGATACCAAATGCCCTGCTTGCGAGAGTCTAACAACACGCCTTTCGTGCGTTCTTTTCGGGCTTCTTCATAGGCAGCGAAGGCCTCTGCAGGTGTCGCATATTTTTCAAGGCACCGCGCCAAAACAACGCCATCTTCCAGCGCCATGGCGGCCCCCATGCCAAGGAACGGCAACATTGGATGCGCTGCATCGCCAAGCAATGTGGTACGGCCAACCGTCCACTCAGGAATCGGATCACGATCAAACAGAGCCCACTTAAAAATTTTATCTTTTGGGATCGCGTTGATGATGCCGATGACGTTCTCGTTCCATCCTTGATACTCTTTCAGAAACTCTTCTCGGGTTGCTGGAATAGACCACCCTTCTTCTTTCCAAGCATCGGTTTTCGCAATGCCGACAACATTTACAATTTTTTCGTGGCGCAAGTAGTAACGGGTAAAAATATGCCCGGGGCCCATTGTGGTGGTTGAGTTAGCAATCGTCATGTAAGGCTCAACCGCTTCTGCTGGCACCATCCCCCGGAATGCGGCCTGACCCGTAAATTTGGGCTGAACCGTATCTATGATTGAGCCACGCACAGCCGAGCGCGATCCATCAGCACCGATTAGAACATCACTGGAAATTTTGGCGCCATTCTTAAATAAGGCCGTCACACCATTTTCATCTTGCTCAAGATGATTAAACGCATGGTTTAGAAGTATGGCCTCATTATCATGTGCCCGCACCGCAGCGACCAAGGCGTCATGCAGGTCTGCGCGGTGAATCTGATAATACTCGGCTCCATAAGTATCTTTAAAACTACCGTCGCGCTGGGTGCGCGTCAGAGCTTCACCCGTGCGATAGTGGACCAAAGCACCGGCGCTCGGTTTATCAGCTGCCTCAGCCATGAAAGGCCCAAGACCAACGAAGTCTAGCGCACGAGTGGCATTTGGACTGATGGTTAGACCCGCGCCGACCTCTCCAAGCTCTGGCGCTTGTTCATAGACACGAACTTTGAACCCCAGTTTCTGCAGGGCCAAAGCTGCCGTAAGCCCGCCCATTCCAGCGCCAATTACAGAAACTGAAAGATCACGCATACTTCTGCTCCTATTCTAGTGTTCAGAACGTACGCAGAACTGGCGCGTGCAACAAGGCTACCCTTGCCCATTTGATCACTGACCGGTAAGTGTGAGGGTATGCAAAGAGTTTTCCTGACCTTATTGGCCTTCAGCGCATTACACGTTCAATCCGCACAGGCTCAAACACAGCCGGATCGAGAACCGCTGGCTGCCGAACGACTTCTGATGCCGCTGTTCCCATCAGGTTGGAAAGAGGTCTTCCGCAGCAGAGAATCGATTGAGGTTGTCGAATATGTTCCAGAAGCCCAATCAGCAGCGTCATGGCAGGATAAGGTTCAGCTTCAGGTCTATAACAATCTAAATGATTTGCCACTTGATGCCATACAGCGCCGCACCCAAGGACAAAACCGCAATCGCTGTACAGGGGTTATAGAGGGTCCCCTGCAATCTGGTTTGAACAATGGTTATCCCAGTGCGTTTTGGACACTCGGTTGCCGTTACATCAAATCAGGTGAAGGGAAAGGCTTTGGAGAAACCCAATATACCAAAGCCATTCAAGGGCAGTCGTCGCTTTATGTTTTAAGTCGTATTTGGCGCACACCGACATTTGCCCAGGATGGGCCGGAAATTGCCATAGAGTCGATTAACGATGGTGTGGCGTTTTTAACAACATCTATCGTGTGTGTGCCACGATCGGACGATCACCCTTGTGAATTTAAAGACGACTGAGTCGACCCGTTTAAAAGAGCGGGCCAAGCGCCTTGCCACCGCAGATATGGATATGAAGATGAGGCACCTCTTGTCCGCCATCTGCACCTGTATTGATGAACGTGCGATAGCCTGATTTTTTAACACCCTTAATTTCAGCAACTTTCAAGACAGCACGATTCAGCGCCACAATTTCCATGTCAGACGCTGTATCAGAGAACTCGTTCAAAGACTTGTAAGGCCCTTTAGGGATAACCAAAACATGAACTGGCGCTTGGGGCGAAATGTCTTCGAATGCCAAGGTGTAATCATCTTCGAATACAGTCGTATTTGGAATTTCACCGCGAAGAATTTTGGCAAAAATATTATTGTCATCATAGTCAGACATACAGCACCCTGATTACGCGAAGCTCAGTTTAGATTTTGTCTTTTTGGCGAATACCCGACTCACCAAAACGGTGATCTAAAACGGCAAAGACATCAGCAGGCTTAACATCCTTAGCCGCCCACAAGAGTAACAACATATAGAGTAGGTCGGCACTTTCATTTAACAACTCATCACGGCCTTCAGCGACAGCTGCGAGTGCAGTTTCAACGCCTTCCTCACCAACTTTTTGAGCAATCTTTGTTACGCCCTTCGCATACATCTTTGCTGTATACGACGTCTCCGGATCCGCCGTCTTGCGGCTAACAAGCACATCATAGAGACGCTCTAATATCGCAGCATCAATTTTTGCTGGACTGTCCTTTTTTTTACTCATTTTGTCTCCAAGCGTGATGCGTTTATGGGCCTGACCGGCAACCCTGCAGCGGCGAGGTGGGTTTTGGCATCCGCCACTGAATACTCGCCAAAATGAAATATAGATGCAGCGAGGACAGCGGTCGCGTGGCCTTCACGAACACCCTGTATCATATGATCTAAGGTACCAACGCCGCCCGAAGCAATCACCGGCAATTGCACCGCATCAGAGACAGCGCGGGTTAAAGGAATATCGTATCCATCTCGCGTGCCATCGCGATCCATTGAGGTTAGGAGAATTTCTCCCGCGCCATATTCTGCCATGCGTTTAACCCATTCAACAGCGTCGATGCCAGTAGGAGTGCGACCACCATGCGTGAAAATCTCATACTTTCCAGGCGCAACGGACTTTGGGTCAACCGCAACGACGATGCACTGACTGCCAAATTTTTCAGCCGCTTCTCTCACAAACTCTGGTCGATGAACGGCTGCTGTGTTGATCGAGACCTTATCTGCTCCGGCAAGCAATAATTTGCGAATGTCATCAACAGTCCTGACGCCACCGCCAACGGTAACAGGCATAAAACAATGCTCTGCCGTACGCGCAACAACGTCGTAGAATGTGTCGCGGTTTTCATGGCTTGCCGTAATATCCAGAAAACACAACTCATCTGCTCCCGCAGCATCGTAGATTTGAGCTTGCTCTACAGGGTCACCGGCATCACGCAGGCCCACAAAATTAACCCCTTTAACAACGCGACCATCTTTAACGTCGAGGCAGGGAATAACGCGCACAGTTAACATAACAACAGGATTACTTTTCTAGCAGTGAAATGGCTTCAGCAAGATCAATACGACCATCATAAAGAGCCCTGCCAGAAATCACACCTGTCAGTCCTGGAGACGTTATCGCTCGTCGTTTTATCGCACCTAGATCTTCCAAGGCGGCGACACCGCCGGATATAATAACGGGAATATCGACAGCATCAGCCAGATCAGCAGACGCATCTATATTGGGTCCACCGAGGACGCCATCACGATCAATGTCTGTGTGAATTATGACAGAGACACCTACGTCCTCAAATCGGCAGGCCAGATCAACAACCGTAACATCAGAGGACTCAGCCCAACCCTCAACTGCAACCCGCCCACCACGGGCATCAATACCGACAGCTATATGACCGGGAAATTCTTTACACGCCTGGCGCACCAAATCGGGATTCTTTAAAGCAGCCGTTCCCAGCACGACACGGCGCACCCCTACGTTCAGCCAATGAGTTACCATACCAATGTCTCTGATCCCGCCTCCGAGTTGAACCGGTACCGTTACGTTGCGTAAAATTGATTCAACCGCCTCAGCATTTACTGGCTTGCCTTCAAAGGCCCCATTTAAATCCACAACGTGAATCCAATTTGTTCCTGCGTCTTGAAATGCTTTCGCTTGTTGAGAGGGATTGTTGTTAAAAACAGTTGCTCGATCCATATCACCTTGAGCTAACCGCACGCATACTCCATCTTTCAGATCAATAGCCGGATATAAGTCAACGTGAGTCATCTTTAAGGCACCCACTTCAAAAAATTACCAATGAGTCGCAATCCTAACAGCTGACTCTTTTCCGGATGGAATTGTGTTCCAAACATGTTGTCACGACCGATGGCAGCCGTAACCTTTTGACCATAGTCAACGGTCGCCAAAATCATCTCTGGAGCGTCACACTCGACATGGTAACTGTGCACAAAGTAAGCGTATGAGTCTTTGTCAAAGCCATTTAGCACCGGGTGTTCAGATAAAAAATCTAGTTGATTCCATCCCATATGAGGAATGCGAGCTCCGGTTCCGTCTGGTCCAGCGCTCGCATCGGGGGTTAAGGCAACAACTTTGCCGCCGATCCAATCAAGGCCCGCACATTCACCGTGCTCAAATCCTTTTGTCGCCATGAGTTGCATGCCAACACAAATGCCTAAAAATGGCCGCTCTCTATCGATGACGACCTTCTCGAGTGCGTGATGGAGTCCGCTAACACCTTCTAAACCGGCTTTACAGTCCGCGAAGGCACCGACGCCAGGCAAAACAACTCTATCTGCGGATTCGACTTGGCGAGCATCAGAACTCACAACAATTGACGCCGGAATTTCCGCCTCAACGGCTGCACGTTCAAATGCCTTTGCAGCGGATCTTAGGTTGCCCGATCCATAATCAACGATGACAACTTGCATCATGAATTTGTCTGAATCAGCTAAAAAGCTGATTCACCTTTATAGCGCTTGGTATGTGAATGGGGTTAGAGCTTGCCCTTGGTGGACGGAACAGCATCGGATTTGCGATCATCAATCTCGATTGCTGTGCGTAGGGCGCGCGCAAGTCCTTTAAAGCAAGATTCAACAATATGGTGATTGTTCTCTCCGTATTTGTTCCACACATGGAGCGTTACGCCCGCAGCTTGAGCAAAGGCTTGGAACCACTCTTTAAAGAGTTCCGTATCCATATCGCCCAATTTTGGCTTCGAAAAGTCTACTTTCCAGATTAAATATGGACGATTCGATAGGTCGAGTGCCACTTCTGTGAGCGTCTCATCCATAGGGATTTGAGCGGCACCATAGCGCGTGATTCCTTTACGATCACCCAACGCTTGAGCCACAGCTTCTCCGATACAGATCCCGACATCTTCTGTCGTGTGGTGAAAATCAATGTGGAGATCGCCTTTCGCTT
>CAYGSZ010000120.1:0-7816 GCA_964352705.1 uncultured Rhodobacterales bacterium
GCCAGCAGCAGAATGGTCAGCGTATACATGCCAATGACAAAGGGCAGGGTGTTCTGCCCCAGTCTCAGTGCTGTTGATTTCACGCCGATCAGCGCGTCGTCTTCTTTGTCCTGATGGGCGTAAATGGTGTCGTAGCCGAGTGTCCAGAAAAAGCCGGCGGCATACAGCGCCACAGCCGCCCACGACAGCGATCCTGTCACAGCGGTCCAGCCCATCAGTGCGCCCCAATTGAACGTCAGGCCCAGCCACGCCTGTGGCCAGTAGGTGATGCGTTTCATAAACGGATAGCTCAGCACCAGCAGCAGCGAGGCCACACCCAGACCGATGGTCATCATGTTGAGTTGCAGCAGCACCCCAAGGCCGATGAGCAATTGCACGGCGAGAAAACCATATGCCTGCCGCACCGAAACATCTCCAGCGGGAATGGGCCGTGTCGCGGTCCGGGCGACCTGGCCGTCAAAGTCGCGGTCAATAATATCGTTATAGGTGCAGCCCGCGCCTCGCATCACCAGGGCCCCAAGAATGAACAGGAGAAAGAGTTCGACTGAAACCGCTATTTTGCTTGCGGACTCGGCGAGTAAAATGGCCCACAGACACGGCCATAACAGCAGCCATGTGCCGATCGGTCGGTCCACACGCGCGAGTTTCAGATAACCGCGGCTCCATCGGGGGGTAAAACGGTTCACCCAGCTGTCCGGTGTGATATCGGACGTAGATGCGCTTTCAGAGGGTGAGGATTTGGTTTCAGACATGCTATCGCTAAAGTAAGGACAACACCGCCTTAGAACAATGCCCGGTTTGGCCCTCGCTTAGACCTCGTTTGGACGCCTCATATGTCAGCCTCCCCTTCTGCCTTGCGCTTGTACGTCACTGCTGATCTTTCAACGGGCGCCGAGATTGACCTGTCTCAGGACCAAGCCCGGTATGTCGCCCAGGTCATGCGGCGCGGGGTGGGAGACGCTGTTCTGTTGTTTAACGGTCGTGATGGCGAATGGCAGGGCCACATCAGTCAGGTGGGCAAGAAAACCGCGACGGTAACGATGGCAGGGCAAACCCTGCCCCAGGCCGCAGATCCGTCTTTGACTTTGTTGTTTGCCCCCGTCAAACGTACAGGCACGGATCTGATTGTGCAGAAGGTCACAGAGTTGGGCGTAAGCGTCATTCAACCCGTATTAACGGCGCGCACCAACAGCGAGCGGGTGAGGGGCGACCGTCTGATGTCTATCGCAATCGAAGCCGCTGAGCAGTGCGGCCGTGTTTCGGTGCCTGAGGTTAGGGACCCCCTATCGTTGACGCAGGTATTGTCAAATTGGCCCGCTGAACGCCCTATATTCGTCTGCGATGAAACCGGTAGTGGTCAACCAGTGGCCGCCGTTATGGCCCCGTTTGCGGCCAAAAACGTCGATGGTGCCGCTTTTGTGATCGGTCCAGAAGGGGGATTCGCCGAGACAGAGCTTGACCTGATGCGCTCTCTGCCGTTTTGTAGCCTTGTTTCCTTGGGGCCGCGCATTCTTCGCGCGGAAACTGCGGCTTTTGCGGCACTGACCTGCTGGCAAGCGTTGTGTGGAGACTGGTGTCTTGTAAGCCCGTCGCTTCAGGACCAAGACGAAACAGAAGCCGGGACAGTTAAGACTAAACCATGACATCTTTTCCCTCTAAAGAGTCTGCTCCGATCACGAGTAAGGCTGATCTGGTTGCCTATGCTGAGGCTGGCAACAAACCCATTGATCAATGGCGCGTTGGCACCGAGCACGAAAAGTTTATGTACTGCTTGGAGAGCTATAAGGCGCTCACCTATGACGGCGACCGCGGCGTGCGCGCTTTTTTGGAAGGCTTGCAGCGGTTTGGCTGGGACCCTGTTCTGGAAGGCGACAACGTCATCGCCCTTAGCGCCCCCGGAAAAGGGTCTGTGTCGCTTGAGCCCGGGGGTCAGTTAGAACTTTCAGGGGCCCCGCTTGAGACAGTGCATCAAACCTGTAGCGAAGTGACGGAACATCGCAGGCAAGTTAAAGAAGTTGCCGAGGATCTTCGCATCGGTTTGCTCGGCCTTGGCATGACGCCCAACTGGCGGCGTGAAGATGTGCATTGGATGCCCAAGGGCCGCTATAAAATCATGCGCAATTACATGCCGAAAGTTGGCAACCTTGGCCTCGATATGATGCTCCGCACGTGCACGGTGCAGGTCAATCTGGATTATTCTTCTGAAGCCGATATGGTCAAAAAGATGCGTGTGTCTTTGGCGCTGCAGCCCCTGGGGACAGCACTGTGGGCCAACTCACCGTTCACGGAAAACAAGCCCAACGGCAAGCTCAGCCAACGCGCCGCGATCTGGCATGATACCGACAAAGATCGCACCGGAATGATGCCCTTCGCCTTTGAAGACGGCATGGGCTTCGAGCGTTATGTGGATTTCGTGCTCGATGCTCCGATGTATTTTGTCTATCGCAACGGCTACGTCGATGTAGCGGGTCAGTCGTTCCGTGATTTCATGAACGGCACGTTGCCGGCTCTGCCCGGTGAAGCGCCTACGATTGCCGACTGGGAGGATCATCTTTCGACTGTTTTTCCTGAAGTGCGCCTTAAAAAATTCCTAGAAATGCGCGGTTCGGACTCCGGTCCCTGGGCGCGGTTGTGTGCCATGCCGGCGTTCTGGATGGGGCTTCTGTATGATGATCAAGCGCTTGATGCAGCCTGGGACCTTGTCAAAGGCTGGTCTGATGAAGACCGGGAGTCTCTCAATCGCATCGTACCAACAACAGGTTTGAAGTCAGAAATTGCAGGTCGGTCGTTGCAGGATATCGCTTTGCAGGTTCTCGATATTGCCCGCGCAGGCCTCAGTCGCCGGGCGCGTTTAAACTCAGCCGGAGACGACGAAACCGGTTTCCTCAACCCCTTGCAAGAGATCGCGGCATCGGGGATAACCCCCGCAGAGGAAATGTTAAACGCGTTCCACACCAAGTGGGATGGCGATATCACCAAAGTCTTTTCAGAATACAGTTACTAGCGGTTGCCCTATGAATGACCAGAACCCTACGAGCCCAAAGTACCAGGAGTGCACCTCTCTGGACGAAGTGCGAGAGAACATAGACCGGCTAGACAAAACCATTGTGCCCCTGCTGGTCGAACGCAATCACTTTGTGATGCAGGCCGCCAAACTCAAAGGCGATGTTGATGCGGCGCGGGTTCCCTCACGCATCGAAGACGTTGTTGAAAAAGTCCGTCGCGTTGCTGAAGAGCGTGGCAGCAACCCGGAAATTGTTGAAACGATTTACCGGGCGATGATCGAAATCAACATTCAGCTCGAAGAAGAGCAAATCAAAAAGCGAATTGGTAACGGTTGAAGGTGAAGACCTCAGGCCAAACCACGATTCAAATCCCAGGGTACACGGTCCGATCATTGCGGCTCAATGACGCAGGCCCGCTATCAAAATTTTCCGAAGATGAACGATATTGGCAATTTTTAGCGGACGGCGCACTTGGAGCCGCACAAGCTCATGTCTTGGTTGCTGACGCCGTGTCGGCGTCCGGGCGGGCCGAAAGTGGCGAGACCTGGTGGGCCGTTGAAGAGGACGACTCACAACAGTTCATTGGGATGGCCAGCCTCAAGCGTATTGGCAAAGCTGAGCATCGTCATTACTCGGTTGGGTGTGCGTTCGCGCCCCAGGCCCAGGGCCAAGGACTTGGCACGTCACTTGGTTGGGCCTTGATCTCGTACGCCTTTGAGTCCGTCAACGCACATCGTGTCGAGTGCAGTTGTTCCATCGATAATGACTCCTCATTCCACATCATGAAAAACACGTTCGGAATGACCTATGAAGGTGTCCGCCGAGAGCATCGCCTCACGTCGCGCGGCTGGTGGAGTTCGCACATCTTTTCTATTCTTGAAGATGAGTACGCAGCCAAGTCGTCTTAAGGTGATTTCTAAACACCTGGCTCTGTAAAAAATTTCGGATGATCTGTGTCGATGCGTTTGCGCAACCACGACGGAATTTCGTCTACCGTGGCGATTTTCTCGGCCAAGTAGCGCATCATCATATGACCCGGTGCGCCCTCCATATTGAGCCAGCTGGGCCATGGCGTTGTTGCCGCGATATGGGCAAAGCTTTTGGCGCTCATGAGTTTGGGGTTTTGAACATCACGGATATCGGCTGAAAAGGTAATGAGCTCGGTCAGGTGTCGACCAGCTGTGTCGCCGTCCGCTCCTGGTGTGTACATCAGAATGTCATCATTAAAAAACACGCGGCCATCACCGAAGAGGGGCGGACCAACTGGATTTACGTAGGCCGCAGGCGGTTCTCTTTGGATGTCCGGTGTAAAGCCGCCAGTGGGATTAATGCGTATCATTGGTCCAGGCACCGGCGCTTGATGGCGGATCGGCACGAGCTGGCCCGTCAACGGATTGTCGTAAAAGTCATCTATCAGTGCGCCGGTTTCTGGGTGCTGCGTGTAATTGCATTCTACATATTGCAAATCCAGCGTGCGATCTTTGCGCACCGTCATGCGATGCTGGCTGACCCCTTCGCGACGGAACATCAACTGCGCGACGCCACCTTCCGGCACGCCATAAACATGCGCGACGTAATGATAGAGACCAACGTTACCATCTAAACGTCCGCGCACCTTTGCGTAGGCCGCCAGCCAGTCATAGGGATTGGTGAAGTTATAAGGCCCGGCCAGAGGTGTTTCTGTGTCTTTGTTCTGGGCCAAGACGGAAGGCGCAAGTCCCGCGATAGCGCCCGCACCGGTAGCGGCAGAAAGAAACCGACGACGGTTGAGCTGTCGGTTCAGGGAGCGATTGACGGACGGAAACATCTGGGCCTCTTTAAGAATGGCTAGTGCGCGCTACAGTCTCTGAACTCTGCGGCTCTGTCCACCCTTTGAGTAAGCGCCCTATTGTGCGCTAGAGTGGGGTATATGGCGCGCGTAGGGTGCGCTTCGGAATTTGTTTATCTTCAAACCCCGACATAGGGAGACGTCCATGACATTCAAACCAACCAGCATGCCCTTGGTCAATCGCCGCCAGGCCTTACAATTTGCGTCCGGTGTGGGGATGGCAACCGCAGCCTCCAGCATTCTGTCGACACCGGCTGAGGCGGTTGGCGGCATGGGCAACGATGCACGTATCAACGGGCCCTATCTCGATTTGCGCACCAAAGAAGGCAATATGGAAGCCAGTGGTCGTATCTACGGCAATACAGAGGCCGGTGTGCCCAAGTTCGGCTGGTACGATGGCTATGTCATGGGCGTTGCGCCCGGCGGCCCCGTTAAAAACATCTGCGGCTTTAAGGGCATGAGTTCCGCCAAGCTGATTCCCAACGAAGGCAAGCCCGGCTGGCGCAAAGTGTTGCGTGAAGTTGGCTATTACTACGATCTCAAAACCGGCGAGATTTTGGAAGAAATGGTTAACCCGTACACCGACGAAAAAGTACGCGTCGTGCATGTGGCCAACGATCCTTTCAACCAAACTATCGAGCCCTATTATCCGCCGCCGCCCAACTACGGTGGGTTAAATGATCAGAAAGAGCCGATGCCGCAAATTCCAATTATTCTGGAATGGAATGTCTCAGGTGATAACCGCCTGCTGATGGAACGCCATATTCACCTGTATTATCCGTCGGCGCTTGAACCTGGCAAATGGGTGCGGGAAAGCGCTGGGCCGATGAACCGCGTCACTGAAATGTTCTTCTTCAATATGTCGCTGGAAGATATGCAGAACCCGGATATTACCTCAGTTGAATATTCCGGCACGTGGGGTCGGATCACCCCGTGGCTGCCGTGGCTGCTGATGGGGCAAGCGCCGGGCAACGTGGTCTACCAAACCTTCATGGGTGGCTATGACAGCCTCGACGCTATTCCCAGTGATATCGTTGAGTATACCGCCAAGAATTTCGAAAAGTACCTGACACCGCCTCCGGAGGACTACGGTCCGTCTTTGTCGAGTCTGGAAAATTACGCGCGCGAGCAGGAGCCGGTTCAACCTGGCGGTGTTTAAGACGCACTGGATATTCTTAAAAGAGGCGCTTTCGGGCGCCTCTTTTTTGTCTAAATTTAAGTCTATAAGGAACCTAATTGGGCTATTAGCGTTTATGCTTATGGTGCATTTTCACTTAAGGGGGCGTCTCTGTACGCCTCTTTTTTTTAACAATGCTAGGGCAACTCCTCTTCAAATATATGCTATGCCGCAAACCCATGAAGGGAATATCCACATATAGCGTAATGGCATTGGCCGCTTTGGCCTGTGTCAGCGTATTGGGAACTGTGGTTTCGGGGCCCGCAGCGGCTCAAGAGACACTAAACTCCCGCCCTGCGGAGATTCCCTATGATGTGTCCTTTTCCGGAGTTCCCACATCTGAACTAGAGGCCGATATCAAAGACGCCTCTCAATTGTTGCGGCTGAAAGACTCACCGCCCGCCAGTATTTTGGGGCTACGCCGCAGAATACGGGCGGACATTCAGAAATTTACGGACGTCATGAAATCTGAAGGCTATTACGGCAGTCGGATCACAACGGACCTGAACCGTCCAGATGCACAAAATACAGTGCAAAACGAAGCGCAAAAACCGGTACAAAACGAGTCCACCCCACAGCCCTCAAATTTAAAATCACAGGTCTCCATTAAGGTGTTGCCCGGCCCGCGTTACACCTTTGCGCCCCCCGTTGTCGCTCTCACCAAGCCTTTGTCTGTTGAAAGAACGGGGTATCAATTGCCGCTTGATGTTCTGGCAGGGCAACCGGCGCGGGCGTCAGATGTGATCGACGCCGAGCGCAAAGCCATTCAAATGCTGGCCAACGCGGGCTATCCATTTGCCAAAATCTTACCGCGCCGGGCCGAGGTCGATCACAGCCGGGTCACGATTGCTGTCACGATAAATATCGACCCTGGTTCGTATCATAGCTTTGACCGCACCGTGTTTTCTGGTCTTCAAACGGTCGAGGAAATTTATCTGACACGCTTGCAGCCATGGGTTCAAGGTGTGCCCTTTGATCTTTCAAAGCTTGCCGACTATCGCCAAAGCTTGATCGACACGCGCCTCTTCACCTCGGTTAAGGTTGAGCCCGTTACAACCGCCGAAACGTCGGCCAACGACACATCAAGCGAACCTCTCGATGTTTCGGTGACGGTGGAGCAGGGCGCGTTGCGCACCATTGGCACGACTTTAAGTTATGCGCGAGATGAAGGGTTCGGCGGCAGCGTGTCGTGGCAGCACCGCAACATTTTTGGGCAGGGCGAAACACTCGACCTGCTGGCAGAGGCAACCGAACTGAATCAGCTCGCGTCTGCCAGTCTCTCCAAACCGGCCTTCCGGCGACCAGACCAGGTTCTGAAGACAGGACTTTCGTTGTTGCATGAAGACAGCGACGCTATCGAAGAATATTCAGCCACCGTGCAGGCGGGCATCACCCGCGATCTGTGGTCGTCCTGGCGTGCCGGTGTCGGTGTCTCCGTTGAAGCGGCTGAATTGACAGATGCCTTTGGCACACAGCAATCGTACCTGCTGGGTCTGCCGCTTAGCCTCACGCGGGATCAGACGGACAGCTTGTTAGACCCCAAACGCGGTTACCGTTTAGGGGTTGAGGTCACGCCCTATGTTGGTCAGTTCGGCGGCACAGCACTGTTTACGCGGGCCTCTGTTACCGGCACTTATTACTACCCCCTGTCTGATAATGTGCGCCCGGTGGTTCTCGCCGCACGCGTGAAAGTGGGCAGTGTCATTGGCGAGCAATCCCAGAATGTCCCCGCCAACAAAAGGTTTTACGCCGGCGGCGGCGGGTCGGTGCGCGGTTTTGGCTATCAGCTCCTTGGGGCGTTAGATG